>JAFIFR010000111.1 GCA_020831935.1 Alkalimonas sp.
CTTGGTCCATTTGCATAATGGTAATGCCGGTCTGGTGATCGCCAGCCCAAATGGCGCGCTGAATGGGCGCGGCACCACGCCAGCGCGGCAGCAAGGACCCATGCACATTGATGCAACCCAGCCGGGGTGTATCCAGCACACTCTGCGGCAGCAACAGGCCATAGGCAACCACCACCATCACATCGGCTTTCAGCGCTGCCAGTTGTTGTTGGGCTTCGGCCGCCTTAAAGTTAGCAGGCTGATACACGGGCAACTGGTGCTGCTGCGCCAGTTGCTTCACCGGACTGGCCGTTAATTGCTGTCCTCGGCCTGCAGGGCGATCGGGCTGTGTGTACACCGCCACCAACTGATGCTCGCTGTTGAGCAATGCCTTCAGGTGATCTGCGGCAAACTCAGGAGTACCAGCAAAGACAATACGAAGCGATTCTGTCACGCGAAGTCCTGTATCAGAGTGCATGGCGGGCAGCTAGCCGGGCTTCTTTTTCCAGCTTTTTCCGGATCCGGTCACGCTTGAGCGGGGATAAGTAGTCGATGAAAAGCTTGCCGAGTAAGTGATCCAGTTCGTGTTGAATGCAAATGGCCAGCAAGCCATCGGCCTGCAGTTCAAACCAGCTGCCATCCAGCTGCTGCGCTTTGACCGTGACCTCGGCAGCCCGCTCCACCTTGGCGTAGCTTTGTGGCACGGACAGGCAGCCTTCTTCGTAGGTGGTCTCGCCACTTTTGCTGATAATTTCCGGATTGATCAGCACCAGCGGTTCATCACGCGACTCGGAAATGTCGATCACCACTACCCGCAAGTGGCGGTCCACCTGGGTAGCGGCCAGGCCAATGCCATTTTCATCGTACATGGTATCCAGCATGTCCTTGACAAGTTGCTGAATTTCAGGGGTAATCTCTGCTACGGGTTTGGCGACCGTCCGCAGTCGTTCGTCCGGGAAGTGCAACACTCGAAGTACGCTCATAGGCTCCACAAATACTATGCTTAAAGGAAATAACTGTGCTAAGGTCTAATTTTAGCCATTAATGTGCGCAATGAACAGCTTCGTCTGTCATAATTACAACAAGATCACGCTGGGGATGCTGGCATGTTAAAACCTATCCTTAACTTATTGGCGCTGTGCGTCTTTTGTTTTACCGTAACTGTTTCTGCGGATGTTTTGCAGGTTCGTGAAGGCGCGCCAGAGCGTTATGTCGTTAAACGTGGTGATACCTTGTGGGACATTTCGGCCATCTATTTGAATCAGCCGTGGCGCTGGCCTGAACTGTGGCGGATGAACCCGCAAATCGACAATCCCCACCTGATTTTCCCCGGTGATGTGCTCATGCTGGTCTACGATGCCGATGGCCGACCTATGCTGGTGCGGGATGACCGGGTTCGCCGGCTATCGCCGCATACCCGACAAACCGATACCCGTCTTGCTGCTGTTACCACAGTGCCGCTGGCGATGATTCGGCCATTTTTAACGCACGACAAGATGATGAGCGCCGATGAGCTGGCAACTAAACCGTACATTCTTGGCGCTAGCAGCAACGTTAAAAATGCCACTGAAGGCCATATCCTCTATGCCCGCGGTGAGCTGGAGCCAGATAAAGGCTACGCCATCTACCGCCGTGGTCGCCCTTATGTCGACCCGGACAGCGGCGACAAATTGGGTTATGCGCTGACCCTGGTTGCCACCAGTCGGGCTTTTCGAGCTGGCGATGCCGAGCAGAATGTACCGGCATCCCTGTACTTAGTTGACGTGAAACGAGAAATCCGCCAGGGCGACATTGTGCTGCCGGCTATCGATGGTGAGGCTTTGCCTGCCTATTTTCAGATGGCCCGACCAGAGCAACCACTGGAAGGGGTGATCATTGATACCACCTCTAAGCTGCGTGAATTTGCCAAGTGGGACATTGTGATTATCAACAAAGGCGCGGCGGATCAGCTGGCTCCCGGTCATATGCTCGATATCCTGCGGCCTTCACCAACCGTGGTTGACAGTCGCAATGGGCAACCAGTCTACCTGGAAGATGCCAGCCGTTACCAGCGACTTGCCAGCAACTTTGGCCATGAACAAATTCAAATGCCTCGCGAGATGGTCGGTCACCTGATGGTGTTCAAGGTGACAGAGCGTGCCAGCTTTGCCATTGTCACCGATACATTACGACCTGTCCGGGTGGGGGATCGTATCGTCAATCCTTAACAACACAGCTGGAGTCGTATCATGGATGATAGGCTGCCGTACTTGATATTGGCGCAAGCGGGGCTGAATGGTTACCACCTGCAGCGCCTTGCGCCACATTGCTCTGTCACCGAGTTGTACCGCCAACCTATCAGCACTTTGCGTGCTCTGGGACTGACGGAGCGACAAGCTCTTGCCATTCACACACCTTCTGCCAAGGCCTTGCAACAGGCTGAGGCCTGGCTGGCAGCAGATGATGCGCATCATCTGATAAGCTTTGATGATAGCCGCTATCCGGCATTGCTGAAGCAAACTCGTCAACCGCCATTGCTGTTATTTGTTGCTGGCAACCCGGCCATTCTCAGTCAGCCTCAGTTGGCAATGGTTGGCAGCCGCCAGCCCAGCCCGACCGGCAAGCGCATCGCCTTTGATTTCGCCGCCGAGTTGGTGCGTCATGGCTATGTGGTGACCAGTGGCATGGCCCGTGGTATTGACAGCTGTGCCCACCAAGGCGCTCTTTCCATTGCCGGTCCAACCATAGCGGTGTTGGGGCATGGGCTAACGCGCATCTATCCTAAATCGAATCAGGCCCTGGCAGAGCAAATTCGCCAGCAAGGCGCTTTGGTTTCCGAATACTTTCCTCAGGTCGATGCCCGGCCAGCACATTTTCCGCAGCGCAATCGCATTGTGGTGGGGTTGTCGCAGGGTACTTTGGTGGTGGAGGCGGCGCTTAAAAGCGGCTCCTTGATCAGTGCACACCTGGCGGTCGATGCCAACCGGGATGTGTTTGCCATCCCCGGCTCTATTTACCACCCGCAGTCGGCGGGCTGTCACGCCTTGATTCAACAAGGCGCTAAACTCACCACCTGCGTGGCCGATATTTTGGAAGAGTGGACTTTTTCTGCAAAATCGGGTCTAAAGCAACAACAAAGTGAAAAAAATACCACGCCAGACTTGTTCGATGACACTTTGTTGGCTAACGTAGGAGATGAAGCTACTGCGGTTGACCTGATCGCAGAACGGTCACAGCTTTCAGTAGCAGACACGACCATTGCTTTGCTGCAGCTTGAGCTGGCAGGTCTGGTGGCAGTAGTGCCTGGTGGCTACATCAGAGTGAGGAGTACCTAATCATGTTTGATATCCTCGTTTACCTGTTTGAAAACTACATCCACAATGAATCGGAAATCTACACCGACCGTGCTGATCTCACCAAAGAGCTCAGCCTGGCAGGCTTTCATGATGACGATATATTTCGTGCTTTGCAGTGGTTGGAGAGCTTGTCCAAGCTGCAGGAAAGTCATGTTAAGCCCTACCTGACCAAAGTTAGTGTCAGTGCAACCCGCATCTACACCCCGGAAGAAAGCCGTAAGCTCGATAGCCAGTGCCGCGGTTTTCTGCTGTTTTTAGAGCAAATCAATGTGCTGGATGCCAGTACCCGTGAGATGGTGCTGGACCGGGTAATGGATCTCGATGGTCCCAGTATCAGCCTGGATGATTTGAAATGGGTGGTACTGATGGTGTTGTTTAATGTCCCTGGCCGTGAAAACGCCTACGCCCAAATGGAAGATTTGATTTTCGACGAGCCAGACGGCCCCTTGCACTAGGGGCTGCACTGCTGTTGGGTCAAAGCCAGCCTTGTGGCATACTGGCCCGATTCCAGGCTGGTGGGTTTCGATGACCATGACCGCGCACACTGATCCACTCTTTAAGCTGTCCCAGCAACCGGGAACTTGCCCGTTATGTCAGCATCCGCTGCAGATCAAGTCGGGTAAAAAAGGCCCCTTTCTGGGGTGCAGCAACTATCCAGGTTGCCAATACCTGAAGCCTTTGCATGAGCACGAAGATACTGTGGTGAAGTTGCTGGAGCAGGAACCTTGCCCCAGTTGTGGTGAGCCTTTGGCGGTCAAAAATGGCCGTTATGGCATGTTTATTGGCTGCAGCAACTACCCGGTCTGCGATTTTGTGGTGCATGAAGATGACAGCCAAAGTGAAACCTTTGATTGCCCGGACTGTGGCAAAGGCCAGTTGGTCGAGCGCATTAGCAAGTATGGCAAGCACTTTTACGGCTGCAATCGCTATCCAAAATGCAAGTTTCTGTTGAATGAGCAACCTGTTGCAGGGAGCTGCCAACAGTGTGGCTTTAGACTGCTGATCCGCAAGAAAACGGCCAAAGGGGAGCGACTGCTCTGCGCCGATAAAGCCTGTCAGGCAGAGCAGTCCTAGCCAGTGCGGCGCAAGGATGCTGTTTCAGGATGGAAACCTGTCAGAGTTTATCCAGCAGCAGTTCCAGCTCGGGAAAGTCTTCAGCCGGCAGCAACGCAATCAGTTGCTCAAAACGCCTTGTCAATTGCTCCGTCGTATCGGCCGAAAGGTTGATATGGCCCATCTTGCGGCCGGGGCGAGCCGTTTTGCCGTACCAGTGCAAATGCAGGCCAGCAATGCCGAGTAGGGCGTCTGGCAATTGATCCAGCCCCAGGATATTCACCATCAGCGTTGGGCGAAGTACCGTTGTGGCGCCCAGCGGCAAGCCGCAGACTGCCCGGATATGGTTGGCAAATTGGCTGGTATCAGCTCCTTGTTGGGTCCAATGGCCAGAGTTGTGTACTCTTGGTGCCAACTCGTTAACCAGCAATTGCTCGCCGACCACAAAAAACTCAATCGCCAGCACCCCAACATAGTTGAGCTTGTCGGCAATGGCCTGAAACATCTGCTCGGCCTGGGCCTGCAGCGGGTGCTCGGATCTTGCCAGCGACACACTGAGCACGCCGTTGACATGATGGTTTTCGGTCAACGGATAAAATGCTGTGCTGCCATCCTTGCCGCGGGCACCGACCAGAGAAACTTCGTAATCAAAAGGAATAAACTGTTCGGCCACAATACCTTGTTTGGCTTTTTTTGAGGCTTGCTTCAAAAACTGCGCTACCTCAGCCCAGACCGCATCCAGTTGCTCCATCTGTTTTAAGCGCCACTGGCCTTTGCCATCGTAGCCTTCAAGAGCACTTTTTAATACCAGCGGCAGTCCAAGTTTGGCGACAGCCGCCTCCAGATCCGCTTTGCTTTGTACCCGATGAAAGTGGGCACTGGCAACGCCTGCCTGCTGCAACAAGACTTTTTCCAGCCGGCGATCACCACCAGCCTGAATAGCATCCTGGCCTGGTAAAAACTTGCCACTTTGTTCACAGAGCTCAAGCACCGCAGCCGGGATGTGCTCAAACTCGGCGGTAACCACATCCGCATCGCGCAGTGCCTGGGACAAGCCTTCACCCAGCACTTGCTGACTGAGTGGATCGACAATTTGATCACTGCGCACATCAAACGCCTGCACCTCGATGTTCAACGGCATGGCATCCAGCGCCATCATGCGGGCCAGCTGGCCTGAGCCCAATACCAGCACACGCATCAGGGCAGCTCCGATGGATCAGGTTGACTTAACACCGTCTCGGTTTGCTGTTGGCGAAAGGCATCGATTTTTTGCATCAGCTCTTGATTGTGGGTTGCCAGGATTTGAGCCGCTAACAGGCCGGCATTGGCAGCACCGGCATCGCCAATCGCCAGAGTACCTACCGCAACGCCTTTGGGCATTTGCACGATGGAAAGTAACGAGTCCAGGCCTTTCAAAGCCTTGGACTGGACAGGTACACCCAGCACCGGCAAGCTGGTAAAAGCCGCTGCCATACCGGGTAAATGGGCGGCACCACCGGCACCAGCGATAATCACCTTCAAGCCACGAGCGGCTGCATTGGACGCATAGTCGGCCAGCAGTTGCGGTGTTCTGTGGGCAGAGACTACTTTGGTTTCGTAGGCGATGCCAAACTGTTCCAGCATAGCCGCCGCATGCTTCATGGTCGGCCAGTCCGACGTTGAGCCCATGATAATGCCAACCTGCATTGGTAAATCCTTCTGAAGAGAATGAAGTGTGTACGCGAAAGCGGTATTATAGCGGCTTCTGACCCCGAATTAAATTTTTACTGAAATGACGATGGCTGAAATTGTTTCCATCCAGGCAGCGGCAGAGCTGGTTCAGGCTGGCGAAGTGGTGGCCTATCCGACCGAGGCAGTCTATGGCCTTGGCTGCGATCCACAAAATGAAGCCGCTGTGATGCGGCTGTTGGCGATCAAACAGCGCCCGGTCGAAAAAGGGTTGATTTTAATTGCAGCCGATTACTCGCAGTTGCTGCCCTACATCGACGATGCGGCGATTCCGTTGGAGCGTCGGGCCGAAATTTTCTCCAGCTGGCCGGGCCATATCAGCTGGGTGTTGCCGGCCAGTGCTCAGGCACCGGCTTGGATCAGCGGGCAGCATTCGAGTATAGCGGTGCGGGTCAGCACCCATCCGGTGGTGCGGGCGCTGTGTCAGGCGTTGGTGATGCCACTGGTGTCCACCAGTGCCAACCGGGCCGGCGAGCCGGCACTGACCGATAGCGCCGAAGTGCTGCGGCAATTGGGTGGTGATATTGCCGCTCTGGTTGCTGGTGATTTGGGCGGTGCCGCCCAACCCAGCCAAATCCGCGATGCCATCAGTGGTCAGGTTTTAAGGAGTTAAAATGTCAAACAGCAGTCAGCAGCAACTGGCCGAGGTACAAGACTTTTTACAGCAATTGCAGGATAACATCTGCCAGGCACTGCAGCAGGCCGATGGCAAAGCCCGTTTTGTCGAAGATGCCTGGCAACGCGCAGAAGGGGGCGGTGGCCGCAGCCGGGTGCTGACGGGCGGTGCTGTATTTGAACAGGCTGGCGTGAATTATTCGCATGTCTATGGGGCCCAGATGCCCGCTTCGGCCACGGCGCACCGGCCCGAGCTGGCTGGGCGCAGCTTTCATGCCTGCGGTGTATCGCTGGTGATTCACCCGAACAATCCCTACTTACCGACTACCCATGCCAATGTGCGCTTTTTTATTGCTGAAAAAGCGGGCGAGCCACCGGTCTGGTGGTTTGGCGGTGGTTTTGATCTGACGCCTTTTTACCCCTTTGAGGAGGATGTGGTGCATTGGCATCAGGTGGCCAAGGCGGCGGTCGAGCCGTTCGGCGCGGAGTATTACCCGCGCTACAAAAAGTGGTGCGATGACTACTTTTACTTAAAACATCGTGGCGAAACCCGCGGTGTCGGCGGTTTGTTTTTTGACGATCTGAATGAGCCTGGCTTTGAGCAAAGCTTTGCGCTGATGCGTGCTGTCGGTGAGGCCTTCTTGCCGGCTTATCTCCCGTTGGTAGTGCGCCGCAAAGAGACGCCTTATGGCGAGCGCGAGCGGCAGTTTCAGTTGTACCGTCGCGGCCGCTATGTGGAGTTTAATCTGGTGTTTGATCGCGGTACCTTGTTTGGCTTGCAAAGCGGTGGCCGTACCGAGTCGATTTTAATGTCGATGCCACCCTTGGTGCGTTGGCAGTACGGCTTCCAGCCAGAGCCCGGCAGCCCGGAAGCGGCTTTGTACGAGCGTTACCTTAAGCCGCAGGATTGGCTTGGGCTTAACAATTGATAATGTGACTCGCCAGTTGCCCGAGCGACTGGCGCATTTTTAATGCTGGTTTGTTTACATATTGTTGATTTCATGTCTTTGTTGTGAGATAAAATAGATATCAGTCTGGTTAAGGCTGAGTCATCAAAACAAACAAGGAAGAGTCAATGAAAAATCTATCTATCTATCTATCTATCTATCTATCTGCTTAGCGTTATTGCTGTCACCTTTGAGTGCCCAGGCCCAGTCGCTTTATACTGAGTGTAATGACTGCTCCAGTGCTTTTAGTTTTCAAGGGGCTGCAGCTCAGGTTGTTGATCAATCAACCACTATTGTTTTTGTTGGAAACCTTAACAGCCGAACACTAAAAAAGTACCACGTTTCTTATGAAAGAGAGCTGGGACAGGTAATGCTATTTGAAGTGTCAACCAGCTCCAATGAGCG
>JAFIFR010000112.1 GCA_020831935.1 Alkalimonas sp.
GCCTTTTGACGCTCGATGGCCAGCTGCTGAGCATCGGTGAACTGCTGATGCAGATCTTCACTGTCTTCGGTTAATTCACGAGCCCGCTCACGCAACTGAGCAATCTCTTGCTGTAAATCTTGCTGCTGCTGCTCCAGGTTCTCAATATGCAGCTCCAGCTGCGGCACTAAAACATCGGTATCTTCGGTAGAGGTAGTCACCTTTGAGTCTCCTGCGGAATTGGATGAAGCAGCCTCTGGCGTATTGGCCCTGGCTGGTTGCTGACTTGTTGTTGTTTTTGTTTCTGACTGTTCTTTGGCAGCCGATTTCGATTGCGCAGCGGCGGCTGCACGCACAATGGCCTCATCCTGACTGGCACTGGCAGCTGCAGGCTTTGGCACCGCTGCTTTTTTGTTTTCTTTTGACTCGCCTTGCACCGGTTCTGCTGCAGCTTTATCGCTGCCTGCGGTTTCTTTTTCCTTGGCAGATGCTTGCTTATCTTTATCCTGTCCCTGCTTATCACTGGCAGAGGCTTCCTGCGATACCTTGGCAGCTGGCGCCGGCTCTTGCCTGGCACCGATCGAAGCCGCCGCCTTTGAGCTATCGGCAACGGTTTTTTCCGGGGCCACTTTGTCTTGCTCTTTCAAAACCTTTTTGCCGAATTGCAACATCTTGCTCAGCGAGCCAGGCATCTTTTCGGTCAGCGCACTCAAGGATGCCATCCCCTTGCCTACGCTGCCTCCACTGGTTGGCTCGTCCTGCGGAGGGGTGTATTGATTTTCACTGCACCAGTGATCAAAGTGCACCATCATGCTGGAGCGACTGCCATCCAGGTGCTTTGCCAGAATATCCAGGGTGATGGGGCGCCCCTCCCGTTGCAACCGCTCACACACTGCTTTCACTTCACTGTAATTTGCCATTGCCTACCCACTGTCATTTTCTACCACTTAGCCTTATAGATTACTTCGTTTTGACAGAAACAGGAAACTTTTCCCGCTGATTTTTTGCGCAGTAATTACATTCGGTACACAGCAGGGCGCTATTTTTCCTGCACCAGCTTCAAGCGAACAAAATGTCTGGATGGTTCGCAGAATACTAATTTACCGCCTATACTGGAAATTGGTCCTGTTGGGCCTTGGTGTCGGTTTGAAGCAACATGAGGAAAGACAGATGATTCTGTTGGTTGGTGGAGAAAAAGGCGGTAGCGGAAAAAGTTGTCTGGCACAGAATATTGCCGTGTATTTTACCCGGGAAAAACAAGCCAATGTCATGCTGGTCGATTGCGATCCACAGCGCACGACCTCGGACTGGGTGCAAGAGCGGCATCTGAATGCAGATTTGCCCTGGATCAACTGTGTTCAGATGTATGGCAAGATCCGCTACGAATTGAAAAGCCTGGAAATGCATTACGATGTGGTGGTGGTGGATTGTGGCGGTCAGGACAGTGTCGCCCTGCGCTCAGCCATGGTGGTGGCCAGCCATGTGTTGTTACCACTGCGTCCCAAACGTCGTGACTTGAAAACCCTGGAGCATCTGGAAGACTTGGTCAGCGCCAGCAATGTGGTGAATCCTGACATGATTGTTGGCTGTGTGATGACACAGTGTCCGTCGCTGCCCAATCAAGCCAACCGAATTTTGGATGCCAAAGAAGTCTGCAAATCGTTTAACCTTCGGGTGCTCGAAGCCATTACGCACAGTCGGAATATCTACGATGACAGCGAAGAAAAAGGCTTGTCCGTGATGGACATTGATCCGGAAGGCAAAGCCGCGCAAGAAATCCGCGATATAATCACTGAACTTTTATCAATGAAGGCAATACAAGAAGATGGGTCTGCGGGATCTGAAAAAAAAGTCTACGCCGTCTGAAAAACGGCCCGTGAATGTAGACGACTTTATCGAGGACGCCAACAATTACGCCATGGGCTTGCCCAAGGTGGTGAGTTTGCGTCAGTTGCTTCCTGACGAGGAGAGTGGGCCGCGTTTGCCAATGCGCCATGCCACCTTTACGCTTAGCCCGGAAGCCATTGAAGCCTTAAATCAACTCAGTGAAATGACCGGTGAGGCAAAGTCGAAAATTGTCCGGCACCTAGTCCTGCAAGCCATTCAGCAAGCAAGCCAAAGGCCGGATGTCGTGATAGAACCGGTGACAACGCCACCGGGAAAAACAGGCTCGAGTTAGTGTTCATCCTTGGCTCTGCTGCAGGATGAACCCTGGTTATTCTTTACGCTGCAACCAGCTGTATGCCGTTTCAAAAGCTGTTTGTTGAAATCCCTTCAGTCCGGTGGCTTTAAAATCAATCAGCAGCGGATTCCGACTTAACTGCTCTTTAATGTGCTGACTGGATACCAGAGCCACTTCAACATCGGGCAGCAACTGCAGCGCAGCCTCAATTTTAAAACCAATAGCACCACCGGCAAACTTTCCTTTTTGTGGCCGCTCTTTAATCACCACCTGGCTGACCTGATAGTCCTGAAAAAATTTTTGCAACGAAAACTGAAACTTGCGCATAGCCTCAGCATCTTTGTCATGCTGCAACACAAAACGTTGTTGGCGACAATCCGGCAACTGGAATAACCCCTGCTCCAGCTTCATCAGACAAATAATGGCTTCATTGCTTTTAATCTCAATGCCGCAAACACGCATCAGTATCTCCTAATCTACTTAGTTTGATGTACCGCAAGCTTAGTTTCGCATCAGGATGTCATACTGACTGGCGATAATGCTGCACACCTTGCGTAGAGGCTCACCAAAAAGCAAGGGGTTAAAATCACCGTCGATGCAGTAACGCTGGCGGAACAAGAGCAATTCCTGCTTGGAGGAGGCTGCACGTTGCAATTGAGCTCGCTGCCCTTCACCCAGCTCCTGGCCCAGCTCAGTAAACAAGCGCTCGATATTGCGCATGGCCTGTGCCTCGCCGGAGCGGGCTGATGAGCCCCCAAGGCGATGCAGCTGATCAATCAGCTGTTCTTTGTAAGGACTGATTCGTGGATGATCCGAAAAAGTAGCCAGCAACAAAATAACCAGCAAAATAACGATCAATGCTTTCACCGAGATCTCGCTCCTGATGAGGTAAAAGCCGATGATACCCGATCCATCACAGCCTTGTCTGCAAGGCGCCGGGGAAAAATACGGTCCATGAAGGAAAGACAATTCAATGATATACTGCCGACTCCATACCCGCTTGTGCAACCATGTCCGAGGTGCCTGTGACTGATAAAATCGATGTGAAAAATATTCCGGTCGAGGTTCAGCTGCATCAGCCCGCAAAGAATCCGCAAGGTCGTTATCCATCCCGGGATCGTATCTATGTCCGTGCCATGAAAGGGGTGCATCAGGCGATCCGTCGTTACATGGGGTTCTTTTTTATGGGCCTCTTTATGCTGTTGCCCTGGCTGCGGTTCAATGGTGAGCAAGCTATTTTACTGAACATAGCGGAACAGAAGTTCACCATTTTCGCGCTGACGCTGTGGCCACAAGATTTCACCATTTTGGCCTGGATTTTTATCATTGCCGCCTACGCCTTATTTTTTGTCACCACCTTTTATGGGCGGGTCTGGTGTGGCTACCTCTGCCCGCAATCGGTCTGGACCTTTATTTTCATGTGGTTTGAAGAGAAAATTCAGGGCAGCCGCAATCAGCGGATGAAACTGGATCAACAAGGCTGGAGCTGGCACAAGTTTGGCAAAAAGTTCCTCACCCACTTGTGCTGGGTTGGCTTTGCGTTGCTCACCGCACTTATTTTTGTTGGCTACTTTACGCCGATTGATCGGCTGTTCCTGAACTTCTTTACCCTGCAAGCCGGCTTCTGGGCCACGCTGGCAGTGCTGTTTTTTACGGTTTGTACTTATGGCAATGCCGGTTGGATGCGGGAAATCATGTGCACCCACATGTGCCCCTATGCCCGTTTTCAATCGGCCATGTTCGACAAAGATACCTTTACCGTGACCTACGACGCGTCGCGTGGTGAAAACCGCGGCCCCCGCAGCCGCAAAGACACCGACTACAAAGCAAAAGGCTTGGGAGATTGCATTGATTGCAACCTCTGTGTCCATGTCTGTCCGACCGGTATCGATATCCGCAACGGCTTGCAGTACGAGTGCATCAACTGTGGTGCCTGCATCGACGCCTGCGACGACACCATGGAAAAAATGGGCTACCCCAAAGGCTTGATCAGCTACACCACCGAAAGCCGCTTGCAGGGCAAGGGTGCCCATGTCCTCAGGCCTAAACTGCTCGGCTATTTTGCTGTGTTGGTGGTTGTTTGCCTCGCTTTTGTCTACACCCTGTACAGCCGGCAGCCACTGGAGTTCGATATTCTGCGTGACCGTGGAGCCTTGTTCCGCGATACCAGCGAGGGCTGGGTGGAAAACACCTACACCTTGCGCATTATCAACAAATCTCAGCAACAGCAGACCTTTGTGTTTTCGGTAACCGGTCTGGATGATCTTCGTTGGATAGGACCGACAGAGCTAACAGTCGCCGGTGGAGAAACAGCCAGCCTGCCCATCAGTCTGGCCGCCGATCCCTGGGAGTTGGAGCAGCCCATCAGCGATCTCACCTTTACTGTCCGTATTGAAGGCCAGCCAGATATTGAGGTCTCACAAACCAACCGCTTCTTCTCGAGGCGTTAACTCGTGCTATAGTCGCTGCATCTATTCGCTGCAGCGACTACAGGGTCTTTATGTCTGCTTTTTGTTTTGCCGATTTAACCCCGGATACCGTGTTGGATGCGCTGGAAAATCTGGGCCTTGTCATTGATTCCGGTTTAACGGCGCTGAATAGCTATGAAAACCGGGTCTATCAGTTTCGGGGCGAGCTGGCCGGCTACCCGGCTATCCAGCGCTGGGTGGTCAAGTTTTACCGGCCAGAGCGCTGGAGTCTGCAACAGTTGCAGGAAGAGCACGACTTTACCCATGAGCTGCTGGCTGCCGATGTACCCGTCGTTGCTCCCGTCAGCCTGGATGGTTGCTCGGTGCTGCCCTATGCCGGCGGCTATTTTGCGTTATTCCCCAGCCGGGGTGGGCGACCGCTGGAAACCGACCACGAGGAGCAACTGGGCCAACTGGGCCGCTTTCTCGGCCGGCTGCATCAGGTGGGCAAAAGCAGGGTATTCCAGCATCGCCCAACCTTAAGTGTTGACAGTCACCTGCTGCAAAGCCGGCAGACTCTGCAACAGTGCCCTCAGATCCCCGGACACATGCAGACAGCCTTTTTCACCGCCCTCGATCAAGTGATTGCCGAAGCCAGCCGGCACTACCAACCCCAGCACCTTATCCGGGTACACGGCGACTGCCATGCCGGAAACTTATTTATGGATCAGCAAGGGCCTTTCTTTGTCGATCTGGATGACTGCCGTATGGCTCCGGCCATTCAGGATCTCTGGATGATGCTGTCTGGCGAGCGGGCCGAGCAATTGCTGTACTTAGACATCCTGCTGGAAGAGTACCAGCACTACTGCGACTTTAACCCGGCAGAGCTGAAACTGATCGAACCGCTACGTGCCATGCGTATCATCCACTACATGGCCTGGTTGGCCCGGCGCTGGGATGATCCTGCTTTTGCAATGAACTTTCCCTGGTTTGCAACAGACAAATACTGGGAGCAGCAGACGTTGGTGTTAAAAGAGCAATTGTTCCAACTGCACCAGCCCCCTCTGTCGCTGCAACCCGGCTTTTAATCGGTGCCAAGATGTCCATGCCCAAGATTTTTTGGTACTCTTGGTGACTAAAAGCCATTGAACTTTTTGAAGGAATGTCGATGATGAAAAAGCTGTTTGCTTTGCTGTTCTCTGCTGCCATCCTGGCGGCGCCGGCGTTTGCCCAAACTTTTATAGAAGGCAAACACTACGAGGTGATTGCCGAGCAGGCTACCAGCAAGCCTGAATTTAAAGAATACTTTTCATTTTTCTGTGGCGGCTGTGCGTCCATTGAGCCGCTGGTGCAGCAAATTAGCGCCAACCTGCCTGAAGAAGCACAATTTAAGAAAGTGCATGTCGACTTTGTTCGCGGCGCTTCCCCTGAAGTACAAAACACCCTGGCCCGGGCTTATCTGGTCGCCGATGCCCTGGACAGAGGCGATGCTTTTTCAACCGCAGTCTTCAATCACATTCATCGCCAGCGTCAGCAAATCCGCAACGACCGTGATGTACGTTCCATTGCTCTGGGCGTAGGCATCAGCGCCGAAGACTACGACAACCGTATTAATAGCTTTTCCGTCCGGATGGGCGCTACCGTCATGCGCAACGAGCAAAATGAGCTATCACGCTCACGAGTCCTGACAGGGGTGCCAACCTTTGTGGTGAATGGCAAATACAAAATCAACAACAACAACCTCGATAGCCGGAATTTTGCCACCGAACTGGAACAATTGGTCAATTACCTGTTGCAAAAAAGCAGTTAAGCCCAAGGCGGGCAACCCTGGTTGCTCGCCAGCCCCATTGAATAAAACACCCCCATAACGTTTAAAAACCAAGCAAACACACCTTAAATTACAAAATATTACAGTTTTGTGACTTTACATCATCTTCCATTGTCCCTAGAATCCGCCGCCATCAACCAACAGGACAAGGACAAGCACCATGTTGAAATACGCACTGCCATTTATCGCCGTTGCGGCATCCACCTCAGTGATCGCCAACGACTACCAACTGATTTCGTCATTGGAGTGGGATCACATCCGCTACAGCGGAAGCTCAACCAATGTCCGCGCTCTGGAAGGAACCTACTTCCTGGACAGCAAAACAGTATTAGGCCCGCTGGATCAATTTGAGTACATCAACAAGACATCCAACATCCAGGCGGGTTATGTCCGTGCTTTCGGCTCGAATGTCTACGGTTTAGGTGGTGAGTACTTTACCGACTCAGGCGTGGTCGTTTCAGCTGGCCATCTTCGTAGCAGCGACTTCCATGAAAACACCCTGGGACTGGGCTACCTGATTTCTGACGATTTTATCGTTCGTGCCGAAGCCTACCGTCCACGCAGCGGCAGCACTTCTTACCTGTTCTCTGCCAGTTACAATGTGCAGCTGGAAGGCAACGACTACGTTGGCTTTACCGTCAGCACCGATGACGACTTCGATTACCAGAGCATCAGCAGCAACTACTTTGCCGCCTTAGGCGGTGACCGCTTTATTACTCTGGGTGCTGAATACGAGCGCTTCGATGGCAGCCGCGATGAGTGGACTGCAGAAGTCGGTTACTACTTCAGCCGCATGACTTCTGTTGCCGTGAACTATGACCGCAGCAAGAGCTATGGTGTCAAAGCCAAGCACTTCTTCAACCCGAACTGGGCTCTGGCAGCAGGTTATGGCAGCAACCGCGATACCTCTGGCCTGAGTGTCTGGCACCTGGGCGTAACCGGCCAGTTCTAATCCAACCGCTGATGTATGTTTCAAAGGGCACTTAAGGTGCCCTTTTTGCTATCTGCTGTATTTTTACTCGCTGGCTTCAATCATTACGGCTGTTGGCACCAACTGGTAGCGCGCAGTCTCGCCTCCGGCCCAAGGCTGTAAAATCCCGGTTGCGTATGCGGTTTTACCTTTGGCGCTTAACGGAAACACCATATCGCCATCCCGCACTTTGATCCGAAACGCTGGCTGGTGCTCGGTCGTTTCAAAGCGCATCCAGCAGTGCATTTTCTCACAGACCGCAGCAATGGTGCCCTGTACGGTCACTTCCTGCTGCAGATACTGCTCAGGCGTTGCCAGAATAGTGGTTAAAGCAACCAGCTTATCTTGCTGTACATCGCTACCAAACTGTACCGGCTCGGCCTGAGCAACGCTCATTAGACAGCTGGCAGCGGCCAGCAAGGTGATGATTTTGTTCATTGTAAACTCCTGTTATTTCGGGCACGCTGCCACAAAAGCAATTTCGACCAGCATGGCCGGATCCAGCAGTTCTACTTTGATGCAGGCACGGGAGGGGGCACAGCCGGCCGGCAGCCAGGCATCCCAGCACTGATTAAACGCATCGACCTGGCTGCTATCGGTAATGTAAATGGTGGCACTGAGCAGCTTGCTGTGATCGCTGCCAAGGGCGGCCAGGGTTTGCTCGGCCTGCTGAAAAATCTGCCGGGC
>JAFIFR010000113.1 GCA_020831935.1 Alkalimonas sp.
GCTTAATCCGTCATGCGTTCCGTAGTGGCGCCAATGACGTCGGTGAGTTTATTATACGTCAGCTGCCAGGCTCTCAGCTTGCTGACTCCGGCGATGTGGAATGGGCTCAGGCCAATGGCTTTGGTGATACCGCTCTATTTGCCTCGCTGCAAGACAGAGCTGGCAGTTAATCATTGCCGATAAAAAAATCCGCCAATTGGCGGATTTTTTTATCGGCTAAGTATCCAATTTACACTTTGAACTGATCCACTGATTGACGCAGCTCTTCAGCTAAACGCGCGACCTCATGGCTGGAATCGGAGGTCTGCTCGGCACCCGATGCGGTTTCCTCAGCAATGGAGACGATGGACTCGAGCAGCTGGCTGATTTCACTGGCAACCTGGTTCTGCTCTTCGGCGGCATGGGCGATTTGCTCACTCATATCCCGGGCTTGATGCACCGCATGGGTAATCGAATCCAGAGCTTTATCCTGGATATCGGTCTGCTCAACACAGTTTTCCGCTTGCTTCTTGCCTTTTTTCATCGCTTCTACTGCATTCTGTGCACCTTTTTGCAGCACCTCGATCATGGCCTGAATTTCCTGAGTCGAGGCCTGCGTCTTACTGGCCAGTGAGCGAACTTCATCGGCCACCACCGCAAAACCGCGGCCTTGCTCGCCAGCACGTGCCGCTTCAATCGCGGCATTTAGTGCCAACAGGTTGGTTTGTTCAGCGATGCCACGAATTACATCCAAAATACTGCCAATCGAGGCGCTGTCCTGGTGCAGTTTGTTGATGACTTGGGACGCCTGCTCTACTTCGTGTGACAGCTCGGTAATGATTTGTTTGTTGGTATGGGAAATGCCTTTGACCCGTTCGGCTTCGCTATCGGCATTTTTGATTTCAGACAGCGCATCACCGGCGCTTTGCATGACACCTTGTGACGTGCTGCTCATCTCCGTAGTGGCAGTCGCAGCCTGAGTGACCTGAGACTTCTGCTCTTTAATGGCTCCGCTGGTTTGCACGGTAATGGCTGATGTTTGCTCTGAAGCTGCAGCCAATTGGGTTGAGCGGGAAATAATGCCTTTAATCAGTTGCTGCAAACTGTCAATCACTTTGTTGCAGTTGCGCGACAGCTCGGCAAATTCGTCATGGCCCTTGACCTCGAGTTTGCGGGTCAAGTCACCGGAGGCCACGACGCCGAGGATCTCATTGACCTTGTGCAAAGGCTGAGTAATGCTGCGTACCGTCCAGATGGTAATACCGGCTGCCAGCACGACTGAAATAAACATGACGATGAAGTTAAAGGTGACGGCGTTGCTGACATTGGCGGCTGAGCGTTGCTGAATATCATCGGCTGCTGAACGGGCCAGTGCTAACAAGGCATTGAGTTGCGTTAAGCCGGCATTGGCGTATTGGTCGGTCTCTTCCAGCAGAACCTCCGCAGCTGCGGTCGATTGCAAATGCTGCTCTTTGATGCGCGTCAGACCGCGATTGCCGGACAGCAGTTGTTCAATTTCTGCAACCTTATCGGCCAAATCGGCGACTAAATCTAGACTCCCGGCTTGCTGCTGTACGGTGGTAAAGTTTTGCGTCAGCTCGCTTAACCGAAAATTCAGCTCATTGGCCACGGTATTGGCAATGACCGGGTTTTCGGTTCGAATCAGGTCCACAGCCGTACTAATCAGCGTATTTAACCCCATTTCAATCTGGGTCGCCGCTTCATAGGCGGCTGGGAAGCGGTTTTGGACATCACGAACATCGGTAAAATCCAGAATGTACATGGCCGCATCATCCGATGCCATTTCCAGGGCTTCCATTTGCTGGTTCATGGTGTTGCGCAATGTCAGCCGGTTGGTCAGCTGTTCAAACAAGCGGTTGTTCGCTGGTAAAAAGTCACCATAAACGGCGTTGACTTGATTGTAGGCATTTCGAAGTTCGGGCTCACGCTGCAATGCTTGCTCCAACGCTTCGGAAGCTCGTTCATAGGTAGCGCGCTGTTGATTAAACTGACGTTGGTAGTCTGCTATGGCTTCAAGCTCTTCGGCATAAAAAGCCTGCAAGCTGATCTTGCTCATAATCACAAACTGACTTTGCAAGGCTGAGCTGTTTTCCAGCGCCGGGATAGAGACTTCATTGACCTGGTTGGTCGAGCGATTAATGCTGTTCAGGCTAAGGTACGCGGAGATACCGATGATCAGCAGCAACAAGGAGATGATGCCGAAGCCACCAATGACTCTGAGCGCTACAGTTAACTTCATAAAAACTCCCGATGGACTGGTCAGTCAGAACAAGTGAGCGGAAACTCTGCTGAATCAGACCTAAGTTTAGCCAAATTTATTACGAACACCAAAAAGGCAGGCAGCCTGTCAGCTGCAAGTGCCGGATGATCACATGGTTTTTTTCTGATACCCAGTAACACTATACCGCTGTTTTGTTTGAATACAATAGGCGGTTAACAGATTCCCCCAGACACAGCCGGTATCAAGCGCAATGGCCTTGGGATGAGAACTGGCACCATTGAGGGCTGCCCAATGGCCAAAATAAATGGTGGTCGAATTGTCGCTTGGCCAGAAATCAAACCAGGGTTTAAGGTGTACGCTGCCGGGCTCGCCTTTTTCTTTGAGTTCAAGCCGGCCGTCCAATCGGCAAAAGCGCATTCGGGTCAGCGCATTGATGGTAAAGCGCAGTTGCGCTGTCTCGCTCTGTGCCTGCTGCCAGCTGTCTGGTTCATTGCCATACATGGCGGCAGTGAGCTGTGCTGCATCTTGTTGCAGTGCCTGAGAGACACGCTGCGCTTGCTGGATGGCGGTAGCGCGATCCCAGCCAGGTGGAATGCCAGCATGGACCAACAGATGGTGCTCGCAGGGGCTGTAGAGCAAAGGTTGCTGTTGCAACCAGTGGACCAGTTCTGCGAAATCGGTGGCTTGTTGCAGGGCATTGAGTTGATCGCTGTTTTTGATCACGCCATGCCCATAAAAGCTGGCAATCAAATTCAGGTCGTGATTGCCAAGCACTGTGATGGCTGATGGGCCCAGTGCTTTGATAAAGCGTAAGGTTTCAAGTGATTTCGGACCTCGTGCCACCAGATCCCCGCACAGCCAAAGCTGATCGGCTTTATCATTGAATGCGATGGCATCCAACAAGTGCTGCAACTGATCGTAGCAGCCCTGAACATCGCCAATTACATAGGTTGCCATGTCGTTAAGGACTAATGCAGAATATTGGGTTGGGCCAGACGGAACAATGGGATTTCGACCAGAAACTCCTGCTGCTGTTCATCCAGCATCACATAGTGGCCTTGCATAGTACCAACCGGTGTCTCCAGCACGGCACCACTGGTATAACTGTAACTTTCACCTGGCGTCAGCACCGGCTGCTCGCCCACCACCCCTTCACCATCAACTTCAACTTGTTTGCCGTTGGCATCGGTGATGAGCCAGTGGCGGCGGACCAGCTGCACGCTTTGGCTGCTATGATTGTCAATCTGAATGCTGTAAGCGAATACATATTTGTACTGCTCCGGTACAGACTGCGCAGCAATGTAAAAGGTATCCGCATGGACGGTGATTTCAGCTAGGCTCATGGGGTTGGTTATCCTGTTGGCTTGCTAGCCAGCGTGCAATACCGATAAAGTCATCTACCGACAGTTGCTCCGGGCGCTGGCTGGGATCCAGGCCAAGAGCGGCAATTTGCTCGGCACTGGCCAGATTACTCAGGCAGTTACGCAGTGTTTTACGACGCTGATTGAAGGCTTCAAGGCATACCTGGTTCAACAGCTGTACTGGGACCTGATCCGCCTCTGTCCTTACTTTGGGCAGCAAGCGCACCACAGCTGAGTCGACCTTTGGGGCTGGCTTAAAAGCGCCGGGACCCACTTCGACCACCGGCAGAGCGTCACAGTAATATTGTGTCATCACGCTCAAGCGGCCAAAGGCTTTGCTGCCTGGGGCTGCGGTCATGCGCTGTACCACTTCTTTTTGCAACATAAAGTGCATGTTTTCGATCAGCGGACAATAACGAAACAGATGAAACAGCAATGGCGTTGAAATATTGTAGGGCAAATTGCCAAATATTTTCAGCTTTTGACCAGCTTTTGCCAGCGTGGCAAAGTCAAACTTCATTGCATCGGTTTGGATAATATGGAGTTTATCTGCCAGTGTCGGGTGTTGTTCCAGCCGGGCAGCCAGATCCCGGTCAAGCTCGATCACGGTTAAGCGATCCGTCAGTTCTGCTACCGGCTCGGTAATGGCACCCAAACCAGGGCCAATCTCTATCAGAGTCTCACCTACTTTTGGCCGGATGGCTTTGACGATGCGTTCAATCACGACCGGATCGTGCAAAAAGTTCTGGCCAAAGCGTTTTCTGGCTTTGTGTTCCGCTTGATTCATCTGCTTGTGTTTACTCCGGCAGTAGGGCTGGTTGCACGCTGGATAAGTTGAATGGCTTGCTCGACGGCGTGCAACAGGCTGCCGGGATCGGCTTTGCCACTGCCCGCCAGATCGAGCGCTGTGCCATGATCGACGGAGGTTCGGATTAACGGCAGTCCCAGGCTGATATTGACAGACTTGCCAAAACCCATGTGTTTTAAGACGGGCAAGCCCTGATCATGGTACATGGCCAGAACTGCATCGGCATCGTTTAAGTACTTCGGCTGAAACAGCGTATCGGCCGGTAAAGGCCCGACCAAATCCATGCCGTGCTGTCTGAGCTGGTCCAGCGTTGGAATAATGACATCAATTTCTTCGCGCCCGAGGTGGCCATTTTCGCCGGCGTGCGGGTTTAAGCCACAGACATAAATACGGGGCTTGGCGATACCAAATTTCTGCTGTAGATCCTGATGCAAGACTTGCAGTACCACTTGCAGTCGCTCGGGTGTGATGGCTTTGGCGACATAGGCCAGTGGGATATGGGTGGTGGCCAGTGCCACCCGCAAACCTTCTGTCGCCAGCATCATCACCACATGACTGCTGTTGCATTGGTGGGCAAAAAACTCAGTATGGCCACTAAAGGGGATGCCCGCCTGGTTGATAATGCCTTTATGCACCGGGCCAGTCACAATGGCAGCGAAAGCCCCTTGAATGGTTTGAATGCCAGCAAAGCGCAGGGTATCGACCACATAAGGTCCATTGGCTTCGTTCAACTCGCCTGGGGCAACTGGTGCTGCTGTTGCAAAGGGAGCCAGAGTTAAAGTTCCTGCTGCTTGAGGTTGAGCCGGTGCCTCCGGTTGATACGGTCGCAGCGACAAAGGAAGGCCGAGCAGCTTGGCACGCTGCTGCAGCATGTCGCCATCGGCACAGACCACAAGCTCGACCGGCCAATCGCGCTGTGCGAGTTGCAGCACTAAATCAGGCCCAATGCCGGCAGGCTCTCCGGGGGTAACCCCCAAACGATGTGTCATGACTTAGTCCATCACCTCGATGTAGGCTTCATCGCGCAGCTCGCGCAGGAAGTTGGCGGATTCTTCATTAAAGCGACGGTTAAAAATCATCCGGTAGATTTGCTCGCGTTGCCGGTCTGCAGTGGCATCGACAGTGCGGCGCTCCAGCAGTTGCACCACGTGCCAGCCATGCTCGGTCCGAAAAGGCTCACTGATTTCGCTGAGCTCAAGGCTAAGCAGGGTGTCCCGGAACTCAGGCACATACATCTCTGGCTCCGCCCAACCCAGCTCTCCGCCAGCATTGCGCGATCCTGGATCTTCGGAGTGCTCCCGGGCAAACTCAGCAAAGTCGGCTTCACCATTTCGGAAATCATTGACAAAGCGTGCCAGACGATCCCGTGCCCGTTCTTCACTCAAAATAATGGAAGGACGGATCAGCACATGACGCGACTTGACTTCCAACAACTCTGCGACATTTTCGCCACGGATATCGAAGATGGTCAGGATATGAAAGCCTGCACCAGAACGTAATGGACCAATCAAATCTCCACGCCGTTTACCACGAATGGCTTCCGCGAAAAGCGTGGGCATTTCATTGATGTTCATCCAGCCCATATCGCCCCCTTCCAGAGCCTGGCTGCCAGATGACGAGGTGATGGCTTGTTGACGGAAGTCGGCGCCATCTCGCAACAGCTGCAACACACGATCGGCCTGGTTGCGAGCACGCTCAATATCTTCCGTGCTGGCCTGGCTAGGCAGGCCAATCAAAATATGGCCGACGTTGTATTGCTCTGAGCTGGCACCTTGCTCCTGCATCACCCTTAGCAGACTTTCGACTTCTTGCGGGCTGATGTAGATACGACGCTGGACGGCATTTCGCATGACTTCATTGGTGGTAATTTCTTCGCGCAAACGTTCACGGAACTGTTGGTAGCTGCCTTCCTCCTGTTCGACTTGCAGCCGAAACTGATCCAGCGTCATGTTTTCACTGCTGGCGATGCGCTGAATGGTCTGATCCAGCTGGGCATCGCTGATCTGCAGTCCCATCCGGTTGGCCATTTGCATTTGCAGACTGGTTTGAATCAGCCGCTCTAACGCCTGCACCCGTAATACCTGGTCGGAGGGCAAGCCCTGTCCTTGTGCTGCTGCATTGCGCTTGACGCGGTCCACTATTTCCCGGACTTCAGATTCCAGCACTACGCCAGTGTCAACAACGGCCGCAATGCGATCAATTTCACGTTCATTTGCAGCTGCCTGTTGCCAGCACAGCAGGCAACCGGCAAGTAAAATACAGGACAATAATCTCATAAACCCCTACACTAATTATTCAATAAATATGGACGGCGATAGCTGAAGATGCCATTAGATAACATGTCTGACACGGCAAAACCAGCATTATCGCCAAAGCCTTTTAAGACAAATTGCAACGACAGACCGTGATCAAAGCGGCTCGGTGCGACCAAATCCGTCTCCGTTCTTCCTAGCTCAGCCACAATTTGTCGTCTGGCCACGAGCCGAACTGCCCAGCAGCAGGATTCGAATTGTAGCCCAAGATTCACGTCCAGAGTCTGGCTGCGTTTTAAGTCGTAATAATAACTTGCAACCAACTGCCAGTCATCGGCAACCGACATGGTACCCAGCAAACCAAGCTGACTGATTTCGTAGTCTGAGACTGCCTGACTGTATCGATGGTTCAACTGGAACAGTTTTTTGTCGCTGCCACGGTAATCGAGGGTAGCATTGCTTTTGATCAAGTCGCGGTTATCGCTGTCGTACTGCACGCCTCCACTAACGAACCAACGATGATGCCATTGCCACATCGCTTCAGCGGCTAGCATCGACTCCACACCTGCCAGGTTCTGCTGGTGTGGATCCGTTTGCTCAGTGGGCGGGCGCAGAAAAATGATTTGTCCCAAGCTGAAACGAAATTGCTCGCGATCGGTTGCATCGAAGATTCGGCTGGTGGCACCTAAGGTCACTTGATTGGCTTCATTGATCCGGTCCAGACCTGAGAAACGGTTTTGACGGAACAGGCCGAAGTAGTCGTCTTGCAAACGGGTGGTGTCAAACAAACCGATGGCACTTTGATCCCGATAGGGAACAAACAAGTACTGCACCTGAGGCTCAAACGTTTGGATGCCCTCAGATAAGCCTGAACGGAGTGGCCGTTCAAAATTGAGCTGGGCACGGAGACGAAATTTAGGCAGGGTCCGTTGCACTCGTCGCTGATGATCAGGCAATGGCTGCTGACTGTTCTGTTGATAGCGGGTATGCATCAAACTGGTTTCTGCCACCAATTCAGCGCCTGGTGTGATTAAAGGCAGGCGCAATTCAGGCTCCAGATGCAACCGGTGGGCGGAGTCTATCAAAGCAGCATTATTCTGGAAGTGCGCATAGCTCGCCTGCCAGTCGAACTCGAGCAGCGACCACTGGCCAGGTTGTGCAGCCCGAAGGTCGAGTTGCGGCACAGCCATGTAGGCTTTGTCGTAATCACCCAGTACTGAGAAGCCTTGCAACTGCAGTCTGGCTTGCAGCTGATCGCCAAAGTACGTCAGGTTGGCTTGTTGCAGCAGCTGGGTGTCGGTTGGATTGACAAAGTCCGATCCGAGATCGGTCAGATAGGCATCGTCGCTGAGCTCGGTGACATCGATCGTTGCCCGCCAGCG
>JAFIFR010000114.1 GCA_020831935.1 Alkalimonas sp.
GCGGCGGGTTCGGGGTTTTCCAGCCAGCGATACAGGGTGCGGCGGGTGATGCCGAGCAACTGCGCTGCTTTTTGCTTGTTGCCACCGGTGTGCTGCAGCACCTGGCGAATGTAGCTGAGCTGAACCTGCTGCAAACTGGGCCAGCTGGTATGGCTCTGTGGGTGCTGGCTGGCCTCAGGCTGATAGCTGACGATGCGACGGGGCAAGTCATCGGCCTGAATTTCCGTGCCATTGGCAAAGGTAAAACCACGCTCTATGGCGTTTTGCAGTTCCCGCACATTGCCGGGAAAGGGATAGCGATACAGGCAGTCCAGCGCCTCGCTGCTGAGTTGCTGCACCGCTTTGTTTTGCTGCTGCTGCAGCCGCTGCAAGAAGGCCTGAGCCAACAGCTCCAGATCGTCGGCGCGCGCTCGCAGCGGCGGTATCGAGAGGCTAAAGGTTTCCAGCCGGTAAAACAAATCGGCCCGAAAGTCTCCGGCCTCGACTTTCTCGTCCAGATCCTGATGGGTGGCGGCTAAAATCCGCACATCAATGGGCTCTTCCTGATCGCTGCCTATCGGACGGATCTTCCCTTCCTGCAGCACCCGTAACAGCTTGGCTTGTAGCAATAAGGGCATTTCGGCAATTTCATCCAGCAGCAAGGTGCCGCCATCGGCTTCTTTCAACAAACCTGCCCGGCTGTGCCTGGCTCCGGTAAAGGCGCCGGCTGCATGCCCAAAGAACTCGCTTTCCATCAGCTCGGCCGGGATACCGGCACAATTCACCGCAATAAAGGGGTGTTCACTGCGGCTGCTTTGCTCGTGAATGGCCCGGGCGACCAGTTCTTTGCCACTGCCACTTTCACCCAGAATCAACACAGCCCCTTGTGCCGGTGCTACCTGAGCGATTTGCTGGTACAAGCGGCGCATGGCCCGGCTTTGGCCAATCATCCCGGCCGGCCCGGCCTGCTGTTGCCGCAGTTGTTGCACCTCACGCTGCAGCGCTTGGTGATTGAGCAGGCGCTGCACCGACAAGGTCAAGTGATCCAGATCCAGCGGCTTGGTCAGAAAATCATCGGCACCCTGCTTTAATGCTGCTACCGCCTGACGGACAGTTCCAAAGGCGGTGATCAGCAAAAAAGCCGGTGCCGATGGCTGTTGCTTTAAGCGGCTCAGCAGTTCCAGTCCGCTGATACCAGGCAACTGGATGTCACTGATCACCAGTGCAAAGGGCTGCTCTGGCAACAGAGCCAGCAAATCCTCTGCTTGGCTAAAGGCTGTTACCAGATAGCCCTGCCCGGTCAGCTCTTCCTGCAGCAGCTCGAGCAGCGCAGGATCATCTTCCACAATGGCCAGACGGCAAGGGGATGCATTCATGACTGGGATTCCTTCATTCCGGGAAGCGGCAGACTCAGTGTTAAACAGCAGCCTCCTTGCGGTCGGTTGTTCAGCTGCACTTTGCCCTGATGCTCCTGCATAATTTGCTGAACGATAGCAAGTCCCAGGCCAGTCCCCTGGCCGGCAGGCTTGGTTGAGACAAAGGGTTGCATTACGCTGTTGGCGCTGTGCTCTTCTTGCAAACCTGGTCCGTCGTCTTCAATGATCACATGCAGCCAGTCGTCTTGCAGGCTGACGCTAAGACAGACTGCTGCATCGGCTGCCTGAATGGCGTTGCGTAAGCCATTGACCAGGGCCAGCTCAAAGCGGTCGGGATCCAGATACAGCAGCAAATCAGGACAAGCGCCTGTTAGCTTGGGCTCAGGTTGCGTGGGCTGCAGCTCGAAGCTGATGCTGGTCAGGGCTTGTTGCAGCAAGGTGGACAGTGGGATCCGCTGCCGGTTGCCAACCGGCGTATGCGCAAAGGCCTGCAATTGCTTCACCATGCGGCTGAGCCGCTGCACCTGGCCTCGGATGGCATCCAGTTGGCGCTGGCACTCGGCATCGGGCTGCATGCGGGCCAGCCGCTGCGCCCGGCCATCAATCACACTGAGCGGGGCACCCAGCTCGTGGGCCACGCCACTGACAACCTGACCAATGGCAGCCATGGTTTCTTGCTTTTTCAGCTGCTGCTCCATCTGCCGCTGTTGCTGTTGTTGTTGCAACAGCTGCTGTTGTGCCTGGCTGATGTCATCCAGCATCTGGTTTAAGCCGGCGGCCACTTCGCTCAGTTCGGCCGGGCCTTGTTGCTCCGCCCGGTGCCCGGTATCACCGGCAGCGACCTGGCGCATGCTGGCAACCAGGCGGCGCACCGGCTCACCGATGGCTCTGTGATGGCCGCGCCACATAATCAGCAAGCTCAGCAGCGCCAGCGCCAGCCAGCTGAGCCAGGCCAATGTGGTCATCCGAGCCAGGCTGGTTTCAAAGTCACTGCCTTTGCGGTTAATTTGCAGCAGGCCATGGATTTGGCCGCTGCGGTCGATGACCGGTAAAAAGTGCGAGTACAAGGAGCGACCGGAGACGGAGCGGTAGCCATCTTGCTGCAAACCGGTGCGGACCACCTCTGAGGCCAATTGACTGTCGGATAAGTCGGTTTCGGTGACTCCGGTCGCTGCAACCAGGCGGCCATCGGTATCGTAGACGGAAGCGCCATAGACCCGGCCAATGGTGAAGACTGACTCCAGATGCGCCTCAATGGCGGCCAGATCGTGTTGCAGCAGCGCATCGCTGATGGGCACCCGAATCGCCCGGCCAATCAGTTCCAGATCGGTGCGTAAGCTGTCGGTCACCAGCTCTGAAGTCAGGGCCAGACCAAAGCGGATGGTCAGGCCGACCAGCAACAGCATTGGTAGGATGACAAAAAGCAGCAGTCGTCGTTGCAGGCTGGCTTGCGGCCAGCGGCGTAGGTTGGATAATAATGTCACATAGCCTCCAAAAGTGTATCCTTAGTATACATCAATTGCTGGTATGGCACAGCAAGCGCGAGAAGACACTAATTCTTTTCCTTTAAAAACAAATAGATAAATTTTATTTTCGTGTTGGCATGACTTTGGCAATACAGTAGGCGAATGCAAACTACAGGAGTGTTACTATGAAAAAAACAGCCATTGCCCTTTGCCTTGCCGCTTTTTCTGCCACTGTGTCTTTAGGTGTCGCGCAAGCGGATCCGGCTGGGATGCAGCCGCAGCAGCAACAGGTTGAAATCACCGAAGCGAAATTATTGCAATTTACCATGGCGATGGATGCCATTGGTGAGATCGGTGCTAAGTATGAAGCCCAGTTCCAGAATGCTGAAAGTGCGGAGCAGGCTCAGCAAATTCAGCAACAAGCACAAAACGAAATGGTTGAGGCCGTGGAAGCTGCAGGCTTAACCGCGGCCCAGTACAACGCCATTGCGCAACAAGCCCAGCAGGACGAAGAACTGCGTGATCGTATTCTGAGCATGTCGCGCGCTGATTCGTAACCACAGCTTGCAACAAAGAACCCTGCCCCTGTGGCAGGGTTTTTTATGGTCGGAGCTGGCGTGAAACGCTGGCACTGGACGGCCAAAGCCGTTAGGCTAAATTCATGTTTCTCCAATGAATTGCTCAGCATGCTGCGTAACCTCTCCAAACCCTTCGTTCGCCTGACCGAGCGTTACCTGCCGGATCCTTTTGTGCTGGTGCTGTTGTTGACGCTGCTGGTCTTTGCACTGGCAGTAACGGTGCAACAGCAGTCGCCTTTGGCGGTTCTGCAGTACTGGGGCGATGGCTTTTGGGGCCTGTTGGGTTTTGCCATGCAGATGATGCTGGTGCTGGTGACCGGTTTTTTACTGGCGACCACACCTCTGGTGCAGCGGACGCTGGATGGGCTGGCTGCAAAAGTGAAGACCGCAGGTTCGGCCATTGTGCTGGTCACGCTGGTGGCGCTGATGGCCAGTTGGCTGAACTGGGGCTTTGGTCTGGTGGTCGGTGCTTTTTTTGCCAAAGCGCTGGCACGGCGGGTGGCGGTGGATTACCGGCTGTTGGTGGCCAGTGCTTATTCCGGTTTTGTGGTCTGGCACGGAGGTCTGGCCGGCTCTGTGCCTTTGACCATTGCCACCGAAGGGCATTTTGCTGAAAACCTGATCGGGGTGATCCCAACCAGCCAGACCATCTTCTCCGGTTTTAACCTGACGCTGACCTTGTTGCTGGTGCTGCTAATCCCGCTGCTGAACCGGCTGATGCTCCCCACCCAAGAAGAGACGGTATTGGTGGAACCGGCAAAATTAAGCGAGCCAGAGCAGGACAAGGTCCGTCCTGTCCGTCCGGCCGAGTGGCTGGAGCACAGCCGCTGGCTCGGCTGGCTGTTCGGTGGTCTGGGACTTGGTTACTTGTGGCTGTATTTTAGCGATGGCGGCGGGCTGAATTTAAACAGCGTCAACTTTCTGTTTTTATTTGCGGCGATTCTACTGCATCAAAGTCCGCGCAATCTGCTCAACAGTTTGCAGCAAGCAATTGGTGGCAGTGCCGGTATTTTGCTGCAGTTTCCATTTTATGCCGGCATGATGGCGGTGATGGTGCAGTCGGGCATGGCCCAGAGCCTCTCCCAGGCCTTTGCCGGTTTTGCCAGCAGCGAGTCTTTGCCACTGTGGAGCTTTTTGAGCGCTGGGCTGGTGAATATTTTTGTGCCCTCTGGCGGTGGTCAGTGGGCGGTGCAGGCGCCGGTGATGTTACCGGCGGCCCTGGAGCTGGGGGCCGACATCGAGCGGGTGGCGATGGCCATTGCCTGGGGCGATGCCTGGACCAACCTGATTCAGCCTTTTTGGGCTTTGCCGGTGCTGGCCATTGCCGGCTTAAAGGCGAAAGATATTATGGGTTTTTGTCTGCTGCAGCTGCTGCTGACCGGCCTGGTGATTGCCGCTGTGCTAAGCTGGTATTGATTGGCCCTAACCATTCCTTTGGATACAACAGAACAGGAGTTTTACATGCAACATGTTGTCATTACCGGTGGAAACCGTGGTATTGGCTTGTCCCTGGTAAAACAATACCTGGCTCAAGGCTGTCAGGTGACGGTGATCTGCCGTACCCTATCGGCGGAGCTGGCTGATCTGGATGTGACGGTGCACAGTGGCATTGATTTTTATCAGCCTGAACAACTGCAGCAGGTGGCGCAGCAGTTTGCCCCCGGATCGGTGGATCTGTTGATCAACAATGCCGGAATCTTCAGCAATGAAACCTTGACGGATCTGGATTTAGCGCGCATTCAGGCGCAGTTTCAGGTCGATGCGGTGGCTCCTTTGGTGCTTAGCCATGCCATGCTGCCGGCGCTAAAACAAGGCAGCAAGATTGCGATGATCACTAGCCGGATGGGTTCCATCAGGGACAATGGCTCCGGTGCTTATTACGGTTATCGGATGGCCAAGGCTGCGCTGAACGCGGCCAGTGTTTCATTAAGCCAGGACCTTGCCAGTCAGCAGATTTACGTTGGAATTTACCATCCGGGCTTTGTCAAAACCCAAATGGTGGGCTTTGCCGGCGATATCAGCCCGGATGAGGCCGCCCGCCGCCTGGTCGAGCGTATCAAGGAGCTTGATGCCAGCAACAGCGGCCAGTTTTTCCACAGCAGCGGTGAAGCTCTGCCCTGGTAATGCAGTGAGAGGGTAACAGAAAAATAGCCAATAAGGTTGTGTGTTTTTTAACCAGCTTGGTCTATGCTAAAGACAGGCGTAGTAACCGCTTGGCGGTATGCCATTGTGCAACGCAAAGGAGGCACCGCCATGACCCCAAAACGCATTATTCTTTGTTGCGACGGCACTTGGAATGAGCCGCAGCAGAACCCTACCAATATCGTCAAGATAGCCCGGGCCATTCAGCCTGTGGCAGAAGATGGCCGCCATCAAGTGGTGTTTTACGATCAGGGCGTGGGCACACTGGGCGCAGTGGACCGCTTTTTAGGCGGTGCTTTTGGCATCGGGCTGGCCCGCAATGTGCTGCGTGCTTACCGTTTTTTAGCGCACAATTACCAGCCGGGAGATGACATCTACTGTTTTGGCTTTAGTCGTGGTGCCTACACTGCCAGAGCCGTGGTGGGCATGGTGCATGCCTTAGGACTGGTCAACAAACAGCAGCTGTCTGAGCTGGGCGACGCTTATGCCTATTACCGAACCCCGCCGGAGTTACGCTCCGAAAAGTGGTTGAGCAACCCGTATCAGCTTAATTACCGGCCAGAAATCCGCATGCTGGGTGTGTTTGATACGGTGGGTGCTTTGGGCGTCCCTGTGCTGGCACTCAATCATCTGGGCCAAAAGCGGATTGGTTTTTTTGATACCCACCTCAGTCCTTTGGTGAAGCATGGTTACCATGCACTGGCGCTGGATGAAAAGCGGGAACCCTTTGCGCCAGACTTATGGACCGGCGAGATCCAGCCCGATCAGCAGGTTGAGCAATGCTGGTTTGCCGGGGTCCATTCGGATATTGGTGGTGGTTACCCCCGCACCGGCTTGTCCGATACCTGTCTTGAGTGGATGCTGGAAAAAGCGCGGGCGCTGAGCTTGAGTTTTGATGAGGCCTACCTTGAGCAAGAGCTGCGGCCAGCCGCGATGCAAAAAGAACATGACTCTTATGGCTGGCCATACCGTTTGCTGGCATTGCTCAACAATGGGGTCTACATTCGACGGCTGCAAGGCCGCTCTGCTGAGCCTGCAGTGCACGTTCGGGTCCATCCCAGCGTCTATCAGCGGATCGAGTCCGGCTATTACCGGCCACTGAATCCAGACTTGCCGCAAACCTTGGCTGAGTATCAGGCCGCTATTCCTTTCGCTGCTGCAACAACAAGGGCTAGCACCAGTGGTGATGGGGAGGAGCGTCGGGAATACCCACGTCTGCAGCCAACGACTGAGCAGGAACTGGCGCGCTTGTTTCTGACCACCGAAGCCTTTGAGTGTCAGGTGGTGGATTACAGCGAGCAAGGGGGCGTGCGGCTGCGTTGCAGCAAAAAAATTCCACCGGGTACCCGGATGCAGCTGGCTTTTGAGAAAACGGGCTTGCGAAGAGCGGTCTGCGTTTGGCAGCGTGGCGAAGAATCCGGGCTGCGTTTTGCCGCTTAAAGCAGCCGGAGGTTTTGTTCACGTTTGATTCGTACGGCAATCGCAACTAGGCTTAGTATCGGTGCTGCGTCACACAACAGCGTTGTGTAGGCGCAGGTTTTGCAGGGATCAGAGCCGTGTAGTACTGATTTTGAGGGGGTTAATCAATAACAAGGATGATTTTTATGAAAGCCTTACCTTTGGGACTGCCAGCTTTGCTGGCCTTGTTTTTTTCGTGCGCCTTGCCAGCGGCTTCGGTCCAGCTGGAGATGGATCCGGGCCTGTGGGAGCACAGCTTCAGCATGCAAAGTGAGAGTGGTGAGCTTGAACGTGCCATGGCCGAAGCGCAGCGCCAGCTGGATAGTTTACCGGCGGCGCAGCGGCGGATGATGGAGTCGATGTTGGAACAGCAAGGCATTCGCTTCGGCGGTACCAGCTCGTCGATACGTGTTTGTTTAACTCAGCAGGATATTGAGCAGGGCAGCCTGCCGCAGCAGGATGGGTGTGAGCAAACCTTAACTCCGAAGAGCGACAATCGTTTTGAATTTAGCTTTCAGTGCCAGACCAACCCACCGTCTCAGGGGCGGGGCGAAATGGTGCTGGAAAACCGGCGGGCCTATCGCGGCCATGCCGAGTTTACCACCGAAGTGAATGGTCGTGCTGAGCGGATGACCATGCAGCAACAGGGGCAATGGCTTAGCGCTGACTGCGATTAGCTTAACGCCGCTGTTGCTGGCTTTCAATGGCGGTTACCCGGCCATTTTCCAGCCTGATGCTGACCAGGTAGTTGCCGCCAATATCGCCTTTAAGCATGTAAGACCAGGTTTCAACCCGCCGGCCAGCAACGGTGGGCTCCTGGCTCACGGCATGCACCTCAACATCTTTGCTCAGTGGTTCGCCGGCCCTGTCCAGCAGCTCAATCCGGCTCATGCCGCAGCTAAGCAAACGGCCATCGCTTAGTCGGAAGCCGCAGGCTTCGGCCG
>JAFIFR010000369.1 GCA_020831935.1 Alkalimonas sp.
TTAAGGCTCTTGCACGCCCCAGCCGTCGTACTTGCCTCCCAGTTGCTTGCAGTCTGCTTCCAGACCAGACTCAAACTCAGTAATTGCCGCATAATTGAGTGGAACTTGTTGGGTAAGTTTTAGCTCCCATTGTTGGGCACTGTCCAGTGCCAGGCTAAGCCGGCCGTCCGGGTAACGTTCTGCCATGGTGGTTAGCGCAGACTCCGCTTTGTCTTGTCGTTTAAAAAAAACATAGAAATCAAGCTCAGTTGGCTGGTCCAGCACCAGGCCAGACTCCAGCAGCAGTTGCAACATATCGCCGTTGGCATCGTCAGGGAATTGCATCGTTGGTTCATCCAGTTTGGTTTTGAAACAGTATATCAGTTTCTTAGCAAGGCTTGATATCCAGTTGTTGTTGTTGGCTAGGTTTGCCATCCCGGACATGGTAGGATAACTCAGGTGTTTTTCAGGAGTTGATGCGATGAAGTACCTGGTTGTAACCCTGCTCGGATGGATGCTGTGCGTAAGTGCTCCGGTCTGGGCCTATGGTGCCCAAACCGGCAGTCTGGAAGTTATCATGAAGACCTTTTCTTTTCAGTACCGGCAGGCGGTTGAAGCTCAGACTGTGGAGCAGCGGCTGCGTCATGTCCACGAAATGCAAGCGGGCATCGTTGCAGCGCAGCAAGCGCCAATGCGTGAAGATATGGCTGAAACCTTTGTCGAAGGTTTTCAAAAAGTTGCCGCCAAGTTGGATGGGATTGAGCAAGCTCTGTTAGCCGGGGACATGGTCAGCGCCGAGCAAAAGCTGCAGCAAATCGATCGGCTGCGAGTGGAGTACCATCGTCTGCGTAAACGCAGTTTTTGGCAATGGCTGTTTGGTGGCCGCTAGTATGACACCATTGCAGCCTGCGTCTTTACAGGGACAAATTGATGTGGTGGCTTTCGATCTGGATGGCACTCTGGTTGAAAGCCCGCTCGACTTCGCGGCTATCCGGCATGAACTAGGTTGGCAATCTAGTTGCGACTTATTGCAAACCCTGGCGGCCATTTCTGATCATGAAGCCCGTGCTCACGCAGCGGCGGTGATATCCCGTCATGAGATGGAGGCCGCAGAGCGCTCAGTTCTTTTACCGGGAGTGCTCGAAGCCTTGCATGAGTTGCA
>JAFIFR010000115.1 GCA_020831935.1 Alkalimonas sp.
CGGCCCTGGGCGATGGCGGTGACTACCAAGTCAGAGCCAAGCACCATATCGCCGCCGGCGAAGATTTTCTCCTGATTGGTTTGCAGCGCATAGGTGCTTTTTTCACTGGCGTTGACCCGGCCTTTGCCATCCAGCGCGATGCCGTAGTCTTGCAGCCAGGCCGGTGGGCTTGGCTGAAAACCAAAGGCAATGATGATGGCATCGGCTTCCAGCACGTGTTCTGAGCCTGCAATCGGCTCCGGGCTGCGGCGGCCATTGGCATCCGGCTCGCCGAGTTTGGTTTGCACCACCCGCACACCGCAGGCATTGCCGGCCGGATCGACTTCAATTCCCAGCGGCTGCAGATTGAACTGGAACTCGACGCCTTCTTCGCGGGCATTTTGCACTTCTTTGCGTGAGCCCGGCATATTGGCTTCATCGCGCCGGTAGGCACAAATCACCTGATGCGCGCCCTGACGAATGGAGGTACGCACACAGTCCATCGCGGTATCACCACCACCCAGCACCACCACTTTTTTGCCTTCCATGCTGACGTAAGCATGCTCGGTCTGCCAGCCCATTAACTGATTGGTGTTGCCAATCAAAAAGGGCAGGGCTTCCAGCACCCCTGGCGCTTCCTCGTTGGCAAGGCCGCCTTTCATCGGCGTGTAGGTGCCCAGCCCCAGAAAAACCGCATCGTACTCCTGCACCAGAGAGTCAAAGGCGATATCGCTGCCAATGCTGGTGTTTAAGCGAAATTCAATGCCCATCTCGCTGAAGATTTGCCGGCGTAGCTGCATCACTTCTTTTTCCAGCTTGAAGGCTGGAATACCGAAGGTAAGCAGGCCGCCGATTTCCGGGTTGCGGTCAAACACCACTGGCGTGACACCATTTCGAACGAGTACATCGGCACAGGCCAGGCCCGCCGGGCCAGCACCGACAATGGCCACCTTTTTATCGGTTTTGGTGACAGCCGATAAGTCCGGCCGCCAGCCCATCTCAAAGGCTTTGTCGGTAATGTATTTCTCGATACTGCCAATGGTAACGGCACCAAAGCCTTCATTCAGGGTACAGGCTCCTTCACACAGCCGGTCTTGCGGGCAAACCCGGCCACAGACCTCCGGCAGGCTGTTGGTTTTGTGCGACAGCTCGGCCGCTTCAATGATCTTGCCATCATGGGCCAGCTGCAGCCACTGCGGAATGTAGTTGTGCACCGGGCATTTCCATTCGCAGTAAGGGTTGCCGCAATCGAGGCAACGATCGGCCTGACCGGCAACCTGGGTATCGGTCATTGGCTGGTAAATTTCCACAAACTCTATAGTGCGCTCCTGCAAGGAGCGCTTGGGCGGATCGATCCGCTCGACATCAATAAACTGATAAACATTCTGCGCCATCACCGTCTCCTTACATCGCTTGCACGCGCAGCTCGTCGGAAGAACGAGCCCGGTGACCTAGCAGGGTGTGTACATCGCTGGTTTTCGGTTTGACCAGACGGAATTTGGGTAAATAGGTTTTAAAGTCCGACAGGATCTGGTGCGCCAGCTCACTGCCGGTTTGCTCAACATGTTGGTGCAGCAGGCTGCGCAAGTGTTCCTGCAAAATCGGCATGCTGATATCCAGGCATTCAACCAGCTCCGGATTGACCCGCAGCTCCAGATCATTCTGCTCATCCAGCAGGTAGGCAAAACCACCGGTCATGCCAGCGCCAAAGTTGACACCGGTATCGCCCAGCACCACCACCACACCGCCGGTCATGTATTCGCAGCAGTTATCGCCAGTGCCTTCCACCACAGCAATAGCACCGGAGTTGCGCACGGCAAAGCGCTCACCGGCTTTGCCAGCAGCAAACAGCCGTCCGCCGGTGGCACCATACAAACAGGTGTTGCCGATAATGGTGGCGCCTTCTTTTGCATAGCCCACGCCCTTGGGCGGGAACACCGCGATTTGGCCACCGGTCATGCCTTTACCGACATAATCGTTGGCATCGCCCTGCAAAGATAAATGCAGGCCGCCGGCATTCCAGACGCCAAAACTCTGGCCGGCCGTGCCGGTTAACCGGACCTGCACTGGCTCGACCGCCATGCCCTGATTGCCGTGCTGGCGGGCAATTAAGCCGGACAACATAGCGCCAACCGAGCGATCGGTATTGCGAATGGGCAGCCGGACGCTGCCGCCAGCCTTGCGCTTGACCGCATCGCCGAGTAGCTCCACCAGCTTTAAGTTCAGATCGCCAGCATCGAACGGCGTATTGGGCTCAACGCAATAGAGTGGCTTTTCTGAACTCACGCCGGAGGACTCTAGAATTTCGCTTAAATCCAGCCGGCTTTGTTTTTGGGTTTGCGGCTCTACCAGCTCCAATAAATCGGTGCGGCCGATTAAATCTTCCAGCTTCTCGACCCCAAGCTGCGCCAGCAGCTCACGTACTTCGCGCGCCAGGAAGGTAAAGTAGTTCACCACCATATCCGGCAAGCCATTGAAGTGGTTTTTACGCAAGGTACTGTCCTGGGTGGCTACCCCGGTGGCGCAGTTGTTCAAATGGCAAATTCGCAGGAACTTGCAGCCAAGCGCCACCATAGGGCCGGTGCCAAAACCAAAGCTTTCAGCGCCCAGTATCGCGGCCTTGACCACATCGAGGCCGGTTTTCAGGCCACCATCGACCTGCAACCGTACTTTGTGGCGCAGGCCGTTATCCACCAGCGCCTGGTGCACTTCGGACAGGCCCAGCTCCCAGGGGCTGCCGGCGTATTTCACCGAAGTCAGCGGGCTGGCACCGGTACCGCCATCGTAGCCGGACACGGTAATCAAATCGGCATAAGCCTTGGCCACGCCGGTAGCAATGGTGCCGATGCCAGGCTCAGATACCAGTTTTACTGACACCAGGGCTTTGGGGTTGACCTGCTTTAAATCGAAAATCAGCTGGGCCAAATCTTCAATCGAGTAGATATCGTGATGCGGTGGGGGGGAGATTAAGGTCACACCAGGCACCGAATAACGCAGATGGGCGATTTCAGCAGTGACTTTCTCGCCAGGCAACTGGCCGCCTTCACCAGGCTTCGCGCCCTGAGCTACTTTGATTTGAAGCACTTCGGCATTGACCAGATAATGTGGCGTCACGCCAAAACGGCCGGAGGCGATTTGCTTTATTTTGGAGTTTTTCTCGGTACCAAAGCGACGCGGATCTTCACCGCCTTCACCGGAATTCGAGCGGCCACCCAGCCGGTTCATCGCAATGGCCAGGGCTTCATGCGCTTCCGGGCTTAAGGCACCAATCGACATCGCCGCACTATCAAAGCGCGGGTAAAGCTCGCTATCGGGTGCCACCTGCTCCAGCGGCAGAGGTTTATCCACCGGCTTAATCCGCAGCAGATCGCGGATATGAGCAATAGGCCGTTCATTCACCAGTTGGCTGTAGCGCTGGTAATCGCGGTACTCGCCACTACGCACTGCCTGTTGCAGGGTTTGCACCACATCCGGGTTGTAGGCATGGTACTCACCATCGTGCACGTATTTTAGCAGGCCGCCGTGGTTCAGTGGTTTGCGCTTGAGCCAGGCGACATGCGCCAGTTGCTGCAAATCCTGCTGAATGTCGTCGAAGTTGGCACCGCCAATGCGGGAGTCGATGTCGGCAAAACACAGCTGCATAATGTCGTTGCCAAGGCCGATGATCTCAAACAAGTTGGAGCAGCGGTAACTGGCGATGGTCGAGATCCCCATCTTCGACATGATTTTGTACAGCCCTTTATTGATGCCTTTGCGGTAATTCAGCACCGCCTGACGGGCGGTTAAATTCAGCACGCCTTTTTCCACCAACTGCTCGACGGTTTCGTACGCCATAAAGGGATAAACCCCTGTAGCCCCCAAACCTACCAGCACAGCAAAGTGGTGTGGATCGCGGGCAGTGGCGGTTTCGACAATGATGTTGGAGTCACAGCGCAGCTGTGCTTTGACCAGTGCTTGCTGCACAGCACCGACGGCCATAGCGGCTGGAATGGGCAGCTTGCCCTGAGCAATGGCGCGATCGGATAACATCACCAGCACCACCTGCTCATCACGCACTGCGGTCACTACGTCCTGACACAAGCTTTCCAGTGCCTGTTGCAGCGTCTGCTGCTCTGGATCAAAGTTCAGTGCAAATTGGCGGTGGCGATAAAACTCGTCATCGGCGGCTTTGAGCTGCTTGAGATCCGAGTACATCATCACCGGTGATTCAAACTGAATGCGGCGGGCGTATCCTGCCGTTTCGCTGAATACATTGTGCTCACGACCAATGCTGGTGGCGAGCGACATCACGTGGTTTTCCCGCAGCGGATCAATGGGCGGGTTGGTCACTTGCGCAAACTGCTGACGGAAGTAATCAAACAGAGTACGTGGCTTTTGCGACAGCACCGCCATTGGCGTATCGTCACCCATGGAGCCAACAGCTTCCTGACCGTCTTTGGCCAGCACCGTCATCACCTGATCGATTTCTTCGTAGCTGTAGTTGAACAGCTTGTGGTAAACCTGCATGGTGGCATCGTCAAACACTCGCTTGCCAATCAGATCCAACTCATACTGTTCATAGGGGATTAAGCGCTGCACGTTTTCATTCAGCCAGGCCCGGTATGGATGGCGCTGCTTTAAATCTTCGTCGATATCGCAGGAGCGCCAGACCTTGCCGGTGTAAGTATCGACCGCCAGCATTTCGCCCGGGCCAACCCGGCCTTTTTCCTGCACTTCATCGGGGCTGTAATCCCAGATCCCAACTTCGGAAGCCAGTGTCAGCACCTGATCTTTGGTAATGACAAAGCGGGCAGGACGCAGGCCGTTTCTATCCAGGTTGCAGGCAACATGGCGGCCATTGGTCATGACGATACCAGCCGGGCCATCCCAGGGCTCCATATGCATGGAGTTAAATTCGTAGAAGGCTTTTAAATCATCGTCCATCACCCGGTTGCCTTGCCAGGCTGGGGGTACCAGCAAGCGCATGGCGCGGAATAAATCCATGCCGCCGGCTAAAAACAGCTCCAGCATGTTGTCGAGGGAGCTGGAGTCCGAAGTGTCTTCTTTGACAAAAGGAGCGGCCTGCTGCAAATCGGGCAGCAGCGGCGAGCCAAATTTGTACTGCCGGGCGCGGGCCCACTGGCGGTTGCCTTTAATGGTGTTGATTTCACCATTGTGGGCTAAAAAGCGAAACGGCTGAGCCAGCGGCCAGCGCGGCATGGTATTGGTGGAAAAGCGCTGATGGAACACGCAAATTGCGGTCTCCAGCCGGATATCGGCCAGATCCAGATAAAAGCGCGGCAAGTCAGCCGGCATCATCAGGCCTTTAAAGACCGTCACCAGGCAGGAAAAACTGGGGATATAAAAATCGCTGTCATCGGCCAGCCGCTTTTCAATGCGGCGGCGCACCATATACAGGCGGCGCTCCAAATCGCGCTTGCGCCAGCCGGGCTGGGCATTGACAAACACCTGCTCAATTTGCGGCATCGAGTCCAACGCAATGGGCCCGAGCACGGATGCGTCAACCGGCATTTTTCGCCAACCGACCAGCGTCAGGGTTTCATGGCCCACTTCTTCTTCAATCACTTTACGGGCAAAAGCCGCTTTGTCCGGATCTGGGCTTAAAAACAGCATGCCAACGCCGTATTTTTTACCCAGGATCCAGCCTTGCTCTTCGGCAATCGCGCGGAAAAAACTGTCGGGTTTTTGCATCAAGAGGCCGCAACCATCGCCGGTTTTGCCATCGGCAGAAATACCGCCGCGGTGCTGCATCCGATCCAAACCATTGATGGCAGTTCGCACCAGCTTGTGGCTGGGGGTTCCTGCTAAATGGGCAATCAGGCCAAAGCCGCAGTTTTCACGGGCTTGTGCGTGTTGGTACAACGCCATACACACCTCCAAACTTGTCAAAATGAATATAAATTTATAATTTGTGAATTTTTATTCTGCTTGTGTGCGCGGCGTAAAACTGAAATAAAACAACAAAATGAATTTAGTTTTCAGTGTTTCTAGAGTAAAAGCTCTTAGAGCGTCTAGCCGTCTAAATAATGTTAAGCAATAGGTATACCGGCTTTGGCGTGAAAAAGCAAGCAGACTTTTCGCACTCTAGAGTATAGAAAGTAATCAGCTGAATATGAAAATAAATTACACGAATTGCGGCTATTTCGGCTGCCTATGGGGTTTTAGCCAGAAAAAAAGCTGCCGAAGCAGCTTTTGATAAATGCCAAACTATGCTTATGTTATGCGTTTAGCTTTCAAAGGTGCCTTTGACCAGTGGCTGGCTGTTGCCGACCAATTGCCGGCCTTTGGCCCAAACCTGATCTATCGACAGATCGTCCCGGCGAAGTAATACTAAGTCGGCGTCTTTGCCAGAAGCAACACGCCCTTTTTGTTTTAGCCCCAGAATATCGGCCGGTGAAGCCGTAATGCTGCAGATGGCATCCGTTAAGGCGACATCAAATTGCTGCACGGCCTGACGGGCCGATTGGAACAAGGTGCGTACCTGGCCGACTTCCAGCCCCAGCATGGTGCCTTTCTTATCGTAAATCGGCAGGCTGGCATTGCCATCGGAGCTCATGGTCAGTTGCAATACCGGGATCCCTTCCGCCAGACTGATGGCCAAAGCCTCGGCCGCAGCAACTTCGCCATGGGCTAAATCGTAATCGGTGGTGCTGGTGGTAAAGTCCAGATAACCGCCTTGTTTGGCATAGGCAAGACCGGCAGCAAACACCGCCTGATTGCGGTTCATATGGGTCGGGTAAAACTGGGTCAGTTCCAACTCGCTGCCGCTGACTGCGTCCAGGAGCGGCTGCAGTATGCTTTCGCCTGCGCCCATGTGTACGCTGACAATGCCACTTTTACCCGACAAAATACCACCGACTCTGGCCGCTGCCGCCACTTTGCGAATTTCGCTGGTGGTAGGCTGGGAGGAGCGGTGATCGCTGATGGCAATCTCGCCAACACCGATAAACTTATCGATCAGGATTAAGTCGTCGGTAATGTTGCCGGTCAGGGTGCGGCAGGGGATTTCATACGAGCCGGTATGGCACCAGGTGCTGATGCCTTCTTCTTCCAACGCATGGGCTTTGGCCAGCAGGTTGGTCAGGGTGCGGGTGGTGGCATCGGTGCCGAGTACACCTATGGCGGTGGTAACGCCGCCTAAGGTCGCATCGGTAAGTTGCATTTCCGGTGTGCGACTGGCAAAACCAGCCTCGCCACCGCCACCGATAAAATGCACCAGCGAGTCGACAAAACCGGGCACCAGATAATGCCCGCTGGCATCCACCTCGGTCACCGGCAAGTTGCTGCTGCCCAGCGATAGTGACTTGGCAATCGCCAGAATTTGACCACCACCAATCAGCACATCTTGCTGCCCCAGTGGCTCTGGAGCCAGTACTTCGGCCCCTTTAAAGAGTGTTAATCCGTTCACAAATACCTCGTTATTGGTAGCCAATGGCAACCGCCAGCAGCATTGCGACGCTGGCCAGTAAAAACAGCCACAAATACAGTTTCCAGGCAAAGCGGGCCCAGACCGTCCAATCCAGCCGTACCACCCCAAGACAGCCAATCAATGCGGCTGAGGTTGGGATAATAATGTTGGTTAGGCCGTCGCCCAGCTGAAAGGCCAGTACGGCGATTTGTCGTGACAGTCCGACCAAATCAGCCAGTGGCGCTATCAATGGCATGGTAAGAGCGGCCTGACCAGAGCCGGAGGCCACAAAGAAGTTGAACACAGACTGCAGCGCCAGCATCGCCCAGGCCGATAGCCAGGCTGGCAAGTCACCCAGCGCTTGGCCCGAGTAGTGTAACAGCGTATTGAGCACCGATGGTGTTTCCGGGTTGTCCCCGCCCAGCACCAACACAATGCCTTTGGCCATGCCGACGATCAGTGCCGCCGGCAACAGCTCCGCTGCGCCTTGTTTAAAGGCATCGGCTGCACCATTGACAGTTAAGCGACCACCCAAAATAC
>JAFIFR010000116.1 GCA_020831935.1 Alkalimonas sp.
ACCTGATCGCCCTGAATGGACGCCTGCACTTTGAGTTTACTGTCCTTGATAAGCTTGACCAGCTTTTTCGCCGTCGGGGTATCAATCCCCTGCAACAAGCTTAATGTTTGGCTGTAGGTTTTCCCCGAATGCACCACCTCATTCTCTTTAAAGGAACGAACATCCAGGTTGCGCTTGATGGCTTTTGCCCGGAAGATTTCCAGCATCTGCTGCAGTTGAAACTCCGCTTCGGCTTTCATCGTCACCAGTTGCTCGCTTAACGTAAAGCTGGCTTCAACGCCACGAAAGTCATAACGGGTATCCAGTTCGCGATTGGCATTATCGACGGCATTTTGCACTTCTTGCGGCTCGATTTCGGAAACAATATCAAAAGATGGCATGCTGACTCCAAAGCTGATTAAACCTCGCGATTATAGCGGTAAAATTGCTACAATCCGAGCATTGTTGTACTTCGCTTTGGTTTTAGCGGGACTGGGATGACAGACGCACCACAGAACACAAGAAACAACTGGCTGGTGGTTGGCAAAGGCGCCATTGGTTTACTCACGGCCTGCCAGCTGCAGCAGCAAGGCGAGCAGATTAAACTGTGGTTGCGTCAGCCGACCGAGTTAAACGTTGCCATGACCACGGTCAGCGGTGCTATCCATCAGCACCACTTTGCTCCCTGGCCCAAAACCCAGGCCGCCCGACTGGCCTTTATTGCTGTCAAAGCCTACGACGCCCTGTCCTGCATTCAGCAGCTGCAGACGCAGCTGGCTGAAGACGCCTGTGTGATCCTCAGCCACAATGGCCTGGGTACCCTGACCAACATTCAGGCAGCGTTAAAACCCCGGCAACAGCTGTGGTTTCTCACCACCACCCACGGCGCTTATACCCAATCGGATTGCAGCAAAGGCCATCGACTGGTGCACAGCGGCAGTGGCAGCTCGGTTATAGGGAAAATCACGCCTGCTGGCTCTGAAGCTATGCCCGGTTGGTTTGATGCGCTAGGGCAAGCGCTGGGACCTCTGACCCTGGTGGAAAGAATGCAACCATTTTTATGGCAAAAGCTGTTGGTAAACTGCCTGATCAACCCACTGACGGCGTTGCATCAGGTGCCCAATGGCGCCCTGGCAGAAGCCCGCTTCGAAGCGACTCTCAAAAAGCTTTTTGCCGAGTATTGCCAGCTGGCCGCCGCAGCCGGTTACCCGCAGCAAGAAACCGCAGCCTGGCAACAGCTGCAACAGGTGATCTCCAACACGGCCTGCAATCGCTCGTCCATGCTGCAAGACCGCTTGGCCGGGCGGAAAACCGAGCTCGATTTCATCACAGGTTTTGTGCTGAGCGAGGCAGACCGTCTTGCACTGACCTTACCGGCTCACCAGCAATTGTATCAGGACTGTTTGGCGGCAGGTTTTTGATAGACCGCCACATTCTGGTAGCCTTCGTCTTTTAACAGCAAGGCTTGCATCCGACTCATCACACCTTGATCGCAATAGAGGTAATAGGCTTTATCCTGCGCCAGCTGACCAAACTGACTGGCCAGTTTGTAAAATGGCAAGGCCAGTACCGAGTGGCCAGCCACCTCAAGTGGAGCCTGCTCTGCTTCATCTGGCCGGCGAATATCCAGTACAATGGCATCCTCTGGCATGGCCTGCACCGTTTCAATGGTGCTCACTTGCTGGCTGGACTGGTAGTCAATGGTGCGGATATCCAGAATTTTGGCATCGGCAATGACCTGCGCCAGTACGGCTGGGTCGAAGCGTTGTTCGCAGGCCTCCACCTCAGCCAGTTTGGCTTTTACTGTGGGCTTGTTGGAAATGACACCACAGTACTCAGGCATGCTGGCTGCCATATCCTCCACCCCAATCTTACGGGCAATGTCGATAATGTCCTGCTTGTCGTGCGCAATCAAAGGCCGCAGGATCAACATCGGAGTGACTCGGTCGATCACATTGAGGTTGTCCAGGGTTTGACTGGACACTTGTCCGGCGCTTTCACCGGTGACAATAGCCGGGATCCCAAGCTGCTGAGCCAGCTCAGCGGCAGCCCGCATCATCATGCGCTTGAGCACCACGCCCATCAGGCCAGTATCGGATTTTTCCAGAATTTCTGCCACCACTGGGGCAAAGTCCACGCTGATGAACTTCACTTTGTGCGACAAACTGTATTTTTGCCACAGGTAGTAGGTGATTTCCCGCACCCCGGTTTCATGGGCTTTACCACCCAGATTAAAAAACAGGTAGTGAGTCCGCATGCCCTTTTTGATCATCAAGTAACTGCTGACCGCAGAATCAAAACCACCGGAAATCAACGACAACGCATCCGCCTGCGAGGGCAAGGGAAAACCACCAAGGCCGGAATACTGCGCCCGCACCATCATCAGTTTGTCTTTGCGGATTTCCAGCTGCACCGTCACGTCTGGCTTTTTCAGCTGCACCCGGGCCGAAGGGACCTGCTGGTTTAAACCACCGCCGATGTATCGCTCCGCCTCGGTTGAGCTAAAAGCATGGTCGCCAGAGCGACGAATACGAACACAAAAGCTTTTGCCACGAATTTGTTCAGCGAAAACCGGCAAAGCTTGCTGGTAAATATCGTCCAGACTGGTAAAGCTACTGGATTGCATCTCAGAAAATTGTGCAATGCCGGGGATACAAGCCAAGCGCTCAATCAATAAAGCGCGCAGCTCAGGCGTACTTTGCTCAAGCCTGACGGTGATGTGATCCCAGTGTGAAACGATGACAACGTTTGGCGTACACTGCAATAAAATGGTTTTCAGGTTTTGTTGCAGCAGCTTGGTCTGGCGCTTGCGCACCGACTTGCTTTTGATGGTGATTTCAGAGTGCAGTTTGATAATAAATTCGAGCATTGCCGGGCTGTTCTAACCAATAAAGCCCGGCAGTATACCTGAATTGCATGCAGGTGACGACTTTCTGCCTCGCGTCAGTTTTCCAGACTGATTGGATCCGACTCTTTCGCTTGTCCCTGCATGATGGAGATTTCAACCCGTCGATTGCGCCGCCGGTTCAACTCAGTAGTGTTCGGTACCAGAGGCCGGGTATCGGCATAGCCAACCACCGCCAAGCGGTTCGGATCAAAGCCGGGCGCTTTCAGCATTTCCGTCGCCACAGCCACCGCCCGTTTGGCCGATAAATCCCAGTTGTTGTCGTGCAATTCGTCGCGGATCACTGCATCATCGGTATGACCGGTCACGGTAATTTCACCAGGAATGTCGGCTAAAAAGCCTCCAATTTGCTGAATGATGGGTTGAAAGCGTGGCTGCAAAAACGAAGAGCCGGATGGAAAAGAGCCATTTTCCCGGATGCGAATAATGATTTGCTGGCCAAGAGACTCCAGCTCAATAGCACCATCCAGGATCTGCTGTTCCATCTGATCGGCGATGCGTTTTACCAGCTCATTGACTTCTTGTTGCTGCGCAGCCGCTTCCGCTTCACTTTCAGACACTTCGTCATCCATGCTGACCGACAAGCCGCCAGTCTGATCCTGTTGCTGCTCTTGCCGACCTCCGGCTGAGTCTTCTTCGCCAGCCTGGAACTCAATCATCTGCTGGGTGATTTCCATGGTTTGTTGTTGCAAGGTTTCAATCGGCGTTGGATCAGGGCGTCCAGGACGAAACTCCAGCGCAATCACACTGGTGCCCTTGGGAATGTCTTCCACTTCAATTTTATTTTGCACACCAAAAGCAAACTTCATCGAGCCGGCAATTTGCTTAAATTTCAGCACATCCATCTCTGAAAAGGCCAGCAACAAGACAAAGAAACACATCAAAAGTGCCATCAAATCCGCAAAGGTGCCCATGTATTGCGGCAAGCCTTTGGGAGGGCATTTACACTCTTCGGTCTCGTCTCTCATCACATCTAACCTTCTTCGACCGCGACGTCCCGCTTTCCTTGCGCAATGTAATTGCGCAGCAATCCTTCAATCACTTTCGGATTTTGACCATCCTGAATGCCTAAAATTGCATCGAGAATTAATTGGTTGTTTAATTTCTCCTGATCGTTGCGTAGCGCCAGCTTATCGGCAATAGGAATGGCAATGACATTGGCAATAAAGGCACCGTACAAAGTGGTCAGCAGCGCCACCGCCATTGCCGGCCCAATGGCTTTAGGATCATCCATGTTGGACAACATCGCCACCAAGCCGATGAGCGTCCCTATCATGCCCATCGCCGGTGCCACATCGCCCAAGCTACGGAAAATACTGATGCCTTGTTCATGCCGCTTTTCAGTCAAGCTGATGTCTTTCATCAGGGTGGCCCGTACCACATCGCCATCGTGGCCATCCACCAGCATATTAATGCCTTTTTGCATAAAGGGATTGGATATTTCGGCTTCTTCCAGCGCCAAAAATCCACCTTTGCGGGCAGAGTCGGCCAGTTGCACCGCTTGCTCAATCAGCTCCTCGGCTTCTTCAATTTTGAACATAAAGGCTTTGACCACGACCTTGCCTGCACCGAAAAACTGCCCCAATGGAAACTTGGTAATGACAACAAATAGAGAGCCGCCGACCACAATCAATATGGACACGACATCAGCAAACATGATGGGATCACCAGAGCTGGCCAGAATCATAGCCATGATCACAAAACCGATAGCGCCCACCAGACCTATGAGTGTTGCTAAATCCACACCTGACTCCCCGCATTGGACAAATGATTGAGCATTCTTGCTTTTATCTTAGCCGATAGCTGTTTATCGACAAAGTAAAACAAAGCTTAAATTCACTTTTGCAGTATAAAGCAGTTCAAAAGACGTGGTTGATTCGCCATAATAGCGACCTTGGTGGCAAAGGCCCGGTCTGGTACGAGGAAAGCATGTCGAAGAAAAAAAGCGATCTGAGTCAGTTTGAACAACAGCTGTCCGAGCTGGAGCAGATTGTCCAGCAACTGGAGCAAGGCGATTTGTCGCTTGATGAGTCTTTAAAGCAGTTTGAACGCGGCATCCAGCTATCACGTCAAAGCCAGCAGCAACTGCAGCAAGCGGAGCAGCGTGTTAGCCAATTGTTGCAAGACGGCAGTGACCAGCTGGTTCCTTTTATCAATCAGGACGATGAATCGGCGTGAAACCAGAATTTCTAACGCAGGATCAAAGCCGGGTTGAGCATTTCCTGGAGCGCATTTTACAGCAACAAAGTCAGGCTGCAGCCTCTTTGCATCAAGCCATGCAATACAGTGTCTTGCTGGGTGGTAAACGCATTCGTCCTTCATTGCTTTACCGCTGTGGTGTGATGTTAGGCGCATCCGTGCAGGATTTGGATGCACCAGCCGCCGCCCTTGAAGCCATTCATTGTTACTCGCTGATCCACGACGACCTGCCAGCCATGGACAACGATGCACTGCGTCGTGGCAAGCCAACTTGCCACATCGCCTTCGATGAAGCGACTGCTATTTTAGCAGGCGATGCCATTCAAAGCCTGAGCTTTGCTATCATCAGCCAACACAACTATCAGCAGGTGCCGCCACAGCAGGTGCTGTCCATGGTGCAACGGCTGGCTGATGCCAGTGGTGTTGGCGGCATGTGCGCCGGGCAAGCCATTGATCTGGCGCACACCAACCACGACTACACGGCACAGACACTGGAACAGATGCACCGCCTTAAAACCGGGGCCTTAATCGAGTGTGCCATCGAGCTGGCCTGGCTCGCCAGTCCCGGCAAAAAACCAGCAGAGCATTTGAGCGCCCTGCGTCGCTATGCCAGCTCTTTGGGTCTGGCGTTCCAGGTTCAGGATGACATTTTGGATATTGAAAGCGATACCCAGACACTGGGCAAACCCCAGGGCTCTGACCACCAGGCCAACAAAGCAACTTACCCGGCCTTGTTGGGACTGGAGGGAGCCAAGCAAAAAGCACAGCAGCTGTATCTGGATGCACTGGGCGCGCTGGATCAACTTCCATATCCAACCGATGAATTACAAGCGCTGGCGCACTTTTTAATCGTGCGTAAGCATTAAAACAAAGGCAGATGCATGACCGTTGAGATAGACAACTACCCTTTGCTGGCTCAGGCCAACCTACCGCAAGAGCTGCGGCAGATCCCGCAGGAACACTTGCCCAAACTGTGTCATGAGCTGCGAGACTTTTTGCTGAACAGTGTCAGTCAAAGCAGTGGCCATTTTGCCTCAGGTCTTGGCACCGTTGAATTAACCGTGGCCCTGCACTACGTCTACAACACTCCCTTTGACCGGCTGGTGTGGGATGTCGGCCATCAGGCCTATCCGCATAAAATCCTGACCGGACGGCGCGACCGCATGAACAGCATCCGGCAAAAAGACGGTTTGCACCCCTTTCCTTTCCGTGAAGAAAGTGAATACGACACCCTGAGTGTCGGTCACTCCAGCACTTCCATCAGTGCGGCTCTGGGCATGGCTTTGGCCGCTCAGGCTGAGCACAACGGACGCCGGGTGGTTGCGGTCATTGGCGATGGCGCCATTACTGCGGGCATGGCTTTTGAAGCTTTAAATCATGCCGGTGAAACCAAACCTGATATGCTGGTCATTCTCAACGACAATGACATGTCGATTTCCGAGAATGTCGGAGCTCTCAACAAATATTTTGCCCGCATTTTATCCGGTAATTTTTACACCAACCTGCGCGAGGGTGGTAAAAAAATTCTTAGTGGCGTCCCGCCTTTGCATGAGCTGGCCAGTCGGGCAGAAGAACACTTTAAAGGCATGGTAACTCCGGGCACTTTCTTTGAAGAGCTCGGCTTTAATTACATTGGCCCCATTGACGGCCACGACGTGCTCAGTCTGACCGACACCATTCGCAATATGCGCGGCATGAAAGGGCCTCAGCTGCTGCACGTGGTCACAAAAAAAGGCAAAGGCTACCACCCGGCAGAGCAGGATCCTATCGGTTACCATGCGGTTTCCAAATTTGATCCCAACAGCAGCAGCTTGCCGGCGAAAGCCGCTGGCAAGCCAAGCTTTTCCAATATTTTTGGCCGTTGGGCCTGTGATATGGCCGAACAGGATGAACGCTTGCACGCCATTACCCCAGCCATGCGTGAAGGCTCTGATCTGGTTGCCTTTTCCAAACGCTTTCCCAAGCGCTATTACGATGTTGCCATCGCGGAACAACACGCTGTAACCTTAGCTGCCGGTTTAGCCATTGAAGGCCTAAAACCTGTGGTGGCCATCTATTCGACCTTCTTACAACGCGCCTACGATCAGCTGATCCACGATGTTGCCTTGCAAAACCTGGATGTGCTCTTTGCCATTGATCGGGCTGGTGTGGTCGGTCAGGATGGACCAACGCATCAAGGTGCTTTTGATATCAGCTTTTTGCGCTGCATTCCCAATATGGTTCTAATGGCACCAGCCGATGAAGCCGAGTGCCGGCAGATGCTCTACACCGGCTATCAGCACCCCGGCCCCGCAGCGGTTCGTTACCCACGCGGTCAGGGTTCAGGCATTGAGCCGGCCACAGACATGCAACTGTTGCCTCTGGGCAAAGGGCAGCCACTGCGTCAGGGCAACAAGATCGCGATTCTGGCCTTTGGTCCCTTGCTGCAGGCCTGCAAAGGCGTTGCAGAGACGCTGGATGCCAGCCTGGTCAATATGCGCTTTATCAAGCCATTGGATGAAACCTTGCTGCTGGAGCTTGCAGCCAGCCACGAGTTGCTGGTCACCGTGGAAGATGGAGCCGTTCAGGGGGGAGCGGGTTCAGCCGTCGCTGAAGTGCTGCTGGCCCGGCAACAACGGTGTGGCTTATTGACGCTGGGTTTACCGGACCAGTTTATAAAGCACGGCAGCCAGCAAGAAATTTATCAGGAGTTAGGCTTGGACGAAGCCGGAATTTTGCGGCAGATCCAACAGCGCTTGTCGAACGACCAAGCGTATACCTAAGTAACTTCAAGCTTGACGCAGTCAGGGATCAACTGCCCTGACTGCTCTCGCTACGCTGGATGCTGAAATGCGCCAG
>JAFIFR010000117.1 GCA_020831935.1 Alkalimonas sp.
GGCACCCAGCCTGCACTGACTATGTGATCTTTTTTCGGATCAAGGCCGGTCAACTCCAGATCCAACACCAGAAAATTCACCTCAGAGACGGGGGTTTTTGGCGATGGCATTGGGGTGCTGTCGTAGCTGCGAACGATTTCATTGATGGGCATCGGAGGATTTTTAAACCAGCCAAACATAATTATAGCTCCCGGCAAAAGCGATACTTCATCTGGCTTTGCGCCTGATTAATCACTTCAAACACATCTTTTAACTGATGGCGCTGCAAGCCAGACAAGACGGCAGGGTCCAGCAGGTTAGAAGCTTCATGCCCCTGGGCGATGTCGTGTTGGTGCTTGTCCCAACGCAGCTGCGCCAGCACATCAAAGGCATCCAGTAAATTCTGGCTGTCTTTGGCATCCATCACTTTCTGCTGTGCCAGCTGCATTAATCGCTGGCGGGTATTGATGGCACTGATGCCTTTGCTCAGGCTGTAAATGCGGGCCAAATCGGTAATCAGAATCAAGCCGCGTTTTTTTAAATCCAGCCCTTTTTTTTGCTTGCCATCGCGTTCCAACGTAAAGGTTTTAAAAAAGCCTAACGGGGGGGTGCCTTTTAACGCATTGTGGCTCAGGTGGTACAAAAACACTGCTTTATCGGTGGTGCGGGCCAGAATGTCCTGCTGCAGCGCATTAAACAGACTTTTGCTGCCGTAAATCGGGCGCAAATCAAAAAAGATGCTCGACTTGAGTAAGGCTTCCGGCGTTGGCGTTTGGATCCAGCGGGCAAATTGCTTTGACCAGCCATTTAAACTAAGACGCAGCTCCGGATTGCTGGCCATAATGTTGCCGGGACAATAGACGATGCCGCATTCATTGAGGCCATCGCAGACGATTTTTGCCAGTTGCTCAAAATACTGGGCAATGGCACCTTCCGGCTCTTTTTCCAGCAGCAGTGCATTGTCCTGATCGGCATTTAAGCCTTGCTCCATCCGTGCCTGGGAGCCAAAGCCCAGCCAGGTAAAGACGCAGGGTGGGGGACCCAGCCGTTGGATGGCCAGCTTGATCCAGCTTTGTGTCAGAGCGTCGGTAACTGTGGTTAGCACGTGACTGGCTTCGTGTGCCGGCACTTGCTGGCTGCTCAGACTCTGGCTTAAATGCAGAATTTGGCTGGCGCATTGCAAGATGCCATCGTCGCTGTGCTGGCGATGAATTTCGCCAATCAGATAGACAGGGTGATCTTGCTGGGCCCGTATCACATCGGTGGCGGTAATCATGCCAAAAAGTTGCTCATCCCTGAGCACGGGCAAATGATGAATGTTGTGCTGACTCATCAGCTGAACGGCTTCAAACAGGTAGGCATGCAGTTCAATGGTGAACGGCTTGTTGGTCATCACCTCGGCTACCTTGCTCTGTGCTGCCAGCCCTTCGGCAACCACCCGGCTGCGCAAGTCCCGGTCGGTAATAATGCCCACCAGCTTCTGTTGCTGTTCCACCAGCAGGGAAGATACCCGGTGCTCTGTCATCATGGCTGCTGCTTGCTGCACCGTCGCATCCGGTGCAATGCTGACCTTGCGCGCTTTGGCCACATCGCTGATTTTTAGCGTAAAGCGGTTGGTTGATTGCGCTTTGTACTGGTGCAACCGGCGGCCAAAGAGGCGCTGAAAGAACAGGTCAATGTTTTTGTACTGATACCGCACTTGCTGAAAGCCGTCGGCGCTGAGCCAGTAAACCAGGCCATCTTCATCGCACAACAGGGTATCCTGATCGCTTAAATCGGTTAGCAATTGCTGATAACCATAAAAATCGCCGCTTTGCAGCTTGGTCAGCAGCTGCTGTTGATCGCTGTACAGTGAAAATACCCCGGTGCGGACAATCATTAAGCGATTGCTGTCGGTATTCACTTCTTCACCGCCGCGCACGTAATACACCGACATTTGGCGCGCAAGCTCTTGCAGTTGAGCGCTATCCAGCTCATCAAAGGGCGTGGTTTCGGCCAAAAACTTGGTGACTTCAGTGACTTCCATCGGCGACTCAGGTTTGCTTTTTTACATCTCTAACCATAGCAAGGCAGTCGCCAGCTCACCAGACGACTTTAGTCGAAGTGGCAGGCTTGCAGCAGGGGATCGGAGCTGTCCAGCCGATACCAGTCTGCGCTTAAGGGCTCACCCGGTGCAGGCAAGCTAAGGCCAGCATGTTCATCGGCCCGGGCCTGCTGAGTGCAGTGAATAATAATGGTCAGGCCAATGGCCGACATGCGCCGTTCAAACAGGTAGATGGGCAGCCTAACCAGCTCGGGGTTGTGCTGATTGACTTCGATACTGCCAAAGTCGGCGGCAACAAAGCGCATGGTTTGCGGAACCAGGTAACTCCAGGGGCGCCAGAAGGCAGTTTGTTCGGCGGTACTCACCACCTGCACGCCTTCGGGCAGTAGGCTTTGTTGGTGCGAAAACCAGTGGTACTCGGAGTAAATCTGAAAGGTCAGCATGCCAGCACCTGCTGCAACCGGGATCCACCAGCGAGCCAGTTTGCCCCGACTGATCCAACGGGCGGATAACGCGAGGCCAGCAGCGCCTAAACCAGCAAAAACCGTAGCAACCAATTCCCAAAACATAGATACCTCGTGGATAAAAAAGGGCTTTCCAATCGGAAAGCCCGGTTAACATCAGTACTTTAGCACAGCAGCGTGCAAGGCGTTAGTGGCCTGTGGCAGCACCGGCACCTCGTGGGTAACGGACGCTCTCAACCAGATCCTGGATATCCTGCGGTGGTTCCTCAGTCAGGTAAGAGACTGTGAAGGCGACCGCAAAGTTGATCATGGCACCGATGGCTCCGAACGACAGTGGGGAGATGCCAAACAACCAGTTGGCTTCCACGTTGGCGAAGGTGGCCGTACCAGGGATAAAGAACCAGCCCAGATACAGGAAGATGTAAACCACGGTGCTGATTAAGCCCGCCAGCATACCGGCAATAGCGCCTTTGCTGTTCACCCGTTTGGAGAAGATCCCCATCATCAGTGCCGGGAAGATGGACGCCGCGGCGATACCAAAGGCCAGTGCCACCACCTGCGCTGCGAAGCCTGGTGGATTCAATCCCAGCCAGGTGGCCACCACGATGGCGACAGCCATGGAAATTCGCGCGGCCAGCAGCTCTCCTTTGTCGCTTATCTTCGGATTGATGGAGCCTTTGATCAAGTCATGGCTAACGGCCGAAGAGATTGCCAGTAACAGACCTGCCGCTGTCGACAAGGCGGCGGCCAGCCCGCCAGCGGCAATCAAACCGATGACCCAGCTTGGCAAGTTGGCAATCTCAGGATTGGCCAGTACCAGAATATCGTTGTTCACAGTCAGCTCGTTGCCAGCCCAACCACGCGCTTCAGCGGTTTGCTGGAAAGCAGGCACATCGTTGTACAGCTGGATGCGTCCATCGCCGTTTTTATCGTCGAACCGAATCAGACCGGTGTTTTCCCAGGTACGGATCCAGTCCGGGCGCTCAGCGTAATGCAGCGCTTCAGCGGTAGGACCATCCGGGTAAATGGTGGTCAACAGGTTCAGACGTGCCATGGAAGCCACTGCTGGTGCTGTCAGGTACAGCAGGGCAATGAACACCAAGGCCCAACCGGCGGACCAGCGTGCATCGGCCACTTTGGGCACGGTGAAAAAGCGGATGATCACGTGCGGCAAGCCGGCGGTACCAATCATCAGTGATAAGGTAAACAGCACCATGTTCAATTTGTTATCGACATCGGCGGTGTAATCCTGGAAGCCCAGTTCACGCACCACTTCATCCAGCTTTTGCAGCAATGGCATGCCAGACTCGGTGTGAGTGGAGAACAAGCCCAGCGGCGGCAGAGGATTGCCGGTCAGCTGCAATGAGATAAAGACGGCTGGGATGGTGTAGGCGATAATCAACACCACGTACTGTGCCACCTGGGTGTAGGTGATGCCTTTCATGCCGCCCATAACAGCGTACATAAAGACCACCACAGCAGCGATCATCAGGCCGGTATCGTTGCTCACTTCCAAAAAGCGAGAGAAAGCAACGCCTGCGCCGGTCATCTGGCCGATAACGTAAGTAACGGAGGCAATGATCAAACAGGCCACCGCCACCAGGCGTGCGCCTGTGCTGTAAAAGCGGTCGCCGATAAAATCTGGCACGGTAAACTTGCCAAATTTACGCAGGTAAGGAGCCAGCAACATGGCCAGCAACACATAACCACCGGTCCAGCCCATCAAAAAGCTGGAGTTGGCATAACCACCAGCGGCAATCAAGCCGGCCATGGAAATGAAAGACGCCGCGGACATCCAGTCGGCGGCGGTGGCCATGCCGTTGGTGATGGGGTTGACACCACCACCGGCCACATAAAACTCTTTGGTTGAGCCGGCACGGGCCCAGATGGCGATGCCGATGTAAAGTGCAAAGGATGCACCGACAAAAATCAGGTTAATGGCAAACTGGCTCATGGCTTACTCCTCGTCCAGGCCGAATTCTTTATCCAGCTGATTCATTTTCCAGGCATAGAAAAAAATCAGTGCGATAAAGGTCAAAATAGAACCCTGCTGAGCAAACCAGAAGCCCAAATCGGTTCCACCAACAGGAATGCCGCTTAACAGCGGACGAAGTAAAATTCCAAAGCCGTAAGATACCAGGGCCCAAATGACCAGACTGATCCAAATCAGTCGGACATTGGCCTTCCAGTATGCTGCGGCATTTTTTTTATGCTCTACCATGGTTGTGCTCCCCTTGTTGTCATTTGGTACACCTTGGTCGGTTTTAATCTAGCAGCGGCCAGAAATAGCGAAAGCCCGACTTTAGTCGAAGCAAATGCCTGCAATGGTTGACTTTGGCCGGTGTTCGGCCAAGAGTATCGCTAGAAGAAAAGAAAGGAGGGCGGCTTGTGGCAGCCTGGACCATAGCATTACTGGCCTTGTTGTATGTGGGTGGCTTATTCTGGATTGCCAACTGGGGCGAGCGCCATGCCGACGATCGTCTGATACGAAAGTATGGCGGCCTGATTTACAGCCTGGCGCTGGCGGTTTATTGCACCTCCTGGACCTATTATGGGGCGGTGGGCACGGCGGTGACTCAGGGCTGGGACTACATTCCGATTTACCTGGGTCCCATTTTGCTCTTTGTGTTTGCGCAGCCATTTTTGTTTAAACTGCTGTATGTGGCTAAAAAGCACAACGTCACTTCCATTGCTGATTTTATCTCGTCCCGCTATGGCAAACGGCGCAACATCGCCTTGGTGGTGGCGCTCATCTGTCTGGTGGTGGTGGTGCCGTATATTTCGTTGCAATTGAAAGCGGTAGCCAGCTCCTATCAGGTGTTGCTGGGGCAGGATTTTAGTGTCGGAAAAGTCGCCTGGTATCAGGACAGTGCTTTGCTCAGTGCTGTGGCGATGGCTTTTTTTGCGATCTTGTTTGGCACTCGCAAGGTTCATCTGACCGAGCAAAACCGTGGGGTTATGGTGGCCATTGCCTTTGAGTCGGTGGTCAAACTCTTTGCGTTGCTGCTGCTGGCTGGCGTGGTGTACGTGTTTTTCCTGGATACTGAGCACTCTGCATTGCAGCATTTTATCCGTCATGCCAGTGAGCAGCAGCAAACAGGTGCCGGCACCGGCTGGGTTGGCTTTTTAACCAAAACCCTGTTGGCCACCGCAGCAGTGTTTTTGTTGCCGCGTCAGTTTCATGTTGCCTTTGTCGAAAATGTCTCCAATCAGCATTTACGCCATGCCAGACGCTGGTTTTCCGGCTATTTGCTGATGGTGACCCTGGTGGTGATTCCGATAGCGGTGGCGGGGATGCTGATGTTTCCGGATCGCTGGCCGCAGGCCGACAGCTTTGTACTGCTGATCCCGGCCTCAAACGGCATGGATACCCTCAGTGCCCTGGTGTTTATTGGTGGTTTTTCCGCGGCCACCTCGATGATAATCATTGCCACCCTGGCGTTAAGCACCATGATCAGCAACGATGTGGTTTTGCCTGGCTTGCTACGCCGGGCCAAGCGTCAGGGCATGCAGCACGATTACAGCCTGCTGCTGCTGCTGGTACGTCGCAGCATGATTGTGCTGGTGATGGCGCTGTCCTGGCTCTATTACGTCTTTTTTGCCCGCAATTACGATTTAGCTGAAACCGGCTTGCTGGCGTTTGCCCTGACCATTCAATTGGCGCCGGCTGTGGTCGGAGGCCTGTACTGGCGTCATGGCAATGCTCGTGGCGTTTATGTCGGTTTGGCCATTGGTTTCGCACTTTGGTTCTATACCCTGATGCTGCCGCAGTTGGTCGGCGCTGGGGTGATCCGCAGCGATTTGATGGCCGATGGCCCTTTCGGTTTGGCCTGGTTGCACCCAGAGGCATTGTTTGGTTTGCATACCGACAGCCTGACCCATGGTGTCATCTGGTCCCTGGGGCTGAATATTCTGGCCTATATTCTGGTGTCATTGGCGACCCGAGTGCCGCTGAAAGATCGCTTGCAAGCCGTTGCTTTTGTGAAACCGAACCTGCCGATCGATCATCAGGATACACCGGCCCGACGCATTAAAATCCGCAACTCCGATTTACGCACCTTGCTTGAGCGCTTTGTTGGGCTGCAACGTGCTCAGGAGTGTTTGCTGGAGTTTGGTCGCCGTCAGCAACAAGAGCTGGACCCGGATGATCAACCCAGTGTGCGTCTGGTTGAGCACGTTGAACGCGAGCTGGCTGGTGTCATTGGCGCCTCGTCGGCTTCGACCATGGTCAACGCGGTACTGGAGGGCAAGCAACTCGGCTTTGAAGACGTGGTGACCCTGTTTGACGATACCACCCAGGCCATCCAGTTTTCCCGCAAGATCCTGTTCTCCACCCTGGAGCACCTGAGTCAGGGCGTCAGTGTGGTCGACCGTGATTTGAACCTGGTGGCCTGGAACAAAGCCTACCTTGAAATGTTTGACTACCCGGAGGGGATGATTCGGGTTGGACGGCCGGTGGCGGATATTGTTCGCTTGAATGCCGAGCGCGGACTCTGTGGTCAAGGCGATATTGAGGAGCACGTGCAAAAGCGCATTCAGCACATGCAAAATGGGACTCAGCATGTGTTTCAGCGGGTACGACCCGATGGCCAAGTGATTGAAATGCGCGGTAATCCTATCCCCGGGGGCGGCTTTGTCACCAGTTTCACCGACATTACCGACCATGTGCAGGCAGTGCAGGCACTGGCAGAAGCCAAGCAGCACCTGGAGCAGAGAGTGCAGGAGCGCACTCAGACCATCAGTGTGATGAATCAGGAGTTGTTGGCTGAGGTGGAGCGTCGCAAACTGACCGAGCAGCAACTGCTGCACGCTAAGGCCGAGGCAGAAGCCGCCAATGCCTCCAAAACCCGCTTTTTAGCCTTAGCCAGTCACGATATTTTGCAGCCACTTAATGCAGCCCGGTTGTTTACCGCAGCCTTGTCGGGACGACACGATGAAAAACAGCATCAGCACATTGTGCAGCAGCTGGATAACTCGTTAAAAGCCACCGAGGAGCTGATCTCGACCTTGCTGGAAATTGCCAAGCTGGATGACGGCAAGTTGCAACCTTCGGTGCAGCCGGTGGCTTTGGGCGAATTGCTGGAGAACCTGGCGGCAGAATACAGCCTGCTCGCCGACCAAAAAAGCTTGCAACTGAAAGTGCGCAGCAAGGATGTGCAGGTGTTGTCGGATGCGACCTATCTGCGGCGTATTGTGCAAAACATGCTGTCCAATGCCATTAAATACACGCCAAGTGGCAAGGTGCTGTTGAGCTGCCGACGCCGGGGCGACCAGCTGATGGTGCAGGTCTGGGATACCGGGCCAGGCATTGCCGAGCCAGATTTGGCACGGATTTTTGACGACTTTTACCGCATCGATGCGACGGCCAAAGGACAGCAGGGCGTTGGTCTGGGGCTGGCGGTGGTGAACCGAATGGCCAAAGTGCTGGG
>JAFIFR010000370.1 GCA_020831935.1 Alkalimonas sp.
CTTCAATCAGAAAAAGTTAATATAATTGATGTATGCTATAACTTTAGCTCAGAGTTGTATTTTTGCTAGACAAATTTGAGCAAGCTCCCATTGGAGTGAGCCCAGATCAGGAGAACGGTTATGGAGTTAGATCCTCTGCTGCTATCGCGCATCCAGTTCGCGTTTGTGGTGTGCTTTCATGCAATTTTCCCCGTCTTTACCATAGGTCTGGCCAGCTTTATTGCTGTGCTGGAGGCGCTGTCGTTCAAAACCGGCCAGCCAGTGTGGCAGCGGTTATCAAAGTTTTGGATCCAGGTGTTTGCGGTGGTGTTTGGCATGGGGGTAGTATCCGGCATTGTGATGTCGTTCCAGTTTGGCACCAACTGGAGTAACTTCTCGTATGCCACTGCCAACTTCCTCGGGCCTGTGCTTAGCTACGAAGTGGTTACCGCCTTTTTCCTTGAGGCCGCCTTTCTAGGTGTCTTGCTGTTCGGGCGGGATAAAGTACCGCAAGGGGTGCACCTGTTCGCAGCCATTATGGTGGCACTTGGCACCTTTATTTCATCCTTCTGGATTTTATCGGCCAACTCGCTGATGCAAACGCCGGGAGGCCTGGAGCTGCGCGATGGCATGTACCATGTGGTGTCCTGGTCTCAGGCGCTGTTTACCCCATCCTTCGGGTATCGTTTCCTGCATATGGCGCTGGCTTCCTTTTTAACCGCCGCCCTGGTGGTAGCCGGCGTGAGCGCCTGGTTTATCCTGCAAAAGCGGGAGTTTGAGAGCAACCGCAAAGCCTTATCCATTGCGCTGTGGATGCTGCTAATTCTTGCACCGATGCAGGTGGTGGTTGGCGATTTTCATGGTTTGAACACCCTGGAGCACCAACCCATGAAGGTGGCTGCAATGGAAGGCAACTGGCAAACCGATACCGGTGTGCCTTTGCTGCTGTTTGCCATCCCGGATCAGGCCGCACAAACCAATCATTTTGCGGTCGGTATTCCAAACCTGGCCAGTTTTATTTTAACCCACGATTGGCAGGGCGAAGTGCCGGGTCTGAATGAAGTCGCCCCAGAGATGCAGCCCCCGGTATTCCTGGTGTTCTGGTCGTTCCGGATTATGGTGGCGATGGGCTTGTTGATGGTGTTTTTTGGCCTGGC
>JAFIFR010000371.1 GCA_020831935.1 Alkalimonas sp.
ATTGAAGGCATTCGGCTTTTTAACCGTCGTCAGCAGCTGACGGCTTTTTTGCATGAGAACGGCCAGTACTACGATGCCGAGGGCAACAGCCTGCAGCGCGCTTTTATGCGCATTCCGCTGCAGCGTGAGTTCCGGATCAGCTCCCCATTCAACCCGCGTCGTTTGCACCCGGTCACACGGCGGGTATCGCCGCACAACGGTACCGATTTTGCGACTCCAACCGGCACCCCGGTACTGGCTGCGGCCGATGGCGTGGTGATCCGGGTCGAGAATCACCCTTTTGCCGGCCGCTACATTGAAATTCAACACCATGGCCAGTACAAAACCCGTTATCTGCATCTGGACAGAGCTCTGGTGCGAAATGGTCAGCGGGTTGAGCGTGGCCAGCGCATTGCCCTTTCCGGTGCCACCGGCCGGGTCACCGGGCCGCATTTGCACTATGAGCTGCATGTGAACAACCGACCGGTCAACCCGATGACCGCCAATATTCCACTGGCACAACCGATCCCGGATGAAGGCCGTGATGCCTTTTTTGAAAAGGTCGCCTTTATGATCCGGCAAATGGACGAAGAAACCCTGCTGGCGCAACAGCGCTAAGCCGGCCGCCTCTTACTTGATGCTGGCTTATCTGACGCTGTTTGTCAGCGCCTTTACGGCAGCGACCTTGCTGCCAGGCTCCTCGGAAATCTTACTACTGGCCCTGCAGCAGCAGGGCTATCTGCCTATCTGGCTTTGGCTCTTTGCTACCGCGGGCAATACCCTTGGTTCTTGTGTGAACTGGTACCTGGGTAAAGAGGTCAACCGTTTTCAGCACAAGCGTTGGTTTCCTTTTACCCCCGAGCAAATGAACAAAGCCAGTGTCCGTTTTCAGCGTTATGGCAGTTGGGGTTTATTGCTCAGTTGGCTGCCGGTGGTGGGTGATCCTTTTACCTTGGTGGCAGGCGTGATGCGGGTACGTTTTCCGTTGTTTTTACTGCTGGTTGCTGTGGGCAAGAGCCTGCGCTACGCGGTGTTGCTTGGGCTTGGAATGGCCATCTTCCAATAAATAAGAAAGCAGGCCTGGGCCTGCTTTGGAAGTTAGTGGGGTACGCAACAACTAGTACTTAGCAGCCTGACCTTCCGCCGGCAAGGCCG
>JAFIFR010000372.1 GCA_020831935.1 Alkalimonas sp.
TTTCCACGGTTATTTTGCCATCTTTGTTGTTGGCGCGGCTTTGGCCTGTGCTGATATTCAGCACTTTGTTGTTGGCTCAGTTGCTCAATCTGAATCTTTTTTTGACGCTGCTGCCCCAATTTGCCTGGTGGCTTATTGCCACCCTGAATACACTGTTGCTTGGCTGGTTTGCCCTCAGCTGGCTGCAGCCCTCAAACGTCGCACGCCGGCTGCAACGCAGCAAAGGACAACAAGGTTTCATGCCATGGGAGCTGCCCCGGCTGGTGCACTGCCAGCCGGCCAGCCTGCAAGGCAGCTTGCTGCTGGGTGGCAACGACAATTTGTTGCTTAGGCTGTGCCGCACCTTGGCACTGTGCTGGTACCTGCCGGTTATTTTTATCGTACTGGCTTTTTTTGGGGACACGCCAGCCCACGAGAGCCTGCACTCGATGAGTGCTTTTATCGTGTTATTTCCCATATTATCGATTGCAGCATACTTGTTCTCCATGAAGCATCGGTTGCACAGTGCCTGGCTGGTACTGCCTATCAGCCGTCAGCAGGTTTTCTCCCGACTGGAGCGGGAGGCTGTTCTGGAGCTCTGCCTCGGCCTTATAGCCATAGCTCCTGTTGCCTTCTGGCTGTTGCCCCTGACCACCAGCCTTTTGCTGCTCCTTCTCTGGTCACTGTTATTGCTAAGTTATAGCTATCTGACCTGGTGGTTGGTCACTGTCCCGCCCATCCTAATAAACATGGCATTTGCGCTGTTCATTTTCCTACCGTTAATGTTAATGATTAGGCGTGAAGAGTTAATGCTATTACTGCTACTCAGTGCAAGCTTGATACCTCTTAGTTTATATCTAAGGATAAAAGCAAGACAGCAGTGTTTACAGCAGGATTGGAGCAGTCTACGCCGGCATGCAAGGCAACAGAGACCAGCCAAGCTATGATCCGGTCCATCACCAACAAGACGTGGGGCCGCTATGTCCATCTTTAGCATCAACCCTAGCAGCGGCGAACCCATATACCGCCAGCTGACCGTGCAAATAAAACGCATGGTGGCAGGTGGGCAACTGCGTGCCGGCGATGCACTGCCATCGGTACGCGAGTTGGCCGCCCACTATGCTGTTAACCCGATGA
>JAFIFR010000118.1 GCA_020831935.1 Alkalimonas sp.
CCCCAGCCTCTGGCCAAAGTTGCTGCAGCAACCAGGCGAGCCTCGCAGCAGCTTGCAGCAGCCGGGTTTCAATGGTGTTCTGGTGGCGCAGCGCATAGCGCTCATCCAAATGCTTTCCTGGCACATGCTCGGCATAGATTTGCTTGACGATTTGGACCGACTCGTTGGCCCAGTCCAGCACATCGCCTTGCTGCCATTGCTGAAGATTGCTGTCGTTGAGCCGAGGCCGTAACCGGTCGATGCTGGCCTGATAATCGCGAAAGCCCAGTTGCAGCAGGATGCTGGTATCCCAGATGCCGTGGAGGTTGCGGACCTCCCCCATAAAGATCACACCGGTGTCGTTGCCGCCCCGATCAAAATCATAGCCGACATGCAGTGGCTGGTGCAGATCGCCGACAAAATGGCTGAGAAATTTCAGCGATTCGGCGGCTTTGGCCGATTCGCTGTCTTGCTGCAACAGGGCAAAGTGGTGCTGGATGGCCGACAGTACGCAGCCATAATCCGGGCAGTGCTCCATGGTAATGACCTGGTCGTCCCGGCCAATATTGACGTAATGATGGGGCCTGGCGAAATCGTACTGCTCTTGTCCGCGCAGTCGATCGGCCCAGACGCAGGCCGGAGCAAAACTGTCGAACTCAGTGTGTGCCAGCAGGGCATCCACCCGGCTTTGCTGTGCCGGGCTCAGCTGTTCATAGGCCAAATCACAAATCATCCGGTGGCCAATCTGGCCGAATGCCAGGCTGGCGCCGGAAAATAGCAACACAAAAAGTGCCAATAAAACACGCATGGGTTTATGCCTCCGCAATTAATTGAGTCACCTGGGCCGGGCCTGCATCCCCCAACTGCTGTTGCAGCCAGGGCAGAAAGGCCCGGCATTGCTCGGCCAGCAGGTAGGGTGGGTTGATCACCAGCATACCGCTGCCGGTCATACCAAAGCCTGCGCTGTCGGCTTTCGGGCACCATTCGATCCGCAGTAAATCGGCTACTGGCAGGGCGGCAACTTGGGCCACAAAGCGCTCGATATGACCACGGTCAATCACCGGGTACCAGATGGCGTAGCAGCCGGTGGCAAAACGTTGCAAGGCGAGTTGCAGGCCTTTGACCACATCGTCGTACTCGTGGCTGAGCTCATAAGGCGGGTCGATCAAGACCAGACCGCGTCGTGCCAGTGGCGGCAGCATGGCCTTGATGCCGGCCCAGGCATCCATTTTTTCAAGCCGGCAGTGTTTGCGCTTGCCAAGATGTTGGCTTAGCAAGCCGTAATCGGTTGGGTGCAGTTCGGTCAGTTGCAAAGCATCCTGCGCTCGCAGCAACTGGGCCGCAATGGATGGCGAGCCTGGGTAAAACTCCAGCGCACCGTCCGGGTTCAGTTGATGCAATAGGCGCAGATAACGCCCAACCGGGCCATCTTCCAATGCCGTTGGCACGGACTGGTTGAATAACAGTCCGATACCGCTCTGGTACTCGCCGGTCTTGCTGGCATGTTCACCGCTAAGGCTGTACAGGCCGGCACCTGAGTGGGTGTCGTGGTAGCAAAACGGCTTATCTTTGCGCTTTAGGTACTCAAGAATAGCAACCTGCACCAGATGTTTCAGCACATCGGCGAAGTTGCCGGCATGAAAGCTGTGGCGATAGCTGAGCATGGCAAACAACCAGTGATAAAAAGGGGGCGCTAGCATACTCTGTTCTGGTGGTTTTGTCATGCCAGCTGCTACAATACCGTTTTTTATGCATCGCAAGGTTGTTTATGTCCGGCGCCCCCTCTTCCAAACGTCCTGCTGCCCGCCCCGCGCGCGCAAAGAGTGCAAAACCCTGGGCCGATAAATCCAGCAAAAATGCCTCCCAAAAGAACAAGCGTCCTTCAAAGCCAGCCGCTGCCAGAACAACGCAAGCAGCACCAGAGCGGGCGGTATCGCCCAGAGCGACCGAGCAAAAAATTTATGGTGAAAAAGCCTGTCAGGTGCTGTTTGCCAGACGGCCAGAAGCCATTATCCGGTTGTATCTGAATCAACAGCAGGCACCGAAATGCGCCGCCATGATGAAATACCTGGCCAAAGCCAAAAAAGCCTATCATCTGGTGGAGGATGCCGAGCTGGACAAGCTGGCCGGCAGTCAGCACCATGGTGGCATCGTGATGCTGGTGCAGCAGCCCGATTCGTTGCCGCTGCATCGTTACCTGCGTCAGCATAAAGACGCGAAAAGCGATTTAATCCTGGCGATGGATGGGGTCAGTAATCCGCACAACCTTGGGGCTATAGTGCGCAGTTGCGCCCACTTTGGCATCAAAGCGGTGCTGTTGCCTGAATCGCAGCCGCTCTATTCCGGTTCGGCGGTGCGTACCGCAGCCGGAGGGGCTGAGTTTGTCCAGGCGGTGCATTGTGAAAAGTTGCCCGAAGCCTTGCAGCGATGTCGACAAGCCGGGTATCAGCTAATGAGCACCTCCAGTCACCAGGGCGAGTCCCTGTACCAAACAACTTTGCCGGCCAAGGCTGTGATGGTGTTTGGTGAGGAGATGTTCGGAGTGTCCAAAGATGTCGCGCGCCAGGCGGATAAACTGCTGCGCATCCCCGGCACCAACCAGGTTGAGTCTCTGAATGTCAGTGTGGCTGTGGCGTTGATTTTGGGCGAGTGGTACCGCCAGCACGCATCCGTTTAGTCTGCCGCTCTAAGCTGCCCTAAGCTGTTTTAGTGCAGCGCATCCAACCGCTGCACGCCGGGCTGCCCGGCACTGACAATCACCAGTCCCGAGGACAAGCGTTGATAGCTTTGACTATCCAGCCCTGCATTGAAACCAATGTGGCTGTTCGGTGCCAACACACACTGTTCAGTCAGCAGAACCCGCTTTAATTGACAGCCTGCCCCAACATGGCAATGACCCATCAACACACAGTCTTCGAGCTCGGCACCGGCCTCGATGCGGCAGTGGCTGCCAATCACCGAATGACGGATGCTGCACGCTGAAAGCTCACAACCGGCACCGATCAAGCTGTCTTGAATGCTGCTTTGTGCAGAGCCGGCGACATAGCTTGGAGCGACCGGCTCTTTGCCAAAGATGGGCCAGTGTTCGTTGTGCAGCCGGACCGCTGGGTTTGGCCCCAGCAAATCCATATGCGCCTGGAAAAATGCATCCTGGGTCCCGACATCGCGCCAGTATGGCTTGGTTTCCCCGGGGATCAGGTGACTGGAAAAATCATAAAGGTACACAGGCTCATGCCGGTACAGATTGGGGATGATGTCGTTGCCAAAATCATGACTGGATAATGGTTGCTCAGCATCGTCCAGCAAGGCGTTAAACAAACACGAGCGATTAAACAAGTAATTGCCCATGGATACCAGCACCATGCCATTGGCATCGGCCAGGTGGCGGATTTTTTCTATGGAGGGTTTCTCGTAAAAAGCCGTCAGACGCTGCTGGTTATCCATCGCCATTACCCCAAACTGCGATGCCAGCGCCAGTGGTACCGGCATGGCTGCTAGGGTCATGCAGGCATCTTTTGCCAGGTGAAATTCCAGCATCGGACGAAAATCCATCTTGTAAACGTGGTCGGCGCTTAGCACCAGCAGGTGGGTCGCTAAGCTGTGTTCCAGTTGCTGCAACTGCTGGTAAATGGCCCCTGCGGTGCCTTGCAATTGTGTATCCCGGGTTTTCACCAGGTGCATATCGGCCGGGCAGCGGTGTTTGGACCACTGTTGGTGCAGGTAATGGTGCAAGCCATCGACCTGATACTGACCCAGCACCCAAATTTCATCGCACTCGGAATTAATGCAGTTGCTGACCACAAAGTCGATCACCCGGTAGTGGCCGGCAAAGGCAATGGCGGGTTTGGCACAACTGGCGGTTAGAGGGCGAAGGCGGTTGCCTTGTCCCCCTGCCAGAATGACACAGCTTAACCTTGGATGTTGTGTTGCCATAATGGATGTCGCCGTTGGATTCGCTGATACCGGGACTAACAGGTATAGCAAAAAATGGCGTTTTTGCTTTGCGCTGGATCAGATATTTTGGTGATATTTTGTACAGATCTTGGTGGGGAGCTGGAAGCCATTGTTTTCATTGCGGCGGCATCAGCGGTTATCCGAGTTGGTGTCAATGAATGGAGCTGCTGCAATGCTAGGCTGGCAACGTCTGACCCAGGTAGCGAAAACGGGGCTGTTCAGTGCCCTCAATATTGACTTGCTGACAAAACATCGCCAAAGGGCGAGCCCAAAGCCCGCCATCGCCGTAAAGAGGCCGGTAGATCACCAGCCATTCTTCGGTTTCACTGTGCCGTGCAACGTCCAGCACTTGGTAGTAGTGTCCTTTGTAATGCTGGTAGTAACCGGGTTTGAGCAGGGGATGGTCAGGCTCTGTTTTCATACCAGCTCTCAAAAATTATCGCCGCCGAGACGCTGTCCACTTTGTCTTTGCTCAGGTTGCGAAAACCGCCTTCGGCAAACAGCTGCTGTCTGGCATCGGCGGTGGTCAAGCGTTCGTCGTGCAGTTCGACTGGCAGGCCGAAGCGGCCATGCAGCCGGTTGGCAAACTTGCGGGTACGGACGGTAAAGTCTTGCTCAGTGCCATCCATATTCAGCGGCAGGCCCACCAGCAGCAGATCCGGTTGCCATTCATTGAGCAGCTTTTCTATCTGGCTCCAGTCCGGGATCCCATCACGTGCTTTTAAAGCAGGCAACAGGCTGGCACTGCCGGTCAGCTCCTGACCAATGGCAACGCCAATGCTTTTGGTGCCGTAGTCAAAGCTGAGAACGGAGCGGTGTTTGGACTGGCTCATCAGGCATGCCCTGCATCGCCGGTGAGCTGCCAGGCTTCAATGCCCATTTTTTTTGTGGCGGCTTCCCATTTGTAGGCGTGCGCCAAATCAAAAATGATGGCGGGATCGGCGGGGATCACCAGCCAGGAGTTGTCGGCGATTTCCTGTTCTAGCTGACCTGCCACCCAGCCGGCATAGCCCAGTGCCAGCAGAAATTTTTCCGGGCCTTCCGGTGTGGTCAGGCGCTGCAAGATATCTTTGGAAGTGGTGATCATCAGCGCATCATCCAGTGTCATGCTGCTCATGTAGCCAGGTTGGGCACTGTGCAGCACAAAGCCGCGATCGGCCTGCACAGGGCCACCGGCGCACACCGCACGCTCGGCAATCGGGTTGTTGGCATCGTACTCGATATCAAGCTGCTGCAGCAGATCGCCAATGGTGGCTTTGAGCGGGTGATTGATCACAATGCCCATGGCTCCTTCGTCATTGTGCTCGCAAATGTAAGTGACACTGCGCTGAAAAAACGGATCTTGCAGTGACGGCATGGCGATTAAAAAGTGGTGCTCAAAGCTACTCATGGCGAACTCCTTAAGCTGGCTTGCGACTGACAATCTGTTGCTCAATGGCGTCAAACAGCAAGCCGGTAATTTGCACCGGTGCTTCGGCTTCAATTTCCCGCACACAGGTTGGGCTGGTGACATTGATTTCAGTCAGTTTATCACCAATGACATCCAGGCCGACAAAAATCAGGCCTTTGGCTTTCAAGGTCGGGCCAACCGCTTCAGCGATGGCTCTGTCACTGGCACTGAGCGGTCGGACTTCGCCCCGACCACCGGCCGCCAGGTTGCCACGGGTTTCCCCTTGCGCCGGGATCCGGGCCAGCACATAAGGCACCGGCTCGCCATTGATCATCAAAATGCGTTTATCCCCATCTTTGATGGCGGGAATAAAGGTCTGTGCCATGGCGTAACGGCTGTTGTGGGCGGTCAGTGTTTCCAGCACCACACCGACATTGGGATCATCGGCTTTTAAGCGAAATATCGAAGCGCCACCCATGCCATCGAGCGGTTTAATGATCACATCCTGATGCTGCTGCCAGAATGCTTTTAGGCGTGCGCTGTCACGGCTGACCAGGGTGGTGGGGGTGAGTTCACTGAACCAGCTGGTATAGAGCTTTTCATTGGCATCGCGCAGGCTCTGCGGCTTGTTGACGATCAGGGTGCCTTGTTGCTCTGCCAGCTCCAGCATGTAGGTGGCATAAATGTACTCGGTATCAAAGGGGGGATCTTTGCGCATCAGCACCACATCCAGCTCAGCCAGTGCAATATCCTGCTCTTGACCAAACTGGTACCAGTTGGTTGGATCCTCTTCGACCATGAGCAATCGGCTTCTGGCGCGGGCCTGCCCTTCCAGCAGGTACAAGTCCGCCATCTCCATGTAATGAATGGTGTAGCCACGGCGCTGGGCCTCCAGCAGCATGGCAAAGCTGGTGTCTTTTTTGATGGTGATGTCCGCAATGGGATCCATCACGATGCCTAGTATGGGTGCAGTCATAGCTTCCTCAGGCGAGATCGCCAAATTGCAGCTGCAAGGCGCTGATGGCCGTGAGTGCTGCGGTTTCGGTACGAAGGACCCGGGGACCAAGTTGAATTCCCTGGTAGCCAGCAACAGTGGCCGCAGTCATTTCCGGGTCGCTAAAGCCACCTTCCGGGCCTATCATCAGCCGGATTTTGCTGCAGGGGGCTAGTGTCTTAATGGTGTCTTTTGCCCAGGGATGCAAGGTGAGCTTGAGATCTTTTGTCGGCTCTGCCAGCCAAGAGGGCAATGTTTGAGCCGGCAGCACCTGAGGCACCATGCTTCGACCGGACTGTTCACAGGCAGAGTACACGATTTTTTGCCATTGCAGCTGTTTTTTTTCCAGCCGTTCGCCGTCCAGCTTAACACCACAGCGCTCTGAAAACAGCGGGGTGATGGCACTGACGCCCAATTCCACGGCTTTTTGAATGGCAAAGTCCATCCGATCGCCCCGCGAGATCACTTGTCCCAAGTGCAACCAAAGCTTCGATTCGGTTGGGTTTGGCTCTTGGGTTGTAATCTCAACCCGAACCGATTTTTTGCTGCTGGCAAGAATGCTGGCCTGGTAGTTGTGTCCATCGCCATTAAAGAGTTGCAGGACGTCGCCTGCTTGCATCCGCAAAACGCGACCGACATGCGCGGCTGCCTCAGCGGGCAGCTCGAGCTCTGTCAGGCTTAAGGGTTGATCAACAAAAATCCGTGGAATTCGCATTGCCTGCCATCGCTAAAAAAACCTGAGGCTATGGTATCAATTTGCAGCTCAATCCCAAAGAAAAACCCGCAGAGGCGGGTTTATGCGGTTGGTTGTCAGCTGTTAGCTGAAGCGGCGCATGGCTGCAAAGCCAAACAGGCCAGCGCCTAACAACCACAGGCTCCAAGGCTCAGAGACTTCTGCTGTGGATGTGGAGTAAGCATAGACGACTTCGGCACCACAAGCCCCGGTAGTTGCCTGGTTGGTGTCGATGTTACCCCCGCCGCCAGCGAAGCTCGAGATAGAAAGAGTGCTGCAATTCACATTAAAGTGCTGACTGCCAGTAAAAAGAGTCAGATCGGCTGCTGACGTGAAAGTCAGGCTAAAAACGCCATTGTCTACAGTGGTTCCAAGATCCAGAGATTCGCCATGGCCCAGGCTGGTAGAGCCATTGGTGGTTGCCAGGGTGGTGATGAACGCTGGATCTGGCAGCTCTACAGTGCCTTCCAAGCCTGTAAGCTCGAAGGTGAATTCTAGCTCAGATATATAACGGAACGTTTGCCCGTTGGCGGCGCGGTTTTCAAGAATGGTAGAACTGATGGACTCACCCAGCAGATTCAGAGTAACAGAGGTTAAACTACCCAGTGAAGCATCAAACTGAGCTAAAGACAGGCTT
>JAFIFR010000119.1 GCA_020831935.1 Alkalimonas sp.
TTTTATGATCGCAACCGGGTAACCATTTTCCAAGGTGACGCCACCTTTGTGGGCCCCCATCAATTAGAAATCACTGAAGCCGATGGCTCCAAGCAGGTGCTAAGTGCCGCCAATATTGTGATTGCCAGTGGCTCACGCCCCTACCGCCCCGCCAATGTCGACTTTAACCACCCACGCATTTACGACAGCGATACCATCTTGTCGCTGCGCGATGATCCGCGCCATGTCATTATTTATGGTGCCGGCGTGATTGGCTGCGAGTACGCCTCGATTTTCCGCGGTCTTGGGGTACGAGTGGATCTGGTGAATAACCGCGACCGCCTGCTGGCCTTTATGGACAGCGAGATTTCCGATTCGCTCAGCTACCACTTCTGGAATTCCGGCATCAATATCCGCCATGGTGAGGAATTCGATAGCATTGAAGGCCGCGATGATGGCGTGGTGCTGCATTTGAAATCCGGCAAAAAAATGAAAGCCGACTGCATTCTATTTGCCAATGGCCGTACCGGCAACACCGACAGCCTGAACCTGGCTGCGGTGGGGCTGAAAGCCGATGGCCGTGGCCAGCTGAAGGTCGACGACAACTATCAGACTGAAGTCCCGCATATTTATGCCGTGGGCGATGTGATTGGCTACCCCAGCCTGGCCAGCGCGGCCTATGATCAGGGCCGCATTGTCGGTACCGCCATTGTGAAGGGCCAGTGTGAAAGCCAACTGATTACCGATATCCCGGTGGGCATTTACACCATTCCGGAAATCAGCTCGGTCGGTAAAACCGAGCAGGAGCTGACCGCTGCCCGTATTCCCTACGAAGTAGGCCGGGCTCAGTTCAAACACCTGGCCAGAGCCCAGATTGCCAACACCAATGCCGGCAGCCTGAAACTGCTGTTTCACCGCGAGACCAAAGAGATTTTAGGCATCCATTGCTTTGGCGAGCGGGCGGCAGAAATCGTCCATATCGGCCAGGCCATTATGATGCAAAAAAATGGCGGCAATACCATCGAGTACTTTGTGCATACCACCTTCAACTACCCCACCATGGCCGAAGCCTACCGGGTAGCGGCATTAAATGGTTTAAACCGGTTGTTTTAAACTGAGATAAAGGGAGTAGGCGTGTGATTGCTAGTCTCACGCCAACGCGCCGCAAATATATCCCTATAGGCTCTGTACAGGCATCCATGCCTGTAAAGGTTGGCTTAGAGGCTGCCAACCACCCGCTTATAACTCAGCGAGTGGCCAGAACAGAGTTTAATCGTCGGTATTCATATGATAGGTCGGGCTAAAGGATTGCACCGCCTCGACAAAGACACTGACCCGCTCTGGATCCACATCCGGCGTGATGCCATGCCCCAGATTAAAGACATGACCGCTGCCCTGGCCGTAGCCATCCAAAATGGTCTGCACTTCCTGACGAATACGCTCTGGCGTGCCCAATAAAATATTCGGGTCCATGTTGCCTTGCAGTGCCACTTTATCGCCAATGCGCTGACGCGCCTGACCGATGTCGATGGTCCAGTCCAGGCCAACACCATCGCAGCCGGTGGCGGCGATTTGTTCCAACCAGAGACCGCCATTCTTAGTGAACAGGGTCACCGGCACCTTGCGGCCATCGGCTTCACGGGTTAAGCCATCGACAATCTGCTGCATGTAACTGAGCGAGTACTCTTTGTAATCACGCGGCGTCAGTACCCCACCCCAGGTATCAAAGATCATGATGGACTGAGCACCAGCTGCAATTTGCGCATTCAGGTAGGAGGTGACGCTCTGCGCCAGCTTATCCAGCAGCATGTGCAGCACTTCCGGCTCGCTGTACATCATTTTTTTGATGATGCTGAAGGTCTTGCTGCTGCCACCTTCAACCATGTACGTGGCCAGTGTCCAGGGGCTACCGGAGAAGCCTATTAACGGCACCTCACCGTTCAACTCCCGGCGAATGGTCCGCACCGCATCCATCACGTAGCGCAGTTCCTGCTCTGGATCCGGGATAGGTAAATTCACCACATCCATAAAATCACGAATAGGCCGCTCAAACTTAGGCCCTTCGCCAGCGCCAAAATAGAGGCCCAAGCCCATCGCATCCGGAATGGTCAGAATATCGCTGAATAAAATAGCGGCATCCATCGGGTAGCGGCGCAGCGGCTGCAAAGTCACTTCGCACGCCAGCTCCGGGTTTTTGCACAGCGACATAAAGTCACCGGCCTGGGCCCGGGTTGCACGGTACTCTGGCAAGTAGCGCCCGGCCTGACGCATCATCCAAATCGGGGTACGGTCAACAGGTTCTTTGCACAGGGCGCGCAGGTAACGATCATTTTTTAATTGCATGATGAGATTGGTCCAAATGAGAATAGGCTTATCTTAGCATTGCTGACGCAACGGCTCTAGCTCGAATGCTGATCCGCATCAAACTGACTGCAGACTGAATAAATCAAAAAAAGTTCACAAAGGTGCTTGTAAGCAGAAAATACATCTGCTATAAAATGGATGCGCTAGTGAAGAATAAGAAGTAAGAAGCCCGTTCACGGGACCTGTTAATCACCTTGTATTTCAAGCACTTAGTGATTTAAGCCACGTTAAGTGGCTTTTTTATTGCCTAAAATTCGCTGCTGCACCCGGGCAATCATTTGGCCAGACAAGGTTTGCACCGGCGGCACCTCCGGCAAGGCATCCAACTCAAACCAATGCGCCTCTTCAATCTCATTCGGCTGACAACGAATCGCACCGCCCACATAACGGGCGATAAAGCCGGTCATCAAGGAATGCGGAAAGGGCCAGGGCTGGCTGCCGACGTACTCCAACTGATCGATGTCGACCCCAACTTCTTCTTTGACTTCACGCACCGCAGCCTGCTCTAAGGTCTCGGCCGACTCGACAAAGCCTGCCAGAATGGAGAAAAAGCCGGCTTTGTGACGACTGGAGCGAGCCAGTAATAGCTGATCGTCTTTCACCACCGCCACCAGCACGCAAGGAGCAATGCGCGGGTAACAGCGGTGACCGCAGCGATGGCATAAGGCCGCCAGCTCCCAACTGACCAGATGCATGGCCGAGCCGCATTGACCGCAGTAACGGTGAGTTTGCAAAAACAGCGCCACCTGCACTGCCCGGGCGGCCAGTTCAAAAACACCATCGCCCTGGGCCAGCAACTGGCGCGGGCTCAGCCAATTGTCTTTGTCATCGCGTTGGTCATTCAGCACCCAATAATACGCAGCCTGACCATTCAACTCTCCCAGCAAGCCACTTTGCTCCGGTTCGCCAAACAAAGCCACCAGCTCACCCATGCTCATCAGCGCTAAGCTTTGCTGCTCTGGCGGCCAGTAAAGCTGCTGATGATTAACAATAAACCAATAGCCGCAGGTATCCGGCTGCATGGGTAAGCTGTGACTGATCATGCTGAATCCTTGTTTTGGGAACATTTGGCAACAACAGTTGGCCTGCCGCACTCAAGGGAGTATGATAAATGTTCATGGTGTTCTGACCAATGAAAAACCATTGATTTTAGCAGCAGAATTTTATTAACTGGTTGCTAAGCCGGAACGATGTTTTCGGATTAACCGTTAAAGACAGGTAAGGAGCAGGTCATGTACAGGCGGGTTCAGGCAGCACAACAAAAGTGGGGCGGCGCTTTAACCGCAATCGACCATTGGCTGGAAGAGCGGCAACAACTCATTATCAGCTATTGCAAGCTGGCTGGTTTGCCCCCCTTTGATGACAAACAACGCGCCAAGCCCAGTCAGGAAGCGGTGCAGGAGTTTTGTCAGATCCTGATGGATTACCTGTCGGCTGGCCATTTTGAGGTCTACGAACAAATTGTCTCCGAGTGCGCTGTCAACGGTACCGACAGCCGGCAATTGGCCAACCGCCTGTACCCAAAGATTGCGACCTCGACCGATTTGGCGCTGGATTTTAACGACAAGTACGCCGAGCACTTCAGCACCCGTCAAAGCGGCGCCTTCGATCTGGAGTTATCCGATTTGGGGCAAGCGCTGGAAGAGCGCTTTGAGCTGGAAGATGAGTTGATCAACACCTTGCACGATAAGCACAGCGATCAAGCCAGCATGGCCTAAGCTCAATAGCTTCGATAAAAAGGGCAGCCGATGGGCTGCCCTTTTTTGTTGTGACTGCACGACTTATTCGCCGGCTTTTTTGATGTCCAGCAGTTCCACTTCAAACACCAGCACGCTGTTCGGTGGGATCGCGCCCATATCACGGGAACCGTACGCCAACTCGGATGGAATGGTAAAACGGAACTTGGAACCCACATTCATCAGCTGCACCCCTTCGGTCCAGCCTGGGATCACCCGGTTCAATGGGAATTCAATTGGCTCGCCACGCTCGTAGGAGCTGTCGAACACAGTGCCATCAATCAAGGTCCCCTGGTAATGCACTTTGACGGTATCTTCAGCAGTAGGCTTGGCGCCATCACCTTGCTCCAGTACTTGGTACTGCAAGCCTGAATCCGTGACTTGAACCCCTTCTTTGCTGGCATTGTCAGCCAGGAAACGCTGGCCTACCGCTTGCGCTTCTGCCGCAGCCGCTTCGGCTTGCTGTTCTTGCTTTTCCCGGAAGCTTTGATCCAGCGCCATCAGGTGCTGTTGGATCTCGTCTTCATTCACCAAGGCTTGCCCCGCAATGGCGTCTTTCATACCACGGACAATCAGCTCGGCATCCAATTCAATGCCCATTGCCTTGTGCTCGGCCACCGCATTTTCAATGTAGTAACCAGCCGATACACCAAAGCTGTAGGATTGTTTTTGGGTTTCAGAGTCCAGCGTGACCGGGCCTTCGTCGGATACAGAAGCTGGTTGACAAGCGGCCAGAGCCAGCACAGAAGCAGCCACCAGGCTGAGTTTGGTTGTTACGCGCATTATTTTCTCCAATTCGGGCAGCCGAAACTGCTCATTGTGTTATGATTTTAATCATCCACCTATACTAACGGTTTGTGCAGATGAGGTTAAGCCATCGCAGCAAATATCTGGCAATTTTCCTGTTGCCACTGCTGTTAGCCAATTGCAGCCGGGTTGAAACCACCCCGGTGCAGCAATGGAAACATGCCGCTCAGGCAACCTATGCCGCCGCCCTATCCAGCGATGGCCGCTATGCGGTGCAATCCTCCGTTCAGCACGGCATCACCATCTGGGATACCGAGCGCCAGGGGCTGATGTATCAGTGGAACCATCGCGACGCCGATGAAAACATTGTGTTTGCGCTGGCCATCAGCCCGGACAACAGCCATGTGGTCAGTGCCGACCGCACCAACTTTGCGCTATGGCGCATAGCCGATGGCGAAAATGTTGGCTACTGGCAGCTGGATGAGTCCTCGGTGCGCGATGTGGCGATTTCTCACCGTGGTCGTCAGCTTCTCATAGGCAAAAGCAATGGCAATGTGCTGCACATTACCTTTGAAAGCGGGCGCCGTTTGTTGTTCTTAGGCCACAGCGAGCGCATCAACAGCGTGGCGCTGTCGCCCAATGGCCGTTTTGCCCTGACCGGAGGCAACGATTACATGGCCTACCTGTGGGATACCGAGAGCGCGCAAATCATTCACAGCTTCCCACACCCAAGCCGGGTTACCAAAGTCGCTTTAGACCCACAAGGCCGTTTTGCCTTTACCGCCGACAGCCAAAGCACAGCGCAGATTTGGGATATTCAGACCGGTCAGTTGGTCAGCCAGCTGCAATTTATCGCCCGCCAGCAAATTTTCAGTGCGGTGCGTTTTAGCGACGATGGCCGCTGGCTGGCAACGGGTGCGCCCAGTCGCAACTTAGCTCTGTGGGATGTACAAACTGGGCGCGAATTGCAACGCTGGCGAGTCTCTCCCCGTGTTGGCAGCCGACCACCCAGCGCAGCTGTGCATGCAGTGGCTTTTTTTGGCCCGGATCAATTGATCAGTGAAAGCTCTAGCGGTTTGGCAGAGGTTTGGCAGATCCAACTGGACAGCCCTTAGCCGCATTGCGTAGACTTGCCTGCCGTAGCCAACGTCGAGTAGCCCCATGAGTGACACCAAGCCGGATGAGTTAGAACTTCACATTATTGAACTGGAAAGTAAAATTGCTTTTCAGGACGATGCCATGCAGCATCTGAGCAAAGAGTTGCTGGAGCACCAAAAACAAATTAAGTTGTTGCAGCAACAAGTGCTGCTGTTGGCGAAACAGTTGCAGCGGCAGGATCAGGATGAACTGATGCCGCAAGAGCAAGAACCACCGCCGCCGCATTATTGATGCGGCTGTAGCAGGCAATTACTCAGGCTTGAAGACCCCAATCAATTGTTCGCTGCTGCCAGCGGCCTTGCTCACCTTCGCATCTGGCTGCGTCATCTGGTAGCCGCAGTGCACGCACTCCACCTTTTCCACATTGTGTTCTAAAAACAACATCATGCTGTCCATGGCATGGCATTTGGGGCAGGTTGCGCCAGCGATAAAGCGTTTTTTCTTACGGGTCGTCATGCGAATCTGTTCCTCCGGTTTGCAGCATTATACACCAGCCAGACTCGCTGTGATCAGTGCATTTCAGGTATACTCATTGCTTTGTGCCATCCCGCAACCGAGATGCTTTCATGATCCAATTGCAACACCTTGAACTTCGCCGTGGCAGCAAAGCCCTGTTCAGCGATGCCAACCTGACCATCTTCCCCGGCCAGAAAATCGGCATTATTGGTGCCAATGGCTGCGGCAAGTCGTCTTTGTTTGCCTGCTTTTTGGGCCAGTTGGCGCCCGATGCCGGTGAGCTGAGCATTCCGGCCAGTTGGGCCATCTCGACGGTAGCGCAGGAAACACCAGCACTGGATTGCCCGGCGATGGATTATGTGCTGCAGGGCGATGAAGTACTCTACCCTTTGCTGCAGTTATTAAAACAAGGCGGTGACGGTGAGCAGCTGGCCAAAGCGCACCAGCAGATTGAACAATTAAATGGTTACAGCGCCGAAGCCAAGGCTGGCATTCTGCTGGCAGGTCTCGGTTTTGATGGCGCCATGCAGCAACAGGCGGTGAAATCTTTCTCCGGTGGCTGGCGCATGCGGCTCAATCTGGCGCGGGCGCTGATGAAACCCTCGCAGTTGTTGCTGCTGGATGAGCCCACCAACCACCTGGATTTGGATGCCGTGCTCTGGTTGGAGAAATACCTGCAAAGCTACGATGGCACCTTGCTGCTGATCAGCCACGACCGGGATTTCCTGGATGCCGTCACCGACAGCATCATCCATATTGAGCGCCAGCAGGTGCAGCTGTACAAAGGCAACTACAGCCAGTTTGAACGACAGCGCGCCGAACGGCTGGCCCAGCAGCAGTCCATGTTCGAGAAACAGCAACAGCAGGTCGCGCATCTGCAGCAGTTTATCGACCGCTTTAAAGCCAAAGCCTCGAAGGCCAAGCAAGCCCAAAGCCGGGTCAAAGCCTTAGAGCGCATGACGATGCTAGCACCGGCTCATGTCGACTCGCCCTTTAGTTTTGCCTTTCGCCCTCCGAAAGCCCTGCCCAATCCGCTGCTGAAGCTGGAAAAAGTGCAGCTGGGCTATGGCGAGCACACTATTTTGCACAACATCAACTTTCAGTTGCTACCGGGCAGCCGCATTGGCTTGCTGGGCCGCAATGGCGCCGGTAAATCCACTTTGATCAAGCATCTTGCCGGCAATCTGCCAGCCCAGGC
>JAFIFR010000120.1 GCA_020831935.1 Alkalimonas sp.
GCCGACATTTCCAGCCAGTCCCTTAGCTGAGCGCCGGTCAACTCAATCACCCGCAAGGTATTGGGGTAAATGTAGAGATCCGCAATGTTGCCAAGCGTCAAGGGTCCTGCCGCCAAATGGGTGTAATCCTCTGGCCCGCCAAAACCACTGCGAAAAGGAGCAGCCGCACTGATCACCGGCAAGTCTGGCAGCTCGCCGTTTTGTTGCAATTGCCGCGCGTACCAGCTCTGCGCCTGATTGACCCAGGCTACGGCACTGTTGGGCGCCACCCGGGCAAAAAAGTTTTCAATGGCGCCATCGGTGGTGCCAAGCGCCTGATTGAGCATGGCCAGCGTCTGCTGCTGCTCTTCCTGCAACAAAGCCACCATCAACTCATCACGCTGTGGGCCAACCGGACGCAGCTCAGCATGGTTTGCCACCACTTGCCATTGCCCCTCGCTGCGCTGCAAGGTTACATCGATCAGCCCCAAATGATTGCCATACTGACCTCCCATCACCGCAGGCACCCCGTGGATCAGGCCTCGTTCTGCGTCAACACCGGCAATATCCTGGTAATCCGGGCCTGGCAGCAAGCGGTGCTGATGCCCCAGCAGTAAGGCATCCACGCCTTCAACCTGCGCCAGGTATAGGGCCGCTTGCTCGGCGCCTTCCGGATAGTCGCCATAGTCACGAATGCCGGTATGGGCAATCACCACCACCAGTTCGGCTCCTTTAGCTCGCATTTTTGGCACAAAGTGCCGAGCGGCGGCCACCATATCGCGCGCCTGCACCTGCCCTTTCAGATGGTCTCTGTCCCAGCGCATAATCGCCGGCGGTACCAACCCTAAAACGCCGACCTTCAGGTCGTACCGCTGCAAATCATCGGCTACAAAACTGTGGGTCTGAATCACATAGGGGGTAAAGCGTGTGGCCTGCCAATCATCGTCTGCTGCATCGGGCTGCATCACATTGGCGGATAAAAACGGGAAGGTGGCACCGGCAATGGTGGCATCCAGATACGCCAGGCCATAATTGAATTCATGATTGCCAAGAGCCGCGGCATTGTAGCCCAGATAGTTCATTGCCCGGATCACCGGGTGACTTTGCCCCTCGAGATACTCCAGCCCCTGAGCATGCGCCCAGTCACCAAGAGCACTGCCTTGAATGGTATCGCCATTGTCAAACAGTAGGCTATTTGGCTGCTCCAGCCGAGCCTGATGCACCAAAGCGGCCGTGTGAGCCAGGCCAAAACGGTCGGTGTCTTGCTGCTGAAAGTAGTCGTATCCCAACATGTAAGCATGCAAGTCATTGGTTTGCATAATCCGCAGCTCCAGCTGCACCTCCCGCTCAGGGGTACCTGCTGGGCTACAGCCCATCAAGCCAGCAACAAGGCCAGCCAAAGCCAGGGTTAAGAAGGTATTTTTTTTCATAAGGCTCTCGGTCGTCCACTATCAAAATCGTGCCATTGTATCACTTTTTGCATGACATTTTGACGTATTCAACCGGGCTGCATCAATTTCAGAGCTTAACTTTCAGCTCAAGTTTTCCTGCACTGCGACGATAACCTTAACTGTAGCAACCAGGTTTTCATCCGAATGGAGTAGACATCATGAACGAACAAAATCGATTGGAAAAGTTACGCAATCTTGGCGTTCGTCTGCACGAGCTGCAACTGGTGCAACCGGTTGCCGGCAAGTCTTACACCTCGGTTGCTCTGAACTATTTATTCAGCCGACATGAGCTCACCCGCCCATCGGGCCAGTCGCTGGATGTCACCTTACGCTCTTTGGCTGAGGCCATCGTGCAAAAGCACCAATTGCGATTCAGCCGTTTTGATAGCGACGCCATCATCGACTACTTCTGCCGTTTGTACCGCGCCCACTAAGGCTAAGCTGCTGTGCTGCAACGCAGCAGATCACTGGACAGACTAAAGGCCTTCTTTTAAGCTGTTTGCTTTGCAGAAGAAGGCTTTGTCAATGAGTTTCATCACTTTCCTGCTCACTTTACCGGCTATCGCCAGCTCGCCGGCTGTCCTGCACTTACCCGAGCAGCCAGTGCCAGCGGATGCGCCGGCCATTTACAACCAACCTTTGGCGGAAACAGAACACAGCAGCAGCTTTTTACTGACCATCAATGCTCCTGTACCCAATCATTACCACCAACGTCATACCGAGCAAATCTATGTGCTGGCTGGCAGTGCCCGCATGCGGCTTGGCCATGAAGAGCTGGACATCCGGGCCGGCGATTACCTGCTGATCCCACCGGGCACGGTGCATGGCGTGCTGGCGATTACCTCGGCCGAACCACTCAAAGTCCTGTCCATTCAATCGCCGCGTTTTGATTCAAGCGATCGGGTGTTGGTGGACGACTGATGGACTCCATCACCCAGGCCGCCTTAGGGGCTGCGGTAGCGGTTGCGGTGGTTGGCAAGCAAGGCTCGGTCAAAAAAGCCGCCATCTGGGGCGCTGTGGTCGGCACCTTGCCCGATCTGGATGTTTTTTGGAATTACGGCGATGATTTAAGCAATATGCTGCGCCATCGCGGCGAAACCCATGCCATCATTTACCAAAGCCTGGCAGCCCCTCTGCTGGCGGCTCTGATTTGCTGGTGGCACCGACAAAGGGCACATTACGGCAGATGGCTGTTGGCCGTTTGGCTGGTACTGGTGACGCACAGTCTGCTCGATACCTTCACCACCTATGGCACCCAACTGGCGTTGCCGTTCAGCGACTACCCCTTTGCACTGGAAAGCATTTTTGTTATTGACCCGCTCTATACCTTGCCTTTGCTAGCCGGTGTGGCTTTGGCCTGGCGACGGCCTGTCACAGGCTTTCGTTTCAATCGCTGGGGACTTTGGCTGTCAACGGCGTACTTGGGCTGGAGCCTGTTGGCGCAGCAGTGGGTGCTGTGGCAATTGGAACAGCTGCATCCAGAGCTGGAATACCAAAGCCGACTGGTACAACCAACGGCTTTAAACACCTTGGTTTGGCGCATTGTGCTGGTGGATGAGCACGGCTATCGCGAAGGCTTTTATGCGCTGAATGATGGCCGCCGTCCCATAGAGTTTCGTAAGCACAGCTTTCCTGCCAAAGCTCAGGCACTCAAACAACTGCCGGAAGCACAGCAATTGCAACGCTTTAGTCATGGCATGGTTGGTTACTTTGAACGAGAGGAACTGCTTACCATGGCCGATTTACGGATGGGCATGCAGGGCAATTATGCCTTTGAATTCAGTTTGGCCTGCCAGCACAACGGCAGCTTGCTGCCGGCAGAAGTGGTCCAGCTGGATAAGCCCTACCAAATGCTGGAAATGTGGACCTGGGCTTTCCGCCGCTTTTGGCTTGACACCCGACCGCTATCGCCACTGCAGGTGCGCTCTCAGCCGGGCTGCTAAATCGTAACGCTAAGCCAGCTCAACCCGATTGCGGCCATTGTGTTTGGCTTTGTAAAGCGCCTGATCGGCCCGCTCGATGTTTTCATCGGTCGACAGCTGCGTATCGACCCGAGCCAGACCTGCGCTGAAGGTGCAGGAAAAGCTCTGCTCTTGAGCGCTAAAAGGTATGGCCTGAAACGACTGCCGGATGTTGTTCAGAATGTCCGTGGCTTTTTGTAGCGAACAATCGGGTAACGCCAGCAAAAACTCCTCGCCCCCGTAACGACCAATCACATCGGTTTTGCGCAGTTTCTGCTGCAGCAGATTGGCTAGGCTGCTGATCACCTGATCGCCAATCAGGTGTCCGTACTGATCGTTGACTTTCTTAAAGTGATCCAAGTCCAGCATCACCACCACCAATTCCTGTTTGCTGCGCTTGGCTTTGGCAATTTCATCGCTCAGCCGCTCTTTCACGGTAGCATGCTGCAGCAAGCCGGTCAGGCTATCGCGGGTCATCATTTCAGCCAGTTGTCTGGCGCGCTGCGCTCTGGCAAACACAGTAACGGCTAGCGCCTGATCGGTAATGGGCTTGGAGATAAAGTCATCACCAGCTTTCACCAAGGCATCCAGCTGGCGCTGGCTGTCGGTTTCAGAGGACAGGTAGATGATGGGGACACCAAGCCATTCGTCTTTAAAACGAATGATTTGCGCCAGTTCAGGGCCGCTGCATTCCGGCATATTGACATCCAGCAAAATCACATCGGGTTGAAAGCCTTGCAACCCTATCAGCATTTTGGCGGGATCATTCACCACCTTGGCTTCCATCCCGGCTTGTTCAATAATCAACTGGTAGTGCCGCGCCAGAATCACATCGTCATCCACAATTAATACCCGAAAGCGGGCTTGTTGCCGTTGCGCGAGCAGGCGCTGAATACGCAGTTCAATCGCTGCGGCATTGACCGGCTTGATAAAGTAGCCGGCTGCGCCAAGGCGCACCGCCGCCAGGGAATGCGCAAAGCTCTCTTTGTCACCGACCACAAACAGCACCGTTGGGTGCTGTTCATCCTTTTGCATGGTGTTGATTAAGGTCTTCAGCCCTTGTGGCACACGTTGCTGCGGCATATCCAGCATCAGCACATCCGGCTGGCGCTCTAAAACGGCAGCACGCAAAAGCTCGAGTTGCTGCACACTCTGTACCTGGTGACCAAAGGGCTCAAGCGCCGAGTGCAATTGCTGCCCAAGCTGGCCATCTTTACTGAACACCAGAATCCGTGCTTTGCGGGTAAATTCATCATCGGAAGGCTGAAACAACGTCGAAGGCAGTTGCTGCTGTTGATGGCTGCTGTGGTTGCTGAGCTCTTGCACTCGCTCCAGAAATTGTTGCTTGCTGGTCAGATCAGGCCTGCGATCAATGTCCAGCCAGGCACCCAGCTCCATCTCCAATGCTTTCGCCTGCTGCCCAAGCTCGGGTAAACCAAAGGTGCCGGCAGAGCCAGCCAAGGTATGAAAGCGCAGCTTCAGTGCCTTGGCAATGCTCTGCCAACCGCTGTCGTCGGCTTCGAGCAACTGCCCGGCTTCGGCCATGACGTCTGACCAGCCTTGTTGCAGCTGAGCGAGATAGCTGGCGCGCAGTTTCTCTAATTGCTGCTGAATATCGTCTCGCTTTGCCGACATGCCTTTCCACCACCAAACTAGTCACGAGTTAGTTTCCACCCTGAAACGGCATCCCTGCCGTTTCGCGGAGTCGCCAGGAAAAAACGCGGTTTTTTCTGGCTCGCAAAATCAATGGCTTACACCAATGATTTTGGCAGCGCATCCCTGCGCTGTATTAGTGCCCGCCTTTCAGGACGGGCACTAATTACAAAAGTAGCGAATTTTCAAAATAAAAGCCATGAAAACCACGGGTTCACAGGTAAATTTGGTAAGAAATACCACAACATAGAAAATCAAAAAAAAACCTCGAAGCGGCTTGCACAATTTCATTACATCCGTATAATGCGCTGCAACTTTAACCACTGCGGAGACCCATCGTGGGCGAACAACCTGGTAGTAGGCGTTGGTCTGTCGATTGTCAGTCAACACGAGGAATGTTTTAACGCTTCGCAGCATGGTCTATCGCACTGTTCTGCAAGCGCGGAATAGTGATGTCTCTGGTACTTCTTGTCACACTGGTTTCATTTCTGTTCATTATCATCGATGTCTAGCACAGTGCTTACGCACTGTGTTCTGTACGGTTTTACGCCTCAATCGGCGTGCCCGGTCGGTATAGAAAAATCGATGCATTTCTTGTGCTGAGCTGACAACGTCAGACGGCCACATACAATCTGTTTTCTCATGCTGGCAACCGCTTCAACCGAAGAGGATAAGGCGCATGTTGACTAAAAACCATGTAGCTTTGCGTGATGCAACCGTAGCCCCAACCAAATCGTTGTCTCTGACAGCTCTGGCCCTTGTTTTACTTGGTGTCAGCAGCCTGGCATACGCCGGTCGTCCGATGATCACCGATGATGCCACCCTTGTCGACGACTGCCAGCTGGAAAGCTGGTGGCAGCGTAACCGTGGCCCCAATGAGTTCTGGCTGGTCCCGGCTTGCCAGGTTGCCGGTGTTGAGTGGGCACTTGGCTATGCCAGCCAGACTGCCGGCGAACCCGACTTGTATGAGCTGTCCGCTAAAACCGAACTGCGTGCATTGGACACCAATGGCTGGGGCGCCACCATCGGTTTAAGTCATGGCTTTTCCCAGAGCAGCTTTCGCGGTGATCAGCACCTGAACTTGGCGATTACCCACAGCTTTGCCAGTGATGCCTGGTTGCTGCACAGCAACTTAGGCTACGCCAACAACCGCGATGCCGGCAATGAACTGACTGCTGGAATCGCTCTGGAGCGGGAGCTGGTTGCCAACCACTGGGCCTTCGCCGAAGTGTTCCGCGAAGAAGCCGGCCGGCCTTTTTATCAGTTGGGCTATCGCTTTGAGCCCAAAGCGGATCGTTTGCAACTGGACATCAGCTATGGCAACCGCCTGAGCAGCCGTGCCAATGAGCATTGGCTCAGTGCCGGTTTCGTTTTTTACTTCAGCGCCTTTTAAGCAGGGAGAATCACCATGAATGCACAAGACTTAATTTTCAGCCTACGCACCGCCTTGCTGAGCAAAGACAAAGAGGATATGGCGCACCTGACCCGCCGCTGCCACCCGGCCGATATCGGCGCGGTACTCAGCAGCTTTACCGTCGAGCAGATTGCGCAGCTTCTAAGCCTAACACCGGTCGAAGAACGTGCTCAGTTGTTCGGCTATCTGCCCAAAGAGCTGGAAGCCGACATCGTGCCCAGCCTGGATCAAAAGGCTCTGGGCGAACTGTTCCTGCACATGGCTTCGGACGAGCGTGCTGACTTGTTCAACCTGCTGCCTGAAGAACAGCAAGGCCGTTTGCTGCCGGTGCTGGCCAAGGCCGAGCGCGAGGATATCCGTAAGCTGGCGGCCTACGAAGAGGACAAAGTGGGCTCAGTGATGAGCTCAGAATACGCTCTGGTGGATGCCAAGCGCACCGCCAAAGAAGGCATTGCCCAGCTGCGTAAAGCGGCACCGGATACCGAAACCATCTACCAGGCTTATGTGGTGGACTCCGAGCGTCGCTTGGTTGGCACTGTGTCACTAAAAGATCTGATTATGGCCAACGAGGACGCCATCATCGGTGACTTTATGACCCGGGATCCGGTCTATGTCAAAGCCGATGCGCCGCGGGAAGTGGCTTCGCAACTGATCGCCAAATACGATTTAATTGCACTGCCGGTCACCAATGGTGGCGATAAGCTGGTGGGCATTGTGACCTACGACGACGCGATGGACGTAGCCGCCGAAGAAGCAACCACCGATTTTCGTAAAGTCGGTGCGGTCAGTGAAATTGTCGGCAACATCAAGGACGCTTCCATCAACCTGTTGTACCGCAAGCGGGTGTTCTGGCTGGTGCTGCTGGTATTTGGCAACATCTTCTCGGGTGCAGGGATTGCTTACTTTGAAGACACCATCGAAGCCTACATTGCGCTGGTGTTCTTCCTGCCCTTGCTGGTGGACAGTGGTGGTAATGCCGGCTCTCAGGCCGCAACCTTGATGGTTCGTGCTATGGCAACCGGCGAAGTGATGATCAAAGACTGGGCCAAAATGCTTGGCAAAGAGTTTATCGTTGCCGGCTTACTGGGTCTAACCATGGCACTGGCCGTTTCTACCCTCGGCTTCTGGCGTGGTGGCCCTGAGATTGCGCTGGTTGTTGCTTT
>JAFIFR010000121.1 GCA_020831935.1 Alkalimonas sp.
CATTTTTATGATGCCAGGGCTCTAAGCACCGTTTCCGGCTCTTTAGCAACTACATTGAGCAGCACTAAAGCTGGCCCTTGAGGTTTACGATCCCCTCTTTCCCAATGACGGAGAGTGCTAACACTAATACCAAAGGCTGAAGCGAACTCGCTTTGTGACATACCGACTTGAGCACGGACTTGCTTTACATCAAGTGGGCTAAACTCATGGACAATCGCATTTTTTACTTTGCCTTCAGAATAATCCATGGCCTCTTGGAGACCCTGCTTAATACTCGAGAATGCACTAGTCATTTGAACCACCATAATTTTGCAGCAGTAAGGTTGTGAAGCTGGCGAGATCATTGCGCTCGGCTTTACTAAGATTTGCTTTTTCACCCTTACCAAAAACCGTCAGAAGAAAAAGAGGTACAGTACCGTTGTGATAATAATAAATCACCCGAACACCACCACTTTTCCCTCTTCCTTGAACAGACCAACGTAACTTCCTGATACCACCAGTACCTTGCATAAGAACGCCTGATTGCGGGTGCACAGCCAAGTAATTGATGATACTTGTCCTTTCATCGTCCTTGAGCAAGCTAGAGGCTCGCTTTTGAAATTCTGGTAGTTCTACGATAGTCTGCATTACACAAACTATAATCCAATGGATTACATGCAGTCAATTGTTTTTCTGCTGCTAACAAAGCGCAACGGATCAAACATCGCAACTAGCTTTGCTCGTTAAGCTGCTGCAGCTTTGTTTTGGCTTCAATCCACTGCCCCATAAACTTGGTGCTGCGATGGGCATGATGACGCAGCATCTGGCCGGTAAAGTTACGCTCACGAAACCTGGTCAGATGCTCACGTCGCTGCTCCAGCTCTGCCCACACCCGCGCTTGCTCTGTAGCCGCATCAAAACGCTGGGTAAGGCATACAAAGCCTTGCTGCTGCGCCTGCTGCCAACGCGTTTCATCTTGATACAGCGCGACTGCCGCATCCACCAGCGCCGCTTCGTCTTTGGCAATGCTGCCAGGCCAGGGCAAATCACCGTGCATGCCCTCGGCCCCTACCGGCGTGGTGACACTGGGGGTGCCTTGCTGCATCGCATCGAGTAGCTTGCCTTTTAAACCGGCGCCAAACGCCAAAGGAGCCAGACAAACCCGCGCTTGTTGCATCACCTGTGCCGCATCCTCAGCCCAGCCTTTGATGTGAAAGCCTGCTTTGGGCTGATGCATGGCCGTTGCTTTCGGCGGCGGGTAAGCGCCGTAGATATGCAGCTCGGTGCCGGGCAATCGTGCCCGGATGGCTGGCCAGAGCTCACGCAGCCACAGCACCGACTGCCAGTTGGGCGCATGGCGAAAGTTGCCAATGGCAATAAAGTGCTGCCGCTGTGAAAAATCCGGGCTGCTGCGATTTGGCGCTTCGGCAAAAAACGGGCAATAGCACAACAACTCGGCCGGCAGCTGATAATGCGCCGTCAATAGCTGTTGCTCGGCCTCGGAAATCACCAGGCTCAGGTCACAGCGGTAGATGGCTGCCACTTCGCGCTTGGCTAGCTCAGTATTTAATTGGTGAGGGGCAAGCGTTAACACATCGGCCTGCCCGGCTTTAAAGGCTGTTTGCCTGGCATCGCGCAGCGCATGCAGGTCTTCCATATCCAGAATACGCATCGCTTGCGGACAGGCTTGCTCAACCCGCCAGCCGAATTGTTCTTCCAGCATAAAGCGGTCGAACAGCACCGCCGTTGGCTGCAACTGTGCTATCCAGGCATCAAAGCTGCTGTCGTTCAGTGCAATCAACTGCTCGGCTACCCCAAGCACACTCAGATCAAAGCGATGCGGGCTTTTCTCAGCGGCACTGGCAAAGATCACCTGCCAGCCCTGCTGGCGGTAGAGGCGGATCAGGCTAAGCATTCGGCTACCGGCAGCCGATGAGTTCGGCTCCGGCCAGACATAGCCAATCACAACAAGGAGGGGTTGATTCATATTTAGCAAGCTTAAACTGGATTATGGTTCAAATGGCAGCGTGTCGGTCAAACCGAAACGAACTTTCAGCGCACGCAATTGCGATTGATATTGCTGCAAAAACTGGTTAAAACACTGGATCAACGCAGGGTTACTGGCTGATGACAGATGATACTGCCCCAGGGTGTATGGCAGATGGACAGCAACAGCAATGTCTTGCTGGCTGGCCAGACGACTCAACTGATAGCGCGCCACATTGTACTCCAAATCAACCACATCCACACGATCACTCAGCAACAAACGGAGCGCTGTTTCTGCGTCGGGTACTTCAATGATACGAAAACGATACTGTTCACGAATACCGAACCAGGCAATCGGGGTAAAACCGTGGATAATCGCCAAACTGCGTACTTGCGCCGTGTCTATGGATTCTCTTTGTTGTCGCACCAGGGCTGTCCCAACTGCAGCGGCTACCGGCTGACTAAAGTAACGCTCTGGCGCCGTTCCTTGATAGTGCACCCAGCGCGGATGATCGGGGTAAACAGCATCCACCAGACGATCAATTTCGTGATAGAGCCGCTTGACCGGTAATGGCTTAAACTCCAGCTGCAACCCGGCATAATCAGCAAACTGCTGCAACACCAGATTGGCATAGCCTGGCTTGCCGGTGGCCGTAAAATTGTAATGCGGATAAAAGTCGATGGCCTCCGTTCCAACCCGGTAGCTCTGCTGCTCAAGTTGACATGGGGCCGCTGCTGACACAGCAGCACTCAGCAACAGCGAAAACACACCGGACCTAATCACCAAGACGCTTCCCCTTTGCCTGAGTCCTTTAAGCTTGCTTGCTTTTACCATGGGTTGCAAGTTTTGTAACAAGCGGAGAAACAAAAGCAGACAAAACCAGCCAGCAACAACAAGATTGAGTGGCGGTAAGGATATCCGTACAATGCAGGCATACTGTAGCAGCAATGAGACAACACAATGGGAAAATCTTTGGCAGAGCAGTTGCTGGGCGCCGGCCTGGTCAACGACAAGAAATTAAAGCAGCTCAAACGCGAGAAGCATTTGGAGCGCAAGCAAGACCCTAAAGGCAAAGCCAAACCCAATGCCGAACAACAGGCCCGGTTGGATCAACAGCGAGCTGAAGCTGCCGAGCGTGATCGTGAGCTGAACCGTCAGCGCAAAGCCGAGCAAGATGCCAAAGCGATGCGCGCCCAGGCCCTGCAAATGCTGCAGCACAACAAACAACCGGTGGATGGCGAGATTCGCTTTAACTTTACTGATCCACGCAACAACAAAATCAAATTTTTGTTTGTCAGCGACAAAGTGCAACAGCATTTAAGCTCGGCCAAGCTGGCTATTTGCGCCTACGATGAAGACTACTTCGTGGTACCGCGTCATGTGGCGGAAAAAGTGGCAGAGCGTTTTGCCGAATCATTGATTTATCTGGCCGATAACAGCGAGCAGCAACCGGATGAAGACGATCCCTACAAAGACTTCCCGATCCCGGATGATTTGATGTGGTAACTCAGACATTACTTGCAAGTTCCGCTTCTTTAGCCCACAGTAAGGCTATGCCTTGCCAATGCAACATGGATGGGCTTAAACATCGGAATAGACACTGAATGAATCTGCTCTCAGGCCGTCGGTGGTGCCTGCTTTTTCTATTGATCGCTCCGCTGCTGCTAAAGGCCGAATTGCAGCAAGCCTTTCGGTTATCACCCGACAACGGTTTAAGTCAGGGGCATGTCAATCGACTGCTGCTGGACTCCCAGCAACAGCTCTGGCTGGCGACCGATGGTGGCATCGATCGCTTTGACGGCTACCGCAGCCGCCCTCTCCCCGCCGAGCTGATCACCTCCAACACCGTCATCTACGATGCCATGCTGGCCGGCCCCGACAGACTGCTGCTGGCAACCGCCAGCGATGGTTTACTGGAAATCGGGCTGAGCAGCCAAAGCCGCCGTCTGTTGCACCAGGCCTCCCCGGAGCTGGCCGACTACCAGGCCGAAATGATTTATTTGATTCGACCAGACCCCATGGGTACAGAGCTCTTTGCCGACTCAACCCGGGTTTTAACCCTCAGCGATGGCGTGCAAGATGTACAATTTACCTTGCCAAGCAAGGATATTCATCAGCACTTTATTCGTGATGTTTTGGCGTTCGAACACTACCTGCTGGTTGCCAGCTCACAGGGGCTGTGGTTGCATGACCGCCATGCGGGTCAAAGCTGGCAACTGGACTACCTGCCATCTACCAACAGCGATCAACAAAACAGCAAGGCCCTGGCCGCAGATGACAGTACACTGTATATCGGCACCGTCGAAGGCCTCTATGCGATAGCCAGAGCCGAGCTAAGCCGGCTGGAGCCGGCGGCCCAGCGCCAGGCAGTCCAGAGCAGGGTGTTGTTGACCACAGAAAACATCTGGCGCATTAAAATCGACGATGACGCACTGCTGCTTGGCACCAATCGTGGTCTGATGTTGTTAAACAAAGACGACCATCAAACGCAGCTGCTGTTTCGTCCTGGCCGCACCCGCTATGCATACTACGATGACAGTGTGGTTGATTTCCTGCGCGATCAGCATGGAAATTTCTGGCTCGCCACCCGCGGTGATGGCGCCTACTACTGGCAGCCAGAGCAGCAACGCTTTACCAATGTGGTGAATACCGCCACCCAACAGCCGCTGAGCCATGCGCTGGTCTACAGCATCGTCAGCGACGATGACGCCATCTGGGTTGGCACCCAGAACGGCCTGAACCGACTGGATTTAACTTCCCTGTCTGGCCAAGCCTTTTTTGTCGACCCCGACCCTAAAGTCGTCGACTCAGCCGCCAGCTTTTACAGCCTGGCGCCCGCGCCAGATGGCGATGGCCTCTGGCTGTTAAACCTGGAGCAAGTCCAACTATTTAGCCGCTCGAAGCAACAAGTCACTGAGCTGCCAGCAGCCATCACCGCCGCTTTGTCTGCGACTCCCTACAGCATGGCCATCAGCAGCAGCGGCTACCTCTACCTGCACAATGAGGCTGGTTTCTTCCGGATCAGTCCCAATCTCTCGCTGCAGCCGCTGCCCATAGCTGAGCAGCATTTCCAAAGCGATTGGGCCAGCCACTGGGTCGGCGAACACCCCACCCAGCCCGGTGTCATGTTGTTTTATGATCAGTTTACCCTCTGGGCCTACAGCGACAATGCTCCGCCAAAAGCCCTGTACCAACTGCCACAAGGCATGCAGCAAAGCAGCGCTTATGTCGAAGGTGTCCAGGTGGTCGGCGATAGTTTATGGTTGCTGTTTCATGGTATTGGTTTGGTCGAGTTGGCACTGGATACACTGGAAGTCCGGCAAGAGCTCTTCAGTATGGCCCAGTTGCCAACCAATATCCTGTACCGCTTGCAGCGCGATGACCACGGCATGCTATGGATGAGCAGTCACAGTGGCTTGTGGCGCTTTAATCCCCGTACCGGCAATTTCCGCCAGTTTACCACCCAACAAGGCCTGGCCAACAATGAGTTTAATGGCTTAAGCGGCACCCGCTTGCCCGATGGCCGCCTGGTGTTTGGCTCGGTGCAAGGCCTGACGCTGTTTCAACCAAGCGATTTTATTGCCACCGAAGCAAAGCCGCCGCAATTGTTGTTTTCCGAGCTCTCGCTGGTGTCCCGTTCCTTGCCGCCTTTGTTGCAGCCGAAATCAAGCAAAAACCTTGAGCTACGCCACGATGACTACGGCCTTTCGGTGCATGTGTCGACCTTCAGTTACCGTCAACAAGCCGATACCCGTTATCGTTTTGAACTAGAGGGGCCGGATCGCCTGCCTGTCCTCGTAAGCCGGGAGCCCTATTTACTGCTGCCACAACTACGGCCCGGTCAGTACCGGTTGAGCGTTCAGGCCTTTGATCCCCTTACCGAGCGTTACAGTGAGCCGGCACTGCTTCGATTGCATGTCCAGTATTCAGCCTGGCAAAGCCCGCTTGCCAGGGCCGGCTATGGCTTCTTGCTGCTGCTGACGGTCCTTTTTTGGTTGTCCTGGCGCCACCAACAAAAGCGGCGCTTGCTGCAACAAAACCGAGAGCTGCAATTGTCCAAAGAGCGTTTGCAGCTGGCCTTGTCCATTGCCGACAGCGATGTCTGGAGCTGGCATGGCCAGCATCAGCAATTGCTTCACCCAGAGCGTCTACAGCTGCTGGGGCTATCGGCGCAAACTGTTCTGAGCTTCGAGCAGTACGCCAGTCGTATTCATCCGGATGATCAAACCGACTACCTGCATGGCTGGAAAGAACTTTGCGATGGCTACAACGATCACTTTCAGCAAGTGTATCGGGTACGGGATACCAGCAACAAATGGCATTGGTTTAAAGACATTGGTCGGGTGACACAACGCCTGGACGGTAAGGTGCACGAGGTGTCCGGCATTTACACCAACATCACCGCCCAGAAACTGACCGAGCAGGAACTGGAGCAGTTGGTCCATTTTGACAGTCTGACACAACTGCCAAACCGCAACTATCTGCTGCAACAACTCGATGAGGTGTTGCAAGGCCCAGGTTCCCCTCTTGTCAGCGTGCTGTTTATCGACCTGGATCGCTTTAAGCACATTAACGACAGCCTGGGACACGAGCAAGGCAATACCCTGTTGCAAGTCGTAGCGGCCCGCTTGCACAGCCAGTTAGCTCAAGGGGAGCTACTGGCCCACTTAGGCAGCGATGAGTTTGTCTATGTGCTGTTAACGACAGACCCCAGGGTGTTGGCAGAAAAATCCGAGCGGCTGCATAGCCTGCTGGCAAAACCTGTGATGCTGGGGCAGCAGCAAATCAGCATCAGTTGCTCCATTGGCATTGCCAGTTACCCGGAGCATGCTGCAGACAGCTACGAACTGTTAAAACACGCCGACATTGCCATGGCCTATGCCAAACGTCATGGTGAGCTGGATCATGCGATTTTTACCCCGCAAATGCCGGAGCGAACCCGGCTGAAGATGCAACTGGAGTATCAGCTAAAACAAGCCATACTGCAGCAGCAATTGCAAAATTACTACCAACCCATTGTCGATAGCCTGCAAAAACGCACGTTAGGGGTAGAGCTGCTGCTACGCTGGCAACAGGATGGCCAGATGATCCCGCCGGACCAGTTTATCCCAATGGCTGAAGAGCTGGATCTGATGGCTGAGCTGACCTGGAACTCGCTGCAAAAAGCCCTGCATGACTTGCAGCAGTGGCACCAGCAGGGTTTTCCGCTGTATTTATCGGTTAACCTGGCTGCCAGTCAGCTCAGTTCAAACCTGTTCGCGGATCGACTGGCAGAGCTCATTGCAGCCAAAGTGGTCGACCCGTCTTATCTGAGGCTTGAAATCACCGAATCCTCACTGATGAAAAACCGCCAACAGGCCATTAAAAACATGCACCGGTTAAAGGCCATGGGGATTCAACTGTATCTGGATGATTTTGGTACCGGCTACTCATCACTGACCTATTTAAAAGACTTCCCGATTGATTTGATTAAAATCGATCGCAGCTTTGTCTTCGACCTGACGCACGACAGCCGCAATGCCATTTTGAATACCATCATTGCGCTGGCTCAGAATATGGCCTTGCCCTGCATTGCCGAGGGCGTAGAAACCCAGTATCAGCTGAACTACCTGCAACAACAAGGTTGCCATTTAATTCAGGGCTATTGGTATTC
>JAFIFR010000373.1 GCA_020831935.1 Alkalimonas sp.
TAGATGTTGGCGACCTTGGTCAGCATGCCATCGAGCGCGCCGGACTCTTCGCCAATGGCGACCATTTGCACCACCATTTCCGGAAATTGCTTGGTATTTTTCATGGCATGCTGCATCTGGTTACCGGCGGTGACTTCATCGCGGATTTCCAAAATGGCGTTGCGGTAAATTTCATTGCCGGAGGCACCGGCAGCCGATTCCAGCGCATCAATCAACGGCACACCGGCGGCAAAGGTGGTGGACAGAGTGCGGGCGAAACGCGCGACAGCGGCTTTGTTCAAAATATTACCAAACACAGGGGCTTTCAGCAGCATGGCATCCATGGCAGTACGGGCTTTTAGGTTTTTGGTATAGGCTTGCTTGGTCAGGTAGCCGGCAACCAGCAGCACGCCCAGCACCACCCACCAATACGCCTGCATCAACTCGGAAATGCCCAGCACAAACAAGGTGAAGGCCGGTAGCTCAGCACCAAAGCCAGCAAAGATTTCGGCAAATTGCGGGACCACAAAGATCAGCAAAATCGAGGTGACAATGGCGGCAACCACCAGCACAGCGATGGGGTAGAACATGGCCTTTTTAATTTTCGATTTCAGTGCTTCGGCTTTTTCTTTGTAGATGGCAATGCGGTCAAAGATGGCATCGAGGGCACCGGACTGCTCACCGGACTTGACCAAATCGCAGTACAGCTCATCAAAGTGCTTGGGGTGTTCGCGCAATACTTCCGATAAGGGCAAACCGGCCTGCACTTTCACCGAAATCTTTTGCATCAGGGTACGTAAGTTGGCTTTATCGGCACCACTGGCAATCAAGTCAATGGTTTGCACCAGCGGGACGCCGGCACCCAACATGGTGGCAATTTGCCGGGTGACCACAGCAATATCGGCAGCTGTCACCTTTTTTTCCATGTTAATCAGTGGCTTTGGCTTTCTTTTGACCTGGGATGGGGTAATGCCTTGCTGGCGGAGCAGGGCTTTTACTTCCTGGATGGAGCCGCCTTTAAGCTCGCCATCGGCTTTTTTTCCGCGGCGATTCAAGCCTTTCCAGCTGTAGGTTTCAAGCTCTTTGATTTTGTATTTTTGGGCCTGAGCCATGGTCTGTATCCTATGT
>JAFIFR010000122.1 GCA_020831935.1 Alkalimonas sp.
CCAGAGTGGCAGCTGTCGCCAGCTCCGGGCAAGCATGGCGTCCAATTGCAGATCCGGGTGGATAGACTGGTTGGCTTGCCGGATGGTTACGCTCTTTTGAGCGGGGATTACCGCTTGTCCGATGGGCAGCGCAGTCAGCAACACAGTTTTGTGATTCGCCGTCCATTGCAGGACGATGGCTATCCGGCACTGGTCGAAGCGATGGCAGCCAGTTGGCAGCAACTCAATCAGCAAGTGGCTGAGCAGCTGAAGCTTTGGGTAAAAAGTGACTAAAAATGACAAAAATCAGCTTACTTTTGCATTTTGCTGTATTAGAATGCTTTTGGATGGCTGGACGTAAAAGTGTTTATACGTTTGTGGATTCATGCTATCTATAGCAGTTATCACAGAGCTGAATTGTCGCTTTGGGGTAGAATCCGCATAATGCATGGAATGCCAAAGTGAACGCATATGGTGTTATGCAAATGAATCTGTTGTGGTTTTAGGGCCATTTCTGGCGCTGGAGCGGTACAGTGAAAGGGGGAATTATGTCGGTCAATCAGATGCTGCAACAAGCGGCCGAGCTCATGGCTATTGGGATGGCAACGGTCTTTGTTTTTCTGACGCTGTTGGTCATCATTATCCAACTGATGAGCTTGAGTGTGCGTCGATTCTTCCCCAGCAAAAAAAATAGCCCAACCACAGTCGAGCTGGTGGAGTCGGATGCCATCTCACCCAAAGTGGTCGCCGCCATTACGGCTGCTGTTCATCAACACCGGCAGCAACAATTATAAAAGAGGACGGTTATGAGTAAGCCATTGTTATTGACTGAGCTGGTACTGCGTGATGCCCATCAATCGCTGCTGGCCACCCGGATGCGTCTGGAAGATATGTTGCCGATTGCAGAAAAGCTGGACAAAGTGGGCTACTGGTCGATGGAATCCTGGGGTGGCGCAACCTTCGATGCCTGCATTCGTTACCTGGGGGAAGATCCCTGGCACCGCATTCGGGCCTTGAAAAAAGCCATGCCCAACACCAAACAACAAATGCTGCTGCGTGGCCAGAACCTGTTAGGCTACCGGCATTATGCCGATGATGTGGTCGAAGCCTTCGTTGATAGGGCGGTCGAGAACGGGGTGGATGTGTTCCGCATTTTCGATGCGATGAACGACATCCGCAACTTGCAAACGGCCATTCAGGCCGCCGTCAAAGCCGATGCTCATGCCCAGGGTACCATGTCGTACACGGTTAGCCCGGTGCATACCATTGATATGTGGGTGGATATGGCCATTCAGTTGGAAGACATGGGCTGTCACTCCATTTGCATCAAAGACATGGCGGGTTTGCTCAAGCCTTACGTGGCCGAAGAGCTGATTACCCGCATTAAAGAGGCGGTCAAAATTCCACTGGCGATGCAGTGCCATGCTACCACCGGGCTCAGTACCGCTACCTACCAAAAAGCCATTGATGCCGGCATTGATATGCTGGATACCGCCATCTCTTCAATGAGCATGACCTATGGTCACAGCGCTACCGAAACCATGGTGGCCATTACCGAAGACACCGAGCGCGATACCGGGCTGGATTTAACCTTGTTGGCTGAAATCGCGGCTTACTTCCGTGAAGTGCGGAAGAAATACGCCAAGTTCGAAGGCTCCCTAAAAGGGGTGGATGCACGGATTCTGCTGGCACAGGTCCCTGGAGGCATGCTGACCAATATGGAAAGCCAGCTGAAAGAACAAGATGCGCTGGACAAGCTGGATTCGGTCCTGAAAGAAATTCCTAAAGTTCGTGAAGACCTGGGCTTTATTCCTCTGGTTACCCCAACCTCGCAAATTGTTGGTACTCAGGCGGTGTTGAATGTGCTGACCGGTGAGCGTTACAAAACCATTACCAAAGAAACCGCCGGAGTGCTGAAGGGCGAGTACGGCGCTACCCCGGCCGAGGTGGATGAAGCCTTGCAACAGCGTGTGCTCGATGGCAATGAAGCCATTCGCTGCCGACCAGCTGACTTGCTGGAGCCGGAAATGGACAAATTGAGCAAAGAGTTGGACGAGATTTCGAGAAAAGAGGCCATTAGCCTGGCCGAGCACAAAATTGACGATGTGCTCACTTACGCGCTCTTCCCGCAAGTGGGCCTGAAGTTTTTGAAAAACCGCAACAACCCGGCTGCGTTTGAGCCTGTCCCTGAAGCTCCTGGCGAAGCAGATGCTGCCAGCGTTGCACCTGTGGCTCAGGTTGGCGGTGTCGCGGCCTACAGCGTGCGGGTGGATGGCAAGGTCTACGAGGTCGAAGTGGCCCCGAGCGGCGAATTGAGCAGCATTAAACCTGTGGTGGAAGAGAACATCCCCGGCCGGGCTTCGGTGACCGGCAGCGGCACTTTAACGGCGCCTTTGGCTGGCAACATCTGGAAGGTGGTGACCAAAGAGGGCGCTCAGGTGAAGAAAGGCGATGTGGTGATCATTATGGAAGCGATGAAAATGGAAACCGAAGTGCGTGCTGCCGTCGATGGCAGCATTCAGAAAATCCATGTTAGCGCCGGTGATGCGGTCAGCAATGGCGATGTGTTGATCACCTACGCCTGAGGAATGCCTTAATGGATGCTTTTCAAACCTTGTTGCAATCGACCGGGGTGCTGAACTTTACCGCCGGTCAAGTCGTGATGCTGCTGGTGGGTATCGGCCTGCTGTACCTGGCCATTGCGAAGAACTTTGAGCCTCTGCTGTTGCTGCCGATAGGTTTTGGCGCTGTGCTGACCAATGTCCCCTTGGCAGGCATGGGCGAAGTCGGTGGCTTTTTGCACATGTTTTACGACATTGGGGTTGGGACCGGCTTGTTTCCGCTTTTGATCTTCTTAGGCGTTGGTGCCATGACGGATTTTGGTGCCCTGATTGCCTATCCGCGGATGCTGTTTTTGGGCGCCGCTGCCCAGTTTGGTATTTTTGCCACCTTACTGGGCGCCATTGCACTGAACTGGGTACCCGGTATGAGCTTCACCTTTAAAGAAGCGGCCGCCATCGCCATTATTGGCGGAGCCGATGGCCCGACGGCCATCTTCCTGGCCTCGCAGCTGGCTCCGGAGTTGTTAGGAGCCATTGCGGTTGCGGCATACTCGTACATGGCGCTGGTACCAATGATTCAGCCGCCTATCATGAAAGCCCTGACCAGCAAAAAAGAACGCGAAATTCAGATGACTCAGCTGCGTACTGTCAGCAAAAAAGAAAAGATCATGTTCCCGCTGATTTTGCTGATGCTGACCATTTTGTTCCTGCCAACAGCGGCTCCGCTGATTGGGATGCTGTGTCTTGGCAATTTAATGCGTGAAGCCGGTGTGGTGGATCGTTTAAGCAAAACGGCGCAAAACGAGCTGATTAATATCGTCACCATTTTCCTGGGGTTGGCGGTAGGCTCCAGGCTAAGTGCCGAACACTTTCTGACCACGCAAACCTTGGGTATTTTGATCCTGGGCTTGGTAGCCTTTGCCATTGGCACCGGCTCTGGGGTGATCATGGCGAAAATCATGAACAAGCTGTCGAAACAGCCGATCAACCCCTTGGTGGGTGCTGCTGGCGTATCGGCGGTTCCGATGGCCGCCCGGGTGGTGAATAAAGTGGGTTTGCAAGCCAACCCACATAACTTCCTGCTGATGCATGCGATGGGACCCAATGTGGCCGGGGTGATTGGTTCAGCGGTTGCTGCGGGTATTTTGCTGGCTCTGGTGGGCTAGGCAGTCAGACTATCCTACTCAATCAGCAATACCTAAGTACGTTAAGGCCTGTATTCAATACCAAGCACACAGGCCTTGCGTGCTCCGGTCACTGCCGGCACATTGCCAGGCCTTTGCTGGTCAAAAGCCTGCGCCAGCCAGGCAAAAGCCATGGCTTCTACCCAGTCGGGGTCTACCCCCTCACTGCTACTGCTCTTCACTTTTGCCGGCGTTAGCAGTTGCTGCAAATCTGCCATCAACACCGGGTGATGGACACCACCACCACAGACAAATACCTCGCTAAGGTTGGGTAATTGCAGCTCGTTAGCAATGCTTAGCGCGGTAAAGTGGCATAAGGTGCGCTGCACATCGGCAGGAGCTTCCTGGCCGGTCAGTTGTTTCTGCAACCAAGCCAGATGAAAGTATTCGCGCCCGGTGCTTTTTGGGCCGCGCTGCTGAAAAAAGGGATCGCTCAGCAACTGCTGCAATAGCCCGGGTAGCAGCTTACCTTCTGCACTAAAAACACCGTCTTTGTCGTAGGGAAGCTGGCGATGAAGTGACACCCAATCATCCATCAGGCAATTGCCAGGGCCGGTATCATAGCCAGTGATGGTGGCATCGGCGCTAAGCAAACTGATATTGGCAATGCCGCCAATATTTACGACCGCACGGCTTTTGCCCGCCCTGGCAAAAACCGCCTGATGAAAAGCCGGTACCAAAGGGGCTCCCTGACCACCATAGGCCATGTCTTTACGGCGAAAATCGGCAATCACCCGGATACCGGTTAGTGCAGCCAGCAGATGCATATTGCCAAGCTGCATGGTAAAAGGCTGGGTCTGACTGGGGCGATGCCGAATGGTCTGGCCATGGCAGCCTATCGCCTTGATTTGCTCTGGTTGGTAGTTGGCTTGCTGGAGTAGCTGCCTGACACCGGCGGCGTAGCACTCAGCAAGTTGATATTCAACCGGGCCAATGCGTTCTACTTCATTATCACTGGGTTCGGCCAGTGAGCGCAGCTCGCGTTGCAAGTTGGCCGGAAAGGGGAGCAGGCAACTACTGAGTAAGCTGGGCCTGGTGGTAAAGTCAGCCAACACCAGATCAATGCCATCCAGGCTGGTACCGGACATAATGCCAATGTAGAGTTGTGGCAGCACTTATGGCACCGCCACCAGCAGTTGTTGCTGTTGGTTTTGCAGTTCAGCCAGCACTTCAGTGGCCTGGGCAATAAAGTTCGTTTTATCGGCTCCGGTCAGTGCCTGTGCCTGCGGCAGTTGGACTGTCCGAGGGTTACGATGCACGCCATTGACCACAAACTCGTAATGCAGATGTGGCCCGGTAACCCGACCGGTAGCACCCAGGCGGCCAATCACCTGGCCCTGACGGACCCGGTCGCCGACCCGGACCTGACGGCGCGATAAGTGCAGGTACTTGGTGACGATGTTGTTGCCATGTTGAATAAAGACATAGTTGCCGTTCAGATTGTTGTAAGTGGATGCAGTGACCCGTCCATCGCCGGTCGCCATAATAGGAGTTCCGACGGGCGCCACGTAGTCGATGCCGTTGTGGGCCGCAACCCGCCCGGTGACCGGGTGCAGCCGTCGTGGGTTAAAGTTGGAACTGATGCGGGTAAACTCGACAGGCGCCCTCAAAAATGCCTGGCGCATGCTGGTGCCATCTGGCTTGTAATAATGGCCATCGCTATGGCGAACTGCCTGAATCAACCGGCCCTGGTTGGTGAATTGCGCGGCCAGGATCTTGCCATCGCCGATGAACTCGTCGCCATTGTAATTGCGCTCAAACAAAACGGTAAAGCTATCACCGGCTCGGATATCGAGGGCAAAGTCAATGTCCCAGCCAAAGATGCTGGCCAGAGCCATAATCTGGTTGTTGCTAAGACCGGCATCCAGGCCTGCGTGCCAGAAGCTGGAGCGGATGGTGGCCGCGGCATACTGGGTGCGCGCTTCCAGCTCCAGTTGCTCACGTACCGCCTGAAAACGGCCTTCTTCATCACGAATTACCCGCAAGGACTCCAGCCGACTAATGGCGTAGTGAAGCTGCTGCAACTGACCTTCGTCATCCAAGCCAAACTCCAGCGTTTCCCCCGGAAACAGCCGGGTCAGGGTGCGGGTGCTGTCGCCAAGTGCCAGAATGGCCAACATGGTTTGTTGGCTGACATTGGCCCGGCGAAATAAATTGGAAAGCGCATCGCCTCGCTGCACCGTCATGCTGTGCCAGTGAAGCGGATCGGCAGCCTGTTCGGGCTCTTCAGGTAAGGTCTCGGTCTCCATTGCAACATCAACCAGTTCGACGGTGGGCGGTGACAGAACTTCGGTATGAATGCTTTCGGACTGCCCTTCGGTGAGCAGATCCGAGGCTGACAGCTGTTCTGTGCTGTGGTCGGGGCTAGAGGGCAGCCAGATCACCCAGACCGACAGGATCAACAAACCGAGGATCAGCAGGCGATGAGGAACAGGAAGGCGAGACACCAGTCTTTGCATGGGGTTTGATCGAATTACAGCCTAAATGAGCAGCATAGCGTTTTTTTTTCGCCGATGCCAGTAGCGTGCAATTTGCAACCGTGCTGGCATCAGTTAGAATGGCCGGTTCTGATTGCATCCTAATTTTTGGAGACCACCATGACCAACTGGGAGCAGGCGTTTGCAGAGTTAAAACGCGGCTGCGAAGAGATTTTGCTGGAAGAAGAGTTGATTGCCAAGTTAAAGCAAGGCAAGCCATTGAAAATTAAAGCTGGCTTTGATCCGACGGCGCCAGATTTGCATCTGGGGCACACCGTGCTTATCAACAAGTTGCGCACCTTCCAGCAGTATGGACATGAGGTGATTTTCCTGATTGGCGACTTTACCGGCATGATTGGCGATCCCAGCGGCAAAAACGTCACCCGTAAGCCACTGAGCCGCGAGGATGTGCTGGCAAACGCTGAAACCTACAAAGAGCAAGTGTTTAAAATTCTCGACCCGGCCAAGACCCGTATTGCCTTTAATTCGGAGTGGATGGGTGAGCTGGGTGCGGCCGGTTTAATCCGGCTGGCATCGCAACAAACGGTGGCGCGGATGCTGGAGCGCGATGATTTTAAAAAGCGCTTTGCCAATAATCAGTCGATTGCCATCCATGAGTTTTTATACCCACTGGTACAGGGTTGGGATTCAGTTGCGCTTAAGGCCGATGTCGAGATGGGCGGAACCGATCAGCGCTTTAACCTGCTGATGGGCCGTGAGCTGCAAAAAGAAGCAGGGCAGCGACCACAGACGGTGATGATGGTGCCACTGCTGGAAGGCCTGGATGGCGTGCAGAAGATGTCCAAATCGCTGGGCAACTACGTCGGCATCACCGATGCACCGAACGAGATGTTTGGCAAAATCATGTCCATCTCGGATGAGCTGATGTGGCGCTACTTTGAACTGCTCAGCTTCCGGCCGCTGACGGAGATTGAGGCGCTGAAGCAGCGCATTGCTGCTGGCGGCAACCCGCGCGATGTCAAAATTGAGCTGGCCAAAGAAATCATTGCCCGTTTCCATGATGTAGCAGCGGCCGATGCTGCTGAGCAGGACTTTATTCAGCGCTTTTCTAAAAATGCATTGCCGGATGATATTCCGGAGTTGCAGTTAAGCTGTAACGGTGAGGCCATGCCGATTGCCAATCTGTTAAAAGAAGCTGGCCTGGTCGCCAGTACTTCGGAAGCGATGCGGATGATCAAGCAAGGCGCGGTGAAACGCAACGGCGATGAGAAAATCGACGACAGCAAGCTGGAAATTACCAAAGGCAGTGAAGCCATCTACCAGGTTGGCAAGCGAAAATTTGCGAAAATTAAATTGGTGTAAAAGTAAGGGCGCATTCGGCGCCCTTACTTTTTCAGTGACTTTAGTTGTCCTG
>JAFIFR010000123.1 GCA_020831935.1 Alkalimonas sp.
GTGACCGAGCTGATACAGCAGCATCAACCAACAGTGTTTGCCATTGAGCAGGTGTTTATGGCCCGCAATGCCGATTCGGCGTTAAAGCTGGGGCAGGCGCGGGGAGCCGCCATTGTGGCTGCCACCAATGCAGCGCTCCCAGTGTTTGAATACTCGGCCCGTCAGGTCAAACAGGCCGTCGTTGGAACCGGTGCGGCCGACAAAGCTCAGGTGCAGCATATGGTCAAAGCCATGCTCAAATTGCCTGGTACACCGCAGGCCGATGCCGCCGATGCATTGGCGGTGGCACTTTGCCATGGCCATACCCAGCAAAGTTTAATCAGCCTGGCCGGCCAGGCCCGCAAAACAGTACGTGGCCGTTTACGATAAGGACAACCCATGATAGGACGATTGCGCGGTATTTTGTTGGAAAAGCAAGCCCCGGATGTGCTGCTGGAAGTCGGGGGGGTGGGTTACGAAGTGCAACTGCCGCTGACCAGTTTTTACCAGTTGCCGGAGCAGGGGCAGGAAGTGGTGCTCTACACCCATTTTGTGGTGCGCGAAGATGCGCAGTTGCTGTATGGTTTTCACAGTGCGACCGAGCGTGCTTTGTTTCGCCAGCTGATCAAAGCCAATGGCGTGGGGCCCAAACTGGCGCTGACCATCTTATCCGGTTTAACCGCTGATGATTTTGTCCGCTGCGTGCAACTGGATGATTTATCCACCCTGGTGAAACTACCGGGCATCGGTAAAAAAACCGCCGAACGGTTGCTGGTGGAAATGCGCGATCGGTTAAAAGACTGGGGCATGGCGCCTGCCGACAGTGCTTTCAGCAGTTTGCAGTTAAAACCGGTCGCAGTCAGCCTGACCGCCTCTGAGCAAGCCGAGCAGGATGCGCTTGGTGCTCTGGTGAGCCTTGGGTATACTCAGCAGCAAGCTAGCAAAGCGGTGCAGCAGGTAAAAACCGACGACATGAGCAGCGAGATGCTGATCAAAGCCGCCCTCAGGAGCATGATGTAAGCCATGATTGAAGCCGACCGTTTTATTCAGCCGACCGCCAGCCGGGAAGATGAGGCCATTGACCGTGCCATTCGTCCTAAATTACTGGCCGATTACACCGGTCAGCAGCATGTCCGCGAGCAAATGGCGATTTTTATTGAGGCGGCGCGGGGGCGTGGTGAGCCGCTGGATCATTTGCTGATTTTTGGCCCACCGGGTTTAGGTAAAACCACCCTGGCGATGATTGTGGCCAATGAAATGCAGGTCAACATCAAAACCACTTCCGGCCCGGTGCTGGAAAAAGCCGGTGATTTGGCCGCGCTTTTGACCAACCTGGACGAAAACGATGTGCTTTTTATCGACGAGATCCACCGGTTAAGCCCGGTGGTGGAAGAAATTCTCTACCCGGCGATGGAAGATTACCAGCTCGATATTATGATTGGTGAAGGCCCTGCCGCGCGCTCCATCAAGCTGGACTTGCCACCTTTTACCTTGGTGGGGGCCACCACCCGGGCCGGAGCCTTAACCTCACCGCTGCGCGATCGTTTTGGCATTGTGCAGCGGCTGGAGTTTTACAAGGTCTCGGAGCTGACCCAAATCATTCTGCGCTCGGCCAGCTTTTTGAATCTGGTGCTGGATGAAGCGGGCGCGACCGAGATTGCCCGGCGCTCGCGTGGCACGCCTCGAATTGCCAACCGTTTACTGCGTCGAGTTCGTGACTATGCCCAAGTCAAATCCAATGGTCAGGTGACGCAGCAGGTGGCCGCCGATGCGTTGCAGATGGTGGATGTGGACGCCGAAGGCTTTGATTACATGGATCGCAAGTTGCTATTGGCCATTATTGAAAAGTTTATGGGCGGACCGGTCGGGCTGGATAACCTGGCTGCGGCCATAGGCGAGGAGAAAGATACCATCGAAGATGTCATTGAGCCGTTTTTAATTCAGCAGGGCTTTATTCAACGCACGCCACGGGGACGCATCGCATCGCCGCGGGCTTACCAACATTTTGGTTTTGATTTGCCCGAGAGCTGATCATTTAATCTGGCAGACAACAGCTAAAAAAAAGCCCGCTCAGTGAGCGGGCGAATGCAACAAGTTGAAGGAAGTGCTTCAATAAAATCCAGGGAACATCTGCGAGCAATAAAGTGGATTGGGAGATCCAACCTCTACCACTCTGTGAACTGGTCTAATGCAAGGTCAGGAACCTTGCAGTTTGCGCTAGCTCAGAACACGAGGCATATTCTAGGGAGTTAGAGTAAAGACTTCAAACGAGAAAAATTGCCGCTTTCAGATTAGAAAAAATAATGCTTTATTCATCTGTTGTTCATGCGGCCAAGGTAAGCTGATCGTTAGAGTGCCCATAGTGCAATTGTTGAGCCTTGCTATGCCTTTTATAAAAAGCCACAGTGGTGCCAATATAATTCATGCAGCGGTAATAAAGCAGTCATTGAAGCTGGTCGCATTTTCACGCGTTTTCAGCGCAGTCGATGCAACTTTTTTCAGTTCGCAAAGTCCTTGCTGTGCAGCTTTGGAAGTATTTAACAAGGATGCCCGGCTAGCTGTTGAGTTCGTAAAAGGCCTGCCCTATGATAGGTGCTGCGCGGCCTCAGCCTCCAGCAACCAAAATTATAAATCAACATCGTCAACTCTCAGAGGAATATCCAGTGTCCGGTTCCGGTGAATTATCAGTTCTAGGCTTGTTGCTTGAAGCAGGCATTATTGTGCAAGCGGTTATGTTAACTCTGGTGGGCATGTCCATTGTGTCCTGGGCGATGATTTTCCAGCGTAAGAAGGTTCTGAAGCTGGCCAGCGTAGAAGCCAAACGCTTTGAAGATAAGTTTTGGTCGGGCATCGATTTATCCAAGCTGTACACCGAAGTCAGTGCCCGCAGTCAGGTGACCGGCCTTGAAGCCTTGTTTAAATCCGGTTTTAAAGAGTTTGTCCGCTTGCACAAAAGCAGCCGTCAGCCCGGTGCTGTGATGGAAGGTACCCAGCGTGCCATGCGGGTGGGCTTGTCGCGCGAAGTCGAGCGGTTGGAAACCCATCTGCCGTTTTTGGCAACGGTTGGTTCCATCAGTCCTTACATCGGATTGTTTGGCACCGTCTGGGGCATTATGAATGCCTTTATTGCGCTGGGTGCGGTCCAGCAAGCCACCTTAAATATGGTTGCGCCCGGTATTGCTGAGGCCTTGATTGCAACGGCCATGGGTTTGTTTGCGGCGATTCCTGCGGTGATTGCTTACAACAAATTTTCGCATCAGGTTGAGCTGCTCGAAAGCAGCTACGTCAATTTCGTCGAAGAATTTGCCAATATCCTGCACCGGCAGGCGGTGAGCAATACCGGAGAAGCGGCCTGATGTACATCCGTAAAAAGCGTCGCATGATGGCAGAGATCAATGTGGTGCCTTACATCGATGTGATGCTGGTGCTGTTGATTATCTTTATGGTCACTACCCCGATGCTGACCCAAGGGGTCAAGGTCGAGCTACCCCGTTCATCGGCCGAGCCGCTGGAGCAAATGACCGACGGCAAGCTGCCCTTGGTGGCAACGGTTGATGCAGCAGGCCTTTATTATTTTGACCACGATGGCACTGAACATGGTCCTTTTACCTCGGCCGAACTGGTCAATGAAGTCGCCAGCTGGTTGACGATAGAGCCCGGAACTCAGGTGATTGTGAAGGGCGATCACACCGTCAGCTACGACGCCGTGATCCGCTTGATCAACTTATTGCAAAATGCGGGTGCGCCATCGGTGGGTCTGATGACCGATCCGGGGGAGGGCTAAACCATGATGCAGCCGGAGTTTAAAACAGCTTTAAAGAAGTCGCTGTTGCTCCATCTTGGTTTTGTGCTGATTCTGGTGGCCAGTAACTTTGCCCCCGGGCCCAGCCTGGAGCCTACGCCGGTGACGGTGACTGCCAGCTCTGCCCCGGCTGCGCCTATAGAAGCCGTTGCCATCGACCAGCAGCAATTTGATCAGCGGGTACAGCAGCTGCGCGATCAGCGTGAGCAAGCTCAGCGTGCAGAGCAGCAGCGCATTGCCGAACTGGAGCGAAGAGCCCGGGCTGCCGAACAAGCCCGAGCCGAGGAAGAGCAGCGCATTCGAAGGCTGGAGCAGCAACGACGCCAACAAGATGAAGCCGCACGCCAGGCATCGGCCGCTGCTGCGGAAGCCCGCCGTCAGCAACAGCAGGAAGCCGAGCGGGCCCGTCAGGCCGAGCAGCAGCGCCAGCAGGCAGAAGCTGAAGCCAGAGCCGCCGCCGAGCGCCGCCGACAAGAGCAAGAAGCCGCTGAGCGCGCTGAAGCAGAGCGCCAGCAGCGTGAACGTGAGGCTCAATTACGCGCTCAGCAAGAGCGTGAGTTGCAGGAGCGTTTGGAGCGTGAAGCTCAGGCCCGGCAAGCAGCCCGACAGCGTCAAACGGTGACCGAGGTTGAACGTTACACCGCGATGATTCGTGATCGTATTCAGCAAAACTTGCGGGTTGATGAGCGAATGCGTGGACGCCAGTGTCGCATCAACATCCGCCTGGCCAGCAACGGCTTTGTGACCAACTCCAGTGTGGTCAGTGGCGATCAGCTGGTGTGTGATGCGGCCATTCGCGCGGTAGAACGTGCCGGCACTTTGCCGGTGTCGTCCGACCCGGCCGTGTACGAGCAGCTTCGTAATATTAACTTAACGGTGATCCCGGAATTCTGATGATGAGAACTTTGATCCAATTTAGCTTGTTGCTGGCCTTATTGCTCAGCCTAACCGTGCAGGCGCGCAGTGCCCTCGAAATCGTGATTACCGAAGGCATTGATTCGGCGCAGCCCATTGCGGTGGTGCCGTTTCGATTCGAGGGAACCAATCCGCCCTCGGAAACCATCACGGAGGTGATCGCCGCAGACTTGATGCGCAGCGGCCAGTTTAACCCGATCCCACGGGTGCGGATGCCGCAACAACCCTATCAGGCCAGTGATGTTGACTTTGCGGCCTGGCTCAAAGAAGGGGTTGAGCATCTGGTCATCGGCAGCATCCGTGAAACCGGTCCTGATCGTTACACGGTTTCTTTTGAATTGATCGATGTGGTGCGTGGCAATGCTGGCCTGAGCCAGCAGATGTTGAATCAGGGCCAATTGGTGCAAAGTCAGGACTATGTGCTGGACGCGCGCGACACTTCCATTGCAAGCAATCAGGTGCGTCAATTTGGTCACCGCATCAGCGACATTGTCTATGAACGTTTAACCGGCACCCGGGGCGCTTTCCTGACCAAAATCGCGTATGTTTTGGTGCAGCATGATGCCGAGTTTCCTTTTCAGTTGGCGGTTGCCGATTACGACGGTGCCAATCAGCAAATTTTACTGCGCTCACGGGAGCCGTTGATGTCACCGAGCTGGTCACCGGATGGCACCAAACTGGCGTATGTCACCTTTGAACAGCGGCAAGCTCAGATTGTCATCCAGGACATTTACACCGGCCGTCGCAGCGTACTCAGTAGTTACCCGGGCATCAATGGGGCCCCAACCTGGAGCCCGGATGGCCGAAAAATGGCGCTGGTGTTGTCCAAAGATGGCAACCCCGAAATCTATGTGATGGACATCGCAACAAAAGAATTGACCCGGGTGACCAATCACCGTGCCATCGATACCGAGCCAGCCTGGTCGCCCGATGGCAAAGAGATCATTTTCAGCTCGGAGCGCGGTGGTAATCCGCAACTTTATAGCGTAAATTTACAAACTGGAACTACAAGGCGGTTGACCTTTGAAGGTGAGATGAACCTGTCCGGGACCTTTACCCCGGATGGCCAGTCCATTGTCATGGTTCACCGTAACCGAGGACGTTACCAGATTGCCCGGATGGATCGACAGACCCGCTTTTTGCAGGTTCTGACCACCACCAGCCTGGATGAGTCGCCCAGCATTGCCCCGAATGGGTCTATGGTGATTTACAGCACCATGCATGGGTCGAAACAGGTGCTGGCATTGGTCTCTATGGATGGTCGTTTTAAAGCCCGGCTACCTGCCGCCGAAGGGGAAGTTAAATCCCCGGCCTGGTCGCCATTTTTATAACCAAAACTCTTAATTACTAATTAGTAAGGATATGTTGCTATGAACCTTCATCCTGCGTTGAAAGGGTTACTGATTGCTTTACCCATCCTGACTCTTGCGGCCTGTAGTTCCACCTCACAAACCTCGGTATCCGAAGCGGAGGCAGAGGCCGCGCGCCGTGCTCAGATGGAGCGCGATGCTGCGGTTCAGGTTGAGCGAGCAGAGCAGGCGTTAACGCCGGCTGAGCGCGTGCGCCAGCAAATGGAAGCGCTGCGCCAGGAAAACGTGATTTACTTTGATTTTGACCGTTCGACCATCCGGCAGGAGTTTGTTGAAAGCCTGCGTGCTCATGGCGAGTTCCTACGCAACAACCCATCGGTGCGGGTAACCATTGAAGGCCATACCGATGAGCGTGGTACCCCAGAGTACAACATTGCTTTGGGTGAGCGTCGTGCTCAGGCCGTGGTCCAGTATTTGCAAAACCTGGGGGTTCCGGCCAGCCAGATGCGAACTGTCAGCTACGGTGAAGAGCGTCCAGTCGATATGTCGCGCACCGAAGCTGGTTTTGCCAAAAACCGTCGTGCCGTTCTGGTGTATTAATATCTAGCTAAGAGAAGCGTTGTGCAATGAAAAAACAATGGATAGTGCTGGTTAGTTTGGTCTCTGCTGTGGCAATGGCAAACCCGGCCCCGGTTTCCGACATCAGCCGTAGCCGGGGCGCTGCGCCTGCAGCTGGCTCTGGCAGTCTGGAGCAGCGATTGGAGGCTCTGGAGCGGGTGGTTGAGGCGAGGGGCAATGCGCAGATGCGGATGCAGCAACATTTAGAGCAGTTGCTGGATGAAGTTTCTGAGTTGCGCGGACAGACCGAGCTGCACAGCCATCAGTTGGAAGAAATTGTGCAACGCCAACGCGACATTTATCAGGAAATTGAGCGTCGAATGAGCGCAGGCCCTGCACCGGCTCAGATGCAAATTGAAACCAGCATCGATCCAGTGCAAACGCCGTTCTCGTCCGATGTGTCTGAAAATGATGCCTACGACCGCGCAGTACAGATGGTGCTGCGCGACCGTCGTTACGATGCAGCCATTACCGAGTTTGAGCGGTTCTTGCAGAACTACCCAAACTCTGTTTATGCCGCCAACGCCAATTACTGGCTGGGTGAGCTGGTGTTGCGTGATAACGAGCTGTCAAAAGCGAAAACCTATTTTCAGCGCGTGGTGCAAAACTTTGCCGACTCCAACAAGGTGCCGGATGCGCTCTTTAAACTGGGGCAAGTGGCCGAGCGGGAAAACAATGTTGCGGCAGCTCGGCAGTATTACCAGCGTGTGGTGGAGCAGCATCCCAATGCTCCGGCAGTGCGTTTGGCTCAGGGGCGGCTCGACAGCCTGAATTAAGAAAAAGGTTGCACCCTTGTTGTGATTTTCAGCAAGTTGCTTCCTATTTAAGCGTTTAACAGCAGTGGCGGTGTTTTTTTTGTTTTTTTGGTTGCACTGACGCCTGAAATCAGTAAGATATGCGTCCGCGGCGAGG
>JAFIFR010000124.1 GCA_020831935.1 Alkalimonas sp.
ATTTATGGCAGCAATGTGGGGACTTCCTTTACCGGTTGGTTTGTCGCCCTGGTTGGCTTGCAGTTTAAAATCGATGCGTTGGCGCTGCCCTTGATTGGTGTCGGTATTCTGCTGAAGTCCTTTGTCAAATCCCGGGTCTGGCAGGGCAGTGGCCAGGGAGTGGCTGGTTTTGGCTTGATGTTTTTAGGAATCGGTTTGCTAAAGACAAGCTTTGATGCTGCTTTCGTGAATTTAGAGTTTGGCTGGCTGGTAGAAATTGGCATCTGGGGGCTGCTGCTGGCGGTGCTGATTGGCGCTCTACTCACCACCGTGATGCAGGCTTCTGCAGCTGTGATCGCTTTGGTGATCACGGCGGTTGCCAGTGGCGTGGTGCCATTAAGCCTGGGTGCAGCTTTTGTCATCGGTTCTAACCTGGGCACTACCTCCACCGCGATTTTATCTGCTCTGGCTGCGACCGCTAAAGCCAAGCGGCTGGCGATGCTGCATCTTATTTTTAATGTGATCACTGCCATTGTCGCGCTGCTGTTGCTACAGCCTTTGCTGTGGTTGCTGCTTTGGTTGCAGTATCAACTGTTTGATGTGCACCATGCTGCTTTTAGCCTGGCCTTGTTCCATACCCTGTTTAATCTGCTTGGTGTCTTGCTGATGTGGCCCATCAGTGATCGTTTGGTGTTGTGGTTAAACGGCCGTTTTCGCCGCCAGCCAAGCGATCGGTTGCGGATGCTGGATCAATCCAGCCTGGCGATACCAGCACTGGCACTGAAAACCCTGACCATGGAGCAGCAACATCAAGTGCAGCAGCTTTGTCGTCTGGCGGCCAATCTGGCTCATAAGCCGCTGGATAGAAGCGCATTGGATGAGCTGCGCCAGTTGCAGCGGGATATTGCCAGCTTTACCAACCAGTTGGGGCAACAACCCTTGCAGTCTGCTGAAGCCCAGTTGTTAAACCGACTGGCCAAAAGCCAGTTGCGTTTTGAGTTGTTGCTGCAAATGCTGCCGCAACTGGAGCACCGGTTTGAACAGCAGCGGCCAGCAATCCAGTCGCAAGCGGAGTTTTGGCGGGCCTTGGCGGCGCTGGATTTACCCGTCGCATCCGGTCAGATTTCGGTGTTGTACCGGGATATCAGTCGCAAACGCGTCGAGCAAAAACAACAGCTGTTAACACCGGAGCAGTTAAGCAGCCATCTGCACAGTGGCGAGGGCGGCGAGCTGCTGCTGCGTCTGGCAGAGCTGCGTCGCTTTGACCATCACCTAACCAAATGCATGCTGAGTATTGCTCAGCTGCAAAACGCCTATGAGCAGCAAGAGCTGTTGCCAACCGAAACAGGAGAACTTCATGCCCATTAATGCGCAATTAACCTTTATCGGCGGAGCCGGTCAGGTGACAGGGTCTTGCTACTTAGTCGAACTAAATAACAAAAAAGTGCTGCTTGATTGCGGCATGGTGCAAGGCAGCGATCAAATTCGCGAATGGCATAAGTTTCGGTTTCAATTTAAGCCAAAAGACATAGATGCGGTGATCCTGTCCCATGCCCACATTGATCACAGCGGTTTGTTGCCCCTGTTGGTGGCCAAAGGCTTTCATGGCAAAATTTACTGCACCAAAGGGACCGCTGAGCTGTTGCCGGTGCTGTTGAAAGACTCGGTGCATCTGTATTTAAAAGATCTGGAGTGGAAAAACCGCCGGGCTGCCCGGGCCGGAAAAAAAGAGCTGCCAGCAGTGATGCAGCTTTCCGATGCTGAACGGGTCATCGAGCTGTGTGAGCCGCTGCCTTACAACAAACGCACGGTGCCGATGCCCGGGATGGAGCTGGAATTTAACGATGCCGGCCATATCCTGGGCTCGGCCATTGTACAGCTCTGGCTAAAAGGCAAGCAGGGCATGCGGCACTTGGTGTTTTCCGGTGATTTGGGCAACCCGGCAACGGTGCTGATGAACGATCCGGCTGAAATAGCTCATGCCGATCTGGTGCTGATGGAAAGCACTTATGGCGATCGCAATCATCAGGATGTCGAGCACACGGTGGCGGAGTTTGCTGCAGCGCTGGAGGCTGCCTATCAGGCCGGTGGCAATGTGTACATTCCTGCTTTTGCGCTCGGACGCTCGCAGGAGATCCTGTATTACCTTGGTGTCTTGTATCATCAGGGCAAGCTGAAACAAAAGGTGGTGTTTTTGGACAGCCCGATGGCCATCAGCATTACTGAAATTTACGACCGCTTTTTTCACAGCATGGACCCGGACGATACCCGTTTGTTGAAGCAACAGAATGTGCGCGATTTGGCGTCTTTTTTGCCTATTTTAAAGTTGTCGGAAACGGTCGAAGACTCCATGGCCATTAACCGCTTTAAACAAGGCGCCATCATCATCGCAGGCAGCGGCATGTGCAATGGCGGCCGTATAGTGCATCACTTCAAACACAACTTGTGGAAAAACTCCAACCACCTTATTTTTGTTGGCTTCCAGGCGCAGGGCACTTTGGGGCGTCGGCTGGTGGATGGCGAGCAGCGCATCAAACTCTTTGGTCAGGACATTGTGGTGAAAGCAAAAGTACACACCATAGGTGGCTTTTCAGCCCATGCCGGTCAGAGTGAGCTGTTGCAGTGGGCCGGGGCTATTGGTGGTCAACCCCAGTTTTGGTTGGTGCATGGCGAGCCCAAAGCGCAGCAGGCGTTGCAACAAGCGATGCAGCAACAGGGCATGGCGGTTGAGATTGCTGAACAGGGCCAGCAAATCAGTCTGTGATTCGATGGCTGTACCGCTTTTATCGATGAAATTTTTATGACGCTATTGCCAAGGGCGTTTGAATTGGTTATTCTGTGCACACTTCGAAAGGCAAGACATCCGAAAGGATGATCACGCAAAGCTTCAGGTCTAACGGAAACCCTGTTTCCCATGATAGCTGGGCTGCCATTAAGCGTCGTCCTGACCTTAATGTGAACTGCACACTGCAGTGTCTGACTGACCTTTCGCAAGCACAAGCTAATCGCCATTCACAGATGAATGGGTTCTGACTAATTATTGTACCATGGAGCCAGAAAATGAAATTGAAATTTGTAGCTTTAGCGTCTGTTCTTGCCGCCACCGCGATGTTCAGCTCACAGGCTCAGGCCGATCAGCAACTGGCTGTTTCGATTTGCTCTTTTGTGGCTGCCGATAGCCGTAACGACTTGCGCAAAACTCTGAGTGACCATCGCCTGCGTTTACGCAATGTCTACGATGGCATCGTTTGCGATGGTTTGCCGCTGGTGCGCCATGCCATTCGTCACAACGCCAACGATACGGCCGACTTCATCATCCGTCAGCTGCCAGGCAGTCAGGTTGCGGCTTCTGGTGATATTGAATGGGCTGAGAGCAATGGCTTTGGTAGCTCTCCGGTGATTGAGTCCATCCGCTCTCGCGCCAACAGCTGATAATGCTGGATTGATGTAACCCTCCCTGTTATTTAAAAGGCGCCCATGAGGCGCCTTTTTTTCAGCTGGTTGGCACTTCCGTCGGCTGAATGGCTTCACTGGGGTAGCAGCCCAGCACTTTAATAAATTTGGTGATTCGATTCAGCTCCTCCAGCGCCCGGGTCATGGCGTAATCGTGGGTGTTGGCCAGTACGTCGACATAAAACATTTCTTCCCAGGGGTTGCCGGGAATAGGCCGGGACTCCAGCTTGGCCATGCTGATGCCGTGGCGCTTTAACACCGTTAGGGCGTCAACCAAAGCGCCGGGTTGTTGGCCGGTGAACATAATAAAGGTGGTTTTGGCCGGTATGGCTTTGGCGACCGTCACGGCTTTACGCGCCACCACAATAAAGCGGCTGACGTTGTCTTTTTGGTTGGCCAGATCGCGTGCCAGCACCTCCAGCCCATAGATCTTCCCGCCAGCTTCACCGCCAATGGCAACCATGGTCGGATCCTGTTTTTGTTGCACCCGTTGAAAGGCATCGGAGGAACTGTCGCAATACTCGACCTTGATGTTGGTCAGGCCCAGCAAGAATTGACTGCACTGAGCGATCACCTGAGGGTGGGCACAGATTTGGCGAATTTGGTTCAGCGCAGTCCCAGGTACACCAAGTACGCAGTGATCAATCGGGTGGGTCAGCTCGCCAACGATGGACAAACGGGTGTGTTGCAGCAAGTCGTAGACTTCATTGATGCTACCGGATGAAGTGTTTTCAATCGGCAAGACTGCATAATCGGCATGGCCGGTTTCGACCGCTTTAATGATGTCATTAAAACTGTCGCAGCCAATATCAATAATTTGCTCCGCGCGGCGGGTGAAGTACTTTTGCGTCGCCCAGTAGCTGTAAGAGCCCTGTCCACCCAGATAAGCGACTTTGACTGAGGGCCCTTGCATGCCGCGCAGCTCGCCTTGCAACTTTGCTTGCTGCTGCAGCACCGAGTCTTCAATAATCACATGAAACAAACGGGTGACATAAGGCGCATCAAGCTCGAGCGCTTTACCACTTTCGATCAAGCGCAGCAACAAAGCTTCTTCACGCTCCTGATCCCGGATTGGCTTGTTTTGGCTGATTTTAGCTTCCGCTACCGCCAATGCCAGTTGACGGCGTTTGGCCAACAACTGCAGCAATTGCTGATCGGTTGTCTGTATCTGTTGTCGTACTTCATTCAGTTCCATGCTGGAGCTTCCTTCATTGCAATTTTTATTTGTTAGAGCCAAAAAAAACCTCCCAGATGGGGAGGTTTTCGGTGTTCTGCCAGCGCGCAACACTACCTCCCGTGACGGGTGGTAAAAAAGTCAAAAAAGAAGGTGTTGGCGGTATGTTGTTTCATCCCTCATTTTTATCAGTCTGGATGGCTAAAGTCAACTGCTAATGCAGGCTTGAGATGTGTGTTGGAGTTGTGTTTTGTACAGTTGCCTCGTGCTGCATCCATTTTAAAATCGGCCTGTGCTAAACTCTTTACATCAAATCAGGGGCTTGCGGGAATAGAGAGCGATGAAGATGGAAAAGGTCTGGGATCCGGCGGTGCGTTTTTTTCACTGGAGTCAGCTGCTGCTGTTGGCCGGGCTTTGGTACACCGGTACCGAAGGATTGATGGAGTGGCACCAGCTGCTGGCGTATAGCCTGGCAGCCGTATTATTGGCTCGGATCTGTTGGGGGCTTTATGGCAGTCCCAGCGCTCGCTTTCACCGTTTTGCCGCAAGTCCCTTAAAAGCCTGGCGCTATTTACGACAGCCGCAAGCGGTGATGGGGCACAACCCGGCTTCTTCTTACATGATTTTTGCCCTGCTGCTGCTGGTGTTGATGCAGTTTATTTCAGGTTTAATGACCACGGATCATATCTTTACCGACGGCCCCTTGGTGCGTTATGTCTCCAGTGACACGGTGTCGCTGGCGACACGCTGGCATAAAGTAGGCGTTGATGTGTTGTTGATTGCGGTGGCGGTGCATGTGGCCGCAGCGCTTTGGCACAGTTGGCGGCACCACAATGTGATAATGGGCATGCTGCATGGCAAACTTCGAGCGCTACCGGGCCAGTCGGCGCAGCCGTTGAAAAACAGCTGGAGCTACTTTGTGTTGGTGGTGATCTTCTGGCTAGGGTTTTATTGGTGGCAAGGTGCGGATTTGATTCGTATGCTCAGCTTTTGATAAAAGACCACAGGGGCAAGCCCCTGTGGTGGTGTTGGATTAGTCCGCCCGGTAGTTGTCATGGCAGGCTTTGCAGTTGTTGGCAAACTCGCGAAAAGTGCCCTGGATTTCACGACGTTCCCCGCCTTGTGCGGCCTGGTGCAAAGCCGCAGCATCGGCGGCAAACTTTTCACCGCGCTGGTTGAAGTCTTCCAGGTTTTGCCATAAGGCGGCTTTGACTTTGCCGCTGGCATGATCGGCACCCGGGAAATTAAAGGCTTCCCACGGCAGCTGACTTAAGGTTGCCAGGGCTTCTGCCCGGCGCTGCACCCGCTCCAGATCGTATGGCACATTGCCCCGGAACATGTCGTTGATGTCTACCAGGTTAAAACGGATAGCCTGAAACGTCGCCTGGCGGTAGGTCACGGCGTCTTCGCCATTGACGAAGGCATTGGCGTGGCTGCTTTGGCTAAAAACGATTCCAGAACAGAGTAAGGCAATGGCAATTAGTGATTTTTTCATGGACGCTCCTTGGTGGTTTCCATTTTGAAACAGCCCAGTAGCCGTTTCATGGAGTTACAGGGACATCGATTGCTCCTCCCTGTGTTATTTGTTCAACCTATACTAAGGGACTTGCAGCCAAAAGTGTAGTACCTTAAGGTGGTTGTTGACCAGGCAGTTTAGTTGGTCAACAAGTCGTAGCCCGCAGCATAACAACAGGCTTCTTGCGTGAAAGAACTGCAATTACAAAAACCTACCGGAGTGCGCTCGCTCAGTGTGAAGCTGGCTTTGCTGGTTTTTTTGTGTACCCTCGCCGCGGGTGTAGTGGTGTTTTGGGCGGTGTTGTTTCTGCAGCGGGCAGTCTTGCTGGAGCAGGAGAAAACCAGCCTAACCCTGCTGGCGCAGCACAGTGCGCGCCATGTCGAGCAACTCATTACCAGCAAAGAAAAAAAAGCATTGATGGCCAACCAGTTGCTGACGCGCTCGTTGCGGGAGCATCAGGCTAACAGCAGGCCTCCCTTGCCTCAGCATGCCGATGGTGCCATTCGGTTGCAGGATGAGGTATCCGGTGCTTTTTTACCCGTCAGAAAGCGGGGCACGGAGGCAGAGCGTTGGTTCGATGCCACCAGCCGTGACTGGCCGGCACTGGCCGCCATGATGCGGCAAGACTTTTTTAATTTTTATTTTATCAGCCAGGATCACTTTATCCGCATTTCACCATCGGATTGGGCGATGGCGATTGATGCCGATCATAATTTTCATCAGGATGTTTTTTTCCGACTGGCTATGCCGGAGTACAATCCAGCCCGGGTACCGCGTTGGACACCGGTGTATTTTGACGATATCTGGCAACAATGGATGATCAGCCTGATTATCCCGGTTTATTTTGGTGATGAATTTGTCGGTGTGACGGGTTCCGACTACCTACTGGATGAGCTTTTTGCAGACTTGATACCTCCAGCGCAACTGGGCAGGCAGCACCGACTGATGGTGTTTGAACGCAGTGGCAATTTATTGCTGGTGCCCGATCATCAACCTGGCGGGGATGCCCGGATGAATACTTTGCTGCAAGGTATGGAGCTGCAGGATACCGAGTTGCAAGACTTCAAGAGCAGTGTGTTGGCCAGTCCCGAGCAACAGGCCTTTCGCAGTGAGCAAAGTGAAACTTACCTGCTGCAAGCTGCACCGGTCGAGCGTCTTGGCTGGTTTTTAACGGTGTACCGCCCGAAGAAAGACGCCTTCGTGACTCTTGAGGCCATTCAATCCAAAATGGTGGCCTTCTTTGTGTTGATAGCCTTGATTGTGGCTCTGTTGCTGCAGTTTTTTATCTACCGTTTGGTCCTCAAACGTTTAAAGCGGGTCTCTGACGCGGTAGTCCGTATGGGGCGAGGCGGCTA
>JAFIFR010000125.1 GCA_020831935.1 Alkalimonas sp.
CATGCAAAAAAGCCGTCAGCTGCTGACGACGGTTAAAAAGCCGAATGCCTTCAATACGGCTTTGGCCGGTGGCTTCTTCACCCACATAGTTGTCACTGCGGATCACCTGAAAGCGAGCACCGGCCTGAATATCACGGGAAAAGTTAATGCGATCGCGAAACAGCTGACTGACGGTAGCAATCTCGGCATCGTTCAAGCCTGCCCGCTGCGCCGACAAGTAAAAACTGCCATGGATTTCACCCACCAAGGTTTGGCTGTACCATTCGCCTTCATCCAGCAGCTCTTGATAGCTAAAGTCGCCATCGGCTTCGCGTTGATACAACACCCGGTTACCGGGGTGAACAAAAAGCTCCATCGAAAGCAGCTCCTTGTTGTCATCCAGCTGAAAGGTCAGGCTATGGCCCGGGCGCAACACATCCAGCGCCAGCAGCGACTGATCGGCCGCCATAATCCGATGCATCAGTTGTTGGCTAAAACCAAGGCGGGAGAAAATGCGGCTGAGGCTATCGCCAGACTGAATGGCGTAATGAACAATGGACTCATCCACCTCGGGTTCTGGCTCAGGAAATAGAGCTGGACTCAGTTGCTCCCATTGCGCTTGCCACCCCAACTGTGGTTCCAACTGCGACAGACTGGAACTCACCAGTACCGGCATCAGGCTGAGCAAAGGGCTTTGCTGTTTAGGGCTGCTTGGCCAAAACACAATCAACAGACTGATCAGCAACAAGGTGCCGAGCAGTCGCCGATGCGCCCCAGGCAGGCGGTTTGTCAAAGTAAGCAATGGTTGTGGCATGGTTGAGCGCTTATTCATTCTATACAGTCAGACAACGGACAAAGGCTTCCCTTTATCACTGCTTTATTTTGTTAGCCTATCACAAAATAATCCAATCCGCTTCGATAGCCAAGTACCAAAATGGTTCCCATCTGACGAAAAAAACCACCTTTCTTCCCAGCAGGTGGTTGCGAATACCGCGAATACTCCAGAGGAACGCTGTAACTAGCACCCATCCTGAAGGGTGGCGCAAGGATGCGCCGCGAAACAGCATGGAGGCCGTTTCAGGATGGAGACTAACGAATTAAAAGGTGTAACTGACGCTGGCTTTTAGGTAACGCCCAGGCTCGGCAAAGCGACGGTAGCCATCGGTATCGGGCTGCACATCGCCGCGCGGGCCACCCCCACCTGGATAGATAAAGCGCAGTCGATCCCAACGGTAATACTCCCGGTCAAACAGGTTAAAAATACCAAGCTGCAACTGCCATGCTGCTGTGATGTCCCAGCTGGCATTGAGATCCACCACCGTAGCCGAACCCGGCACCTGCAACACCGCTGAGCGTCGGCTGCCATCGGCTTGCGTTTGCAGGGTATCGGCTTCATTTTTGGCGGCCAGATACTGCACGGTAGTGACCAGTTGCCACGGCTGGCTCGGGTGTTGATAACGCAGCGCTGCTAAGGCATTGGCCGGGGTGATACTGAGCAAGGGCTCATCATCGCTGTCCTTACCGTATTGCCGGCTGCCCGCCAGTCGCAGACTAAAGGCCTGATTCAATTGCAGCAAAGACTCCAGCTCAATGCCCTGCACTCTGGCCTGGCCAATATTCTGTGGCTGCCAGTAGGTATTGCCCTCCACCAAAATACAGTCACCAAAAGCACAGCGTTGGTATTGCACATCCGGTAAGCGGGTTTGCGGCTGCGACTCAATCAGGTTGCGGTAGTCCTGACGAAACACCGACAGTTGCAGCTGTTGGCGGGCGGCAGGCTGCCAGCTCCAGGCCAGCTCCAGATTGCGGCTGGTTTCCGCTTTTAATTCCGGGTTGGCTGCAGAATTCCATATCACTGCAGTATTCCCATTGACATCGGTCACGACGGAACTGCTGACGCCTCCGTACATATCGTCCACGCTGGGCATCCGAAATCCGCGGCCCCACTGCAGCTTCAGTTGCTGCCGCTCTGTTAACGGGTAACGGTAGGATAGCTGGCCACTCCAATTGCCAAAACTGCCCGAAGTAATGGTATCGGTGCCATCCTGCATCAGCTCTGACAATTCCGGCTGGTAACGAAAACCATCGTAACGCAGTCCCAGCGTCCATTGGCTGCCGCCTGCTAAGGTCAGTTGATCGCGCGCCATCAGGTACCATTGATCGATACGGGTGTGAGGAATAACAAAGGCGAAGTTGTCGCTACGTCCCACCTGCGCACTGTTGCCGACAAAGTGCGTATTGGTGCGCCAACTGGAAATATGCTTGCGCTCTGCGCCGATACCATACAGCCATTGCTGCTGCAAGCCATTGCTAAGCAGCTCTTTATCAAACGCCAGTGCCAGCCGCTGCTGCCGCTGACGAAAGCCGCGATCTTCATGCCGCATGCAAGGTTGAGAGGCTTCCGGACAAAGGGCATAATCCATCAGCATTTTGGTGATGCCAAAGTTACGCGTGTCCTGCCAATCCAGCCGCAGACTGACCGCATCGAACCAGTCTTTCCCGGCCAACCACTCGTACGCCATGCCAGCACGGCGGCGGCGGCTTTCATCCTCGGTATCGCGGCTTAAATAACTGCCCCCGATTTTGGCCCGCTCATCCACCTCGGTGATCGCTGTATAATGCTCCAGCGTCCAGCCCAACCGATGCTCTGGTTGCAGCTGCCACTGCAGCTTGGCCAGCAGGTTGTGACTTTGGCTATCCAGTGGCTCTGGAATACTGCGGGCACCGCCTGTGATATCGGCACCCCGATGCGGCACCCGCTGCTGCTCGCCATCCCGCCTGCTGAGGATCAACATGGACTCTACAGCGCCGAGACGATTGGCCGCTGTCAGATTGAGTTGACGCTCATGAAAAGCACCATCAAACCCCGCTTTTAGCCCCAGATGACTTTCATCGTCCCTGGTCTGTAAAAAGTCGGCCGGGTCCTTGGTTTGCAACAGCACAGCACCACCGAGCGAGCCACTGCCAGCCAACAGCGCATCGGCTCCTTTTAAGATCTCAACCTGTTTCAGGCTATCCAGCTCAATACCGCCCCGGCCAGAGCGGAAAAAGGCATAAGGCGCCAAGTTGGACGGATCCAGTCGCTCAGCCAAGGCCAGACCATCCACAGTAATGGCAACCCTGTCACCATCCATCCCCCGAATGTTGAACCCTGCCGAGCCAAAACGCCCGATGTTGGTCAGAGTGACGCCAGGCGAGTATCGCACCACGTCCGCCAGTTGGCTGGCCTGCTGCGCACTCAGCTCCGCGGCGCTGAGGCGTTGTTGATTGATTTGGGCGGAAGCCTCCGGCTCGGGCGCTTCAGCGGTGACCTGAACCTCAGGCAGTTTCTGCTCCTGGGCCCAGAGTGAACCAGACATGGCGCCAGCACAAGCCAGCCAAAGTAACCGCAGCGACGGTTTATTTATTGCAGTACGCAAACTGTACTCCTTAAGTCATCAGATAGTGTGTATAAGCCATGATCAGCGCTGGCGAGCCACCAACTGCAGCTGGGGTTCCTGCTCTGGCAATGGCTGAGCTTCGCTGATCTGTTGTTCATTGGTGGTGTCCCAAAGCTTGAATACCGCCAGGCCATAGGCAACAAAGTCTTGTTGGCTAAGCCAACCCCGCTGCTCTCTATCCATCTGGCGAAACACCTGCTGTGCCAGCTCACGATGCGCCTGACGGACGTCCTCTTCACGCTGCCCCACCCGGCCCATAAACTCATCCAGGTATTCCCCCCGGCTGACCAGGCCATCGCCATTCAGATCGGTACGGTCGTAAATACTGCGACGCTGTTGCTCAAACTGCTCCAGAGTGACCTGCTGCTCATTGCCGGCAAACATGGTGAGAAACCCCTGATTGTTGTGGGTGGTTGGCATGGCTAATAACGAGCGGACCCGACGACGCTCGTTCTGACTCTGGGTGGTCGTTTGTACCCGGCGGCGAGCCTCTGGCTCTGGGTCGCCGGCCCGAACCACCCCAGACTGGGTGGTATCAAAACGGTTAAAAATCCGTTGTCCGGAAGCTTGGTATTCCTCCCAACTGATAAAACCATCGTTATCGCGGTCCAGCGCATTAAAACGATTGAGGGTCTGACGCACATGGGATTCCCTGGCATCCAGCAACTGCTGCTCCAGCTCGGTCATTTCGAAGGCAACAAAAGCCGCTTCGGTGACCCGGCCATCGGCACTGGCTGACAAGGCGTCATAACGCTGCTGCCAGGCCTGAATAAAGTCGTCCTGGCTGACCTGGTTGTGCTCATCGACCGCGAAGCGATCAATAAAACGGTAGCGTTGATCGGCCAAGGGTTCCTCTATGCTGCTAAAAGGCAATACGGAAGCCGCAGCAGATTGCAAATACAAAGCGCTGGTGGCCAAAAAAACCAACAGGGTGTGGGTTGAATAGCTCATGGTGTTATTCCTTCTTACTCAGATTTATTTAGTGGGTGACATCAATGACAACGCTGTAGCTATAACTGTATTCAGGCACCGATGCTGTCGCAGGTGCCGGATGACGGTATCGGCTTAACAATAAGTACCGACCTGGCTGTTGCAGTTGGAAACTAAGGCTCCCCAGAGCATCACTTTCCAGCTCTAACTGAGCGGGAGAGTCATCCTCGCTGCCAGCAGCAAAAACACGAACCGGCTGTTCTGGCAGAGGCTTGCCATCAAAAAACAGTTGCAGCTGGATCGGCTCTGCCGCAAATAAACTGTTCGGGTGGGTTTGAAAAACCAACTCCAATCCCTGCCCATGTGGCTGCAATGCTCGTTCATTCGGTTGCCCTAACGAGATATAGGTCTCCGCCAGAGTCACTGCCTGAAAATGTGCCAATGGCTCAGCCCCTGCCGGCAAAGGTTGGTTTGGATCCCGCACACTGCCCCGGCGACCATCCAATAGGTAGGTACGGAATTCGGCACCGTAGCGCTGACCAGTACTAAAACGCCAGGTGCCTTCCTGCTGCAACTGATGCTCTAACAAAGTCCGGACCCGGCCAGTAAATAAGGTATCAGGAGCAAGCTGCTGGCCATCGGGTGCAATGACCTGGTAACCATCGTTGTTAAAAGCGACTTCCGGCACAAAAAATTTATCGGCAAACGATGCTTCCAGGCTGACCCAGCCACTGCGCGGCACCTCAAAATCTGCCGGTAATAAATAAGGGGTATGAGACACCGCTTGCATGGACAGTCCCAGCAAGCACAAAGCGACAAAGCAACGCATGGCCACTCCCTTATTGATAGTGATTATTATTTGCATTTGATCCTATTGCAAATCATTCTCATTTGCAATACTTTAATATGTAACTTTTGTGTCATGCAGTTAGAAAAGAAGATGGTTGATTTTCAAGCAAGCTGGATGAATTGGTGTAAACTTGAGCAACATCTGCAGCGCGGATTGATGCAAGGTGAGCTCAATGCCTGTCAGATTGCCGATTTCACCAACATCGGCTGTCGCCTGGCTTGTCAATTGGCCAACGCATCCAACCGTTTGCTGCAAGAATGGGTGCTCAGACGCAGCCTGTTTCTGTTGGCTCAGCTGACTGCGACCTTACCCAATGGGATCTGCCGGCAACAAGCCGCCGATCAACTGTATCTACCATTACTGGCTTTGCAGCGCTTGTATCGGGCAGAGCCTGATGCCTATCGTAAGATTTGCCAGTTACGCGCCAGCCTGAACCAACAGCTGTACACAGCCAACAAATAAAGGAGCACTGAAATGACCACACGAACCGAACGCGACAGCATGGGCGAACTTGAAGTTCCGGCCGATGCGCTCTATCAGGCTCAAACTCAAAGAGCGGTGCAGAATTTCCAATTGAGTGGCCTCAGCATGCCACTGCGTTTTATTCAGGCCTTGCTGCACATCAAGGCAGCAGCGGCCGGCGCCAATCAGCAGTTAGGCTTGCTGCCAACGGCCAAAGCCGAAGCCATCATTGCCGCAGCCAAATCCCAGCTGCAGCAAACCGACTTAACACACTACCCGGTTGATGTATTTCAAACCGGCTCTGGCACCAGCAGCAATATGAACGTCAATGAGGTGTTGGCCAGCTTGGCCAGTCAAAGCCTGGGGGAGCCGGTCAGCCCGAATGACGATGTCAATCTCGGGCAAAGCAGCAACGATGTGATCCCAACGGCGATTCAACTGAGTGCCCTGCTGGCACTGGAGCAACAACTGCTGCCAAAGCTAGAACTTTTGCTCAGCACTTTGCAGCAAAAAGAGCAGCGCATTGGCCACCTGGTAAAAACCGGTCGCACTCATTTGATGGATGCGATGCCGGTGACCTTTGGTCAGGTGCTTTCTGGCTGGCAAAGCCAGTTGTTGCACAGCCGCGAACAACTGCAACAGGTGCTGCACAGCCTGCGCCAGTTGCCGCAAGGCGGCACAGCTGTGGGTACCGGCATCAATGCCCATCCCTCCTTTGCCAGCAGCTTTTGTCAGCAACTCAGCAGCCAGCTTGGCTATCCGTTCAGTCCGGCCACGGATTTCTTCTTTGGTATCAGCAGCCAGGATCTCAGTGTCAGCCTGTCAGGCCAGCTAAAAACCCTGGCGGTTTCGCTGCTGAAAATCAGCAACGACTTGCGCTGGATGAATTCTGGCCCACTGGCTGGGTTGGCCGAAATAGAACTACCGGCGTTGCAACCGGGTTCGTCCATTATGCCCGGCAAGGTCAACCCAGTGGTACCGGAAGCCGTTGCCATGCTCTGCGCTCAGGTGATTGGCAACGACAGCACCATCACGGTGGCCGGCCAATCTGGCAATTTTGAGCTCAATGTGATGCTGCCGGTCATCGCCTACAATCTGCTGCAAAGCATTGAGCTGCTGGCCAATGGCTGCAGAGCCCTGGCCGATCAAGCCATTGAGGGCTTTACCGTCAATAAAGCCCATATTGAGCAGGCGCTGCATCGCAATCCCATTCTGGTGACCGCCTTAAACCCGGTGATTGGCTACATGAAAGCCGCCGAAATCGCTAAAAAAGCCTATCAGCAACAGCGGCCAGTGCTGGATGTGGCGCTGGAAGAAACGGACTTGACGGAAAAGGAACTGAAAGCCTTGCTGGATCCCGCTAAGCTGTGTCGCGGAGGCCTGGCCTGAAACTGGCTCAGTTGGAAAGGACAAGGGGGCAGCCCTGCTGTCGGCAGCATGATTCCATGCTACAGTGGGTTATCCGCTTTAACCGAGAGCACATGATGCGAACTATGCTCGCCCTTACTTGCTTTTGTTTTCTGCTAACCGCCAAGACCACTGCTGCACTAGCTGACACAGTCGAAGAGCAGCGACTGGAAGCAGCCTGGCAGCTGATGCCGCAGGTGCTCAGTCGCTTCGAGCCTTTGGTCAACAACCTGCGGCTGGAACTGCAACACACCGAAACCAGCCATGATCTGGCGCCCCGCTTGCGCCAGCATGGTGAGCAATTGTGGCAACAGGCGACTTATCAGGCCAGAACCAATCCCAACTACGATGACAGAGCGCTGTACTGGGCCCGGC
>JAFIFR010000126.1 GCA_020831935.1 Alkalimonas sp.
GTGTCCGATAAAAATCCAATCATTGCCATTACCGGCTCCTCGGGTGCCGGTACCAGTACCACCAGCAATGCCTTTCAGCATATTTTTCGCACCTTAGGCGTGGATGCGGCCTTTATCGAAGGCGATTGTTTTCACCGTTACAGCCGCCCAGAAATGGATCTGGCGGTGCGTAAAGCGATGGAGCAAGGCAAGCACATCAGCTACTTTGGACCGGAAGCCAATGATTTTGGTGCGCTGGAAGACTTCTTTGCCAGCTATGGCAGCAATGGCAGCGGCCGCTACCGCAAGTACCTGCACACCTTTGAAGAAGCAGTGCCCTACAACCAATTGCCCGGTACCTTTACCCCCTGGCAAGAGCTGCGCCCCAATACCGATTTGCTGTTTTACGAAGGGCTGCATGGTGGCGTCGTCACCGAGCAGCACAACGTGGCCCAGCACGTCGACTTGCTGATTGGCATGGTGCCGATTGTAAACTTAGAGTGGATCCAGAAAATCATCCGCGATACGCACGACCGTGGTCACAGCCGCGAAGCCGTGATGTCGAGCATTGTCCGCAGCATGGACGATTACATCAACTTTATCACCCCACAATTCTCCCGCACCCACATCAATTTCCAGCGGGTCCCCACAGTCGATACCTCCAACCCCTTCAGCGCCAAAGACATCCCCTCGCTGGATGAAAGCTTCGTGGTAGTGCGCTTTCGCGGTATCAAACACGTGGATTTCCCCTACTACCTGCAGATGATCCACGGCTCTTTTATGTCGCGGGTCAACACGCTGGTGGTACCGGGCGGTAAAATGGGACTGGCGATGGAACTGATTTTAACGCCATTGATAGAGAACCTGATGAAAAAACGCGCCAATACCCGTGGCCAGTTGGATTGGCTAGGGCGTTAAACAAAAAAACCGCTTCAAAAATGAGCGGTTTTTTGTGCTGTTCGCAACCAAAGCTACTTCACATCTGGCAAATTACGGCCATAGAAAATTTCGCGGATTTCTTTAAACACCTTGCTGCTGATTTCCTTCACCTGCCCTTTGCTCATCGAGTCGGTGCCGACGCCAAACAGGTAGTTGTCCAGATCGCCTTGTTTTAGCATCATCTTGGTGTGAAACAGGTTTTCCTGATACACGTTCACATCGATCATCTGAAAGGCATTCTTGGTTTCTTCATCCATAAAGTTCTGGATGGAGCTGATCGGGTGATCGATGTAGTGCTTGGTGCCGCTGACATCCCGGGTAAAACCACGCACCCGGTAGTCGATGGTGACCACATCGGATTCAAAGCTGTGGATCAGGAAGTTCAATGCTTTCAGTGGCGAGATAATGCCGCAAGTTGAGACTTCAATATCGGCCCGAAAGGTACAGATGCCATCGTGTGGATGTACTTCCGGATAAGTGTGAACGCATATGTGGCTTTTATCCAGATGCGCCACCACTGTCTCAGGCAGAGGGCCCGGGTTTTCCGAGTTATCCGGGTTTTCCAGCACCGGCTCTTCACTGACCAGAATGGTGACACTGGCCCCTTGCGGATCGTAATCCTGGCGGGCGATGTTCAGCACATTGGCACCGATAATATCCACCACTTCGCACAAGATATCGGTTAAGCGATCGGCATTGTACTGCTCGTCGATGTACTCAATGTACTCTTGACGGTGCTGTTCCGTTTTCGCGTAACAGATATCGTAGATGCTAAAGCTTAAGCTTTTGGTCAGGTTGTTAAAGCCATGCAGCTTTATTTTCTCAAACGGATTGATCACTTAGGGTGCTCTCCACTACCGCTGCCTGCGGCAACCGTTATTTGACGACTGAAAGTTAGTCGGCGCTGGCCAACCCTTCCACGGTTTTTATACTGAACGAATGTGATACCTGAACGCTTTTGGCCAGCATCAGGGACACCGAGCAGTACTTGTCGGCGGATAGCTCTACCGCCCTTGCCACCTGTTTTTCACTCAGGTTTGACCCTGTCACCTCAAAGTGCAGATGCATTTTGGTAAAGACCCTGGGAATGCTGTCGGCCCGCTCTGCGCTCAACTTCACTTCGCAGTGCGCAACTTGCTGGCGGGATTTTTTCAAAATGCTCACCACATCGACCGACGAACAAGCGCCGGCAGACATCAACAACATCTCCATCGGGCTTGGTGCTGTGCTTTGATCTTTGTTGGCATCAAACACCACCTGATGGCCGCTACCAGAGCAACCCACAAAAGTCATGGAGTCGAGCCATTTTACGCTTGCTTCCATCGCAAACACCTCAGCATTACCACAAAGGGGGCATATTCTAGCGAAAACTTTGCCGGGCCGCCAGCATTGACCGCACTAAATCAAGCCCCCCGCAAACACCGTTCACGGGGGGCTTGATTCTAAGTGCTAGCCGGCTTAATCCAGCAAGGCGGCCACAGCATTATCAAACAAATTTTTAATCAGTAAGGCAATCTCGTGAATGATTTCGGCTTGCTCGCAACTGATTTCATTGTCCAGCACCGAGCCCAGCACTTCCTGGAAATCGTACACAATGCCATCCACCTCACGAATGATCAGACTGCGATGATTCATCTCCAGCTCGGTATGCTGGGTACAGAGTTGAATAATTTGCTCAGCAATGCACTCTTCCAGAAACTCGCCCACGGACTTGGCTGGACGATAAGGCGTTCCGGCCTGTTCAAACAAGGCCAGATTTTCAGTTAAAAACTGAATCAGATGTTCGTAGCCGGGTTTATCTATCACCATGGTCGCGGTACTGCCTTTCGCAAGCTGTAGTTGCCTAACAGTTAAGCAAAATTTGACCGAGAAAACAAATCGGGGCCTTAGCCCCGATGTATTTTTATGCGGTTAAAATTTCAGCCCTGGTGACAACTGCTCTGGCAGTTGCACCCTGTCCAGCTCGACCGAAGCAACCGGATAGGCACAGTAATCGGCCGCGTAGTAGGCACTGGCTCTGTGGTTGCCACTTTTGCCAATGCCACCAAAAGGTGCCGCTGAGCTGGCACCGGTGATAGGACGGTTCCAGTTGACGATGCCAGCACGAATGCGGCGGAAAAAATGTTCATAAAGCTCAGCACTGTCGCTTAGCAAGCCGGCAGACAAGCCGAAGCTGGTGCGGTTGGCTGCATCAATGGCGGCATCAAAATCGGTAAAACGAAAAACTTTCAGCAAAGGGCCGAAATGTTCATCATCCGGGAAATCCTGAATATCGGTGCAGTCGATAATGCCCGGGCTGACCAAAGCAGTATCGGGTTTCAGGTGCTTCATGGTCAACAAGGAACGCCCACCCAGCTTTTGCAGCTCATCTTGCACAGTCAGCATGCCTTTGGCGGCTGCCACCGAGATCATCGAACCCATAAAGGGTTGCTGCTCGTCATCGTACAAGCCCACTTTGATGTTGGCTGCGACGTCCAGCAGGCGGGCCAGGATACGATCACCTTGCTCGTTGGCTGGTAAAAACAGTTTCCGCGCGCAGGTACAACGCTGGCCGGCAGAAATAAAAGCTGACTGAACGATGTCATGCACGGCGGCATCAATATCGGCCACATCTTGCACCAACAAGGGGTTATTTCCGCCCATTTCCAGCGCCAGAATTTTTTCCGGCCGACCGGCAAATTGCTGATGCAGAATATGACCGGTGCGGGAGCTTCCGGTAAAGAATAAGCCATCAATGTCATCGTGGCTGGCCAGTGCTTTGCCGGTTTCCACTTCGCCTTGCAGCAAGTTCAGCACACCAGCTGGCAAACCTGCCTGCTGCCACAATTTCACCGTCAACTCCGCCACCTTGGGTGTCAGCTCGCTGGGCTTGAACAACACCGTATTGCCTGCTAACAAGGCTGGTACAATGTGGCCATTGGGCAAATGACCGGGGAAGTTGTAAGGGCCGAATACTGCAACCACACCATGTGGCTTATGACGCACAAAGGCTTTGCCTTGCGGCATTGGGTTTTCCTTGGTGCCGGTCCGCTCTTGATAGGCCCGGACCGAGATGTCAATTTTGCCAATCATGGCAGCTACTTCGGTACGGGTTTCCCACAAAGGCTTGCCTGTTTCTTCGGCAATGCAACCGGCCAGCACTTCTTTTTTTGCTGCCAGCTGTTCGCCAAAGGCTTTGACAATGGCCAGGCGCTCGTCAAAGGATTGCAGGCTCCAGTTGTACTGCGCGGCACGAGCGGCAGCAACAGCGGCATTGACCTGCGCAACTGACGCTGCGGCACCTTGCCAGACTTGTTGATTTTTAGCGGGATCCAGTGAGACAAAGGTATGGCCTTCGCCGGCAACCCACTCACCTTGAATAAACTGTACAGGACCTGTCATGCTTTTCCCCTGATAATGGCCCAACGACTGCAAGCCGTCAGGCTGGAATTAAATTCTGGTGACCCGAACCCAGTCACCGGCCTGAACCAATAAGCCTTCTGCACAGGCAGCAGGCAGCACCACTTCATCGCTGTCTTCTGGCACGGACAACTCAAGCCAGGTCGCCCGGAAGTTTTCCAGCTGAGTGTTGCACACCATGTACGCCGTGCCTTGACCGACATCGCCAATCCGTACCCGGCGCTTTTCACTGTCGCGGGCCGAACGGATGTGTTCCAGGTTGGCCTCAACCGTCGGACCTGCGTCAAAGATGTCAACATAACCCCGGTGCGAGAAGCCCTCAGATTGCAGCAATGAAATTGCCGGTCGGGTTTTACCATGCACCTGGCCGATCACAGCCTGAGCTTCTTTGCTCAGCAAGCTGACGTAAATCGGGTATTTTGGCATCAACTCCGCAATGAACACTTTCTGGCCGATGCCAGTCAGATAGTCGGCTGTCGGGAAGTCTACTGAAAAAAAGTGCTCCTGTAACCACTGCCAGAAAGGAGAGTTGCCATTTTCATCGGAGACGCCGCGCATTTCAGCAATAATACGATCAGAAAAACGCTCGCTGAACTCTTTCAGGAATAAGAAGCGAAATTTAGACAGCAGCTTGCCATTGTTCTTCTGACGGCAGTTCTCACGCAGGAACAAGGTACAAAGCTCACTGGCTCCGGTGTAATCGTTGCACAGAGTTAGAATATCGACTGTTTTATAAACATTCAGCGAACGTGAACTGTGCACCACCTTACCCAGGTGGTAATGATAAAACGCATCATCCAGGCCAACGGCGGCTTCCAAAGCGCTGGTTCCCATCACCAAGCCGGTGTCGGTGTCTTCCAGCACAAATAAATAGCCCTCATCCCCGGGCGCGGTCACGGTTTTTTGAAAAGAGCGCTCAGAGCGGCTGATTTTCCGCATCAACAGCTCATCATTGACCGGCAAGGAGGTAAAGCCATGGCCAGACTCTACCGCGATGTCGTACAAGGCGGCATAGTCATTGGCACGGATTGGGCGAATCACAATCATTGTCGCTTACTCCAGTTAGGAACAGATAAAAGAGGCAGCCAGGCTGCCTCAGTGCTTCATTTTGACGCTTAAACGCCTTATTGCTTTTTTGCGTTAAGCTGCGCTCACAACCTGAGCGACAGCTTTTTCAAAACGGTCCATACCATCCTGAATATCTTGCTCGGTGATCACCAGTGATGGTGCGAAGCGCACCACATTCACGCCTGCCACCAATGCCATCAGCCCCTGCTCAGCTGCTGCCAGGAAGAAGTCCCGGGCACGCCCCTGGAAGCGTTCATTTAACACAGCACCAAGCAGCATCCCTTTGCCGCGCACCTCACTGAACACCTGGTACTGCTCGTTGATGGCCTCAAGACGCTGCCGGAACAATTGCTCTTTGGCCAAAACGCCTTCCAGTATTTCGGGGGTATTGATGGTATCAATCACCGCTTCCGCCACCGCACAGGCCAACGGGTTGCCGCCGTAAGTGGTGCCATGGGTTCCAACCTTCAGATGCTTAGCAATCTCGGTGCTGGTGAGCATAGCACCAATCGGGAAGCCGCCGCCCAGAGATTTTGCCGTGGTTAGAATATCCGGCGTTACGCCGTAGTTCATGTAGGCATACAGCTGGCCGGTCCGGCCTACGCCGGTTTGAACTTCGTCCAGCACCAACAACGCCTGATGTTCGTCACACAGGGCTCGCACCCCTTCTAGGAACTCCTGCGTCGCCGGAATAATCCCACCTTCACCCTGAATCGGTTCCAGCACCACGGCGCAGGTGCGCTCGCTGATAAGGGCTTTGACACTATCCAGGTTGTTAAATTCCGCATGCAGCACCGCGCCTGGCTTGGGACCAAAGCCATCGGAATAGCTCGCCTGGCCACCTACCGTTACGGTGAAAAAGGTACGGCCATGAAAGCTTTTGCTAAAAGAAATAATCTCTTGCTTGTGCTCACCGTGAACATCCAGCGCCCAACGACGGGCCAGCTTGAAGGCTGCTTCATTGGCCTCAGCACCCGAGTTGGCAAAAAAGACCTTTTCAGCAAAGGTCTGCTGCACCAGTTTGCTGGCCAGCCGCAGTGCAGGCTCATTGGTCAGCACATTGCTCAGATGCCAAAGCTTGCCAGCCTGCTCGGTTAAAGCGCTCACCATAGCCGGGTGGCAATGCCCCAGGCTGCTGACGGCGATACCACCAGCAAAATCGACGTACTCACGCCCTTGCTGATCCCAAACCCGTGATCCCTGACCTTTCACCGGAATCATAGCGGCCGGGGCGTAGTTAGGTACCATAACCTCATCAAACAAACTGCGGGTGACCTGAATGTGTTCTGCCATTGCTCAATGACCTCTTTTTAACGGCTCGAATTAAGCTCATTATTGCAGAATAATTCAGCGCTGTCTTCCCCCTGAAATCGCGCAAACCCAATAAAATCAAGGGCTACAGATATATTTGCAATGGGAGTGAATAACTAAGCAGCCTTTATTCAGGGTAAATTCAGGCTAAGTCAGAAGCAGCCAAGCAGCCGCCTCTGTTGGCTGAGTGCAAGGCGCCGGAAGCCAGGGAATGACGCTTTGCATGTTTATTGGAAAAAAAATTATCAGCGATTGAGCTTAAGTCAGGTATCAAGCTTAAGTAGGTTGGTTTGCACCAATAGCTGCAAGGCATCCTTGGTGATGCCCGTTGCTTTTAGCATCTGCTGCATCTCTTCTGACGTTAACCGCTGCCGCTTTTTTAGTTGCTGCCACTGCACAAAGGTCTGCGCTTGCTGCACGACCCTCGCCATGGGTGAAGCACCACTGTAACCCACGCCTTCGGCCAACTGATCCAGCGTTTGGCACAATGGCAATCGTTTCAGCCCCCAGCGGGAGGTGAGATCGGCACTTAGCACCGCAGCATGCTCGGTCAGTTGCTCGCTCAGAAAGTCCGCTTCCGGCTCCAACACGTCCAATGCATCGATCAGTTTAATGTCCCGGGCCTCACGGGCTTTCAGCAGCTCTTC
>JAFIFR010000127.1 GCA_020831935.1 Alkalimonas sp.
AGCATGCATAAATGTCAGAATAAATCCAAAGTTCAGCTTAGCACAAAACTTCCTAAAAGCAGTCTCAAGTAACTCAGTCAATGGTCTGAAGCAACGGCTTGTGGCAAATGATGAAAGTAATGCGGGATTAAGCCATCGGCTATCATCGTTTCAATGGCCTCGGCCAGCTGTTGGCGAAGGTGGACGTATGGACTGGCTTTGGCCAGAGCTAAATGCACGAAGCGAACCTCATTCGGTTCAAGATCCAGACTGGCTACTTTGAACTGCCCATGGTAATCCGGATTGCTTTGAATACGATTTCGTGCCACTTCAAAGGTGCTGATCAGGGCATCACCGCGCCCCATCAGCAGCATTTGGAGCCCGGCATCCTGAGAGTCGATGGGGATGCTGCGTGGCTGTTGAGCCAGCTGCTTCAGCGCCCGGTGATTGTAGTTATAGCCTCGCACCACAATTAAGTTAAGCTCTGCCAACTGATGGAAATACCGCACATCCGGGTGGTTTTGGCGAATTAGTAAGACTTCAGTTCTGGCCCGATCAAAAGGGATCAAGTGCATATAACGACGGCGGTCCGGGCTGTCATTCAGGCGTATCATCAGGTCCGTTTTGCCTTGCTCCATTTGCCGTAAACAGCGCGAGAAAGGGGTGTTTGGGCTAAAACGCAAACGAAAGCCGGCACGCTGTGCCAATTCTTGCATGAAATCGACGCTAGGCCCAAAAGGTTTGCCATCGTCCGGGTAATCATGACGGTTGGGCAGGTGATCGAGGCACCATTCCAGCTCTGGTTTTTCTGGGGTGTCAGGCTGCAGCTGAGCTCCTGCAAGGACGGGTAGCAGGAACCAGGAGAGCAGCGCGGCAAGTGGTAGGATGCCTGGTCGCACAGCAGCTCCATTTAGGTTAAAGATACTTTGACTATAGCAGACGAGCTGGCCTGATGGTTATTGGGCCGGTGCCTCAGGTAGGGCATGAAAGTAACGATGCACCAAATCATCGGCAATCATCGACTCTACGGCAAGGCGCAATTGCGTTTCCAGCCGGGCATTCGGACTTGCTTTGGATAAGCCTATATGAACATAACGAGGCTCGGCCAGCTGAATCGCCAGACTGGCCGTTTTAAACTGACCATGATAACGAGGGTTCGTCTGAATGAGGTTCCGTGAGCTCTGTACCGGTGCCAGCAAGGCATCAGCACGTTTTAGCAGCAGCATATTCAGGCCGGACTCCAGCGAGTCGACTTCGATAGTCCGCTGGTGGCGGCTGATGATATTCAAAATATCGGCATTGTAGGTGTAGCCGCGTATCACCATCAAACTAAGGTGACTGAGCTCTGCTACTGACCAGAGATCCGGGCTATCCTGGCGCAGCAATACTACTTCGGGTCTGGCCTGATCGTACGGGATCAGATGCATAAACTCAGCCCGCTTGGGGCTGGCGTTCAGGCTGGTCATGACATCGACCTTGCCCTGCTCCATCATCCGGAGGCAACGGGCGAAGGGTGTGTTCTGGCTAAAGCGCAGCCGAACACCGGCCCGTCGTGCGACTTCCTGCATAAAGTCCACCGTTGGCCCATAGGGTTCACCATCCGCAGGGTAATGATGGCGGTTTGGAAAGTCATCAAGGCACCAGTACAGCTCTATGGCTTCTTCGGCATTGCTTTGAATGGACAACATGGATGCAAAGCAGCCCAGCAACAGGGGAAAGATGGAACGGCTGAGGGTTTTCTTCATCGGTTGTGCTGCCAGTTGGTGCTGCTTCGCTGCACTGCAAGATTAATGGGTTGAAGGAACTTCCATCACGCCATCGATTTCAATTTGAGCCGCTCTTGGCAAAGCGCTGACCTGCACCGCGGCCCTAGCAGGGTAGGGTTCGGCGAAATACTGGCTCATAATGGAGTTCACTGTGGCAAACTGACTTAAATCGGTCAGGAAAATGTTCACTTTCACCATGTCGTTCAGACAGCCTCCGGCAGCATCACAAACGGCCTGCAGGTTTTTAAACACTTGATGGGTTTGTTCACTAAAGTCGTCTGAGATCATTTCCATGCTGGCTGGAACCAGCGGGATTTGACCAGATAAGTAAACGGTGGTGCCGATTTTAACCGCCTGGCTGTAGGTGCCAATGGCTGCTGGGGCTGCATCGGTACGGATAATAACTTTGGACATCTTACTTCCTTCTGTAAATTTTCTGCACATCCGGCATCACACGGATTTTCCGCATCACATTGGCCAGGTGCACCCGGTCGCGAACCGACAGGGTAATGTTAATAATGTACTCACCGGTATCCCGATCGTCGGTTGCCAGATCCTGGATGTTGGAGTCCTGAGTGGCAATCAAAGCTGTCAGCTTGGCTAACACCCCCTGACGATTGATGATGTAGACCCGAATATCGCACAGGAAATGCTTGTCCTGAGTCTGATCCCAGCGTACCGGGAAGTACTTGGCGGGATCTTTTTCCCAGCCTTTGATGTTTCGGCAGTCGCTGCGATGAACATTGAGGCCTTTACCCGGTGAGGCGTTGGCGACGATGGCATCGCCCGGAATGGGGCGACAGCATTTGGCGAACGTCAGCAGCATGCCTTCAGAGCCAACGATGACGGCTTTGCCGTGCTGGTGGTCATGGGCAGGCACTTCATCATCCGGGGTGTCAAAGTCACCCATCAGTCGTCGGGCAATAGCGATTGGAAGCTGGTTGCCCAAGCCAATTTCCACCGCCAGTTCATCCATCGATTTTTGGCGCGCGCTTTGCAAAACTTGCTCGATACGCTCGGGAGCAATATCGGCCAGTTTGACGTCGCCCAAGGCTGAGTTCAGCAGACGGTAGCCCAGGCTGGTGGCTTCACTCAGCTGCTGCTTTTTCAGATAATTCCGGATCCCCAAAATAGCGCGACTGGTCACCACATAATTAAGCCAGTTGGCATTGGGCTTACCACCAGGGCTGGTAATGATTTCGACAGTCTGGCCGGTTTCAAGGGGGCGGCTCAATGGGTAGGGCTTGCGATCGACCCGGGCGCCAACACAACGGTTGCCGACATCGGTATGCACCGCATAGGCAAAATCAACCGCAGTGGCATCAATCGGCAGTTCGATGATCCGGCCTTTGGGTGTAAAGACATAGAGCTCGTCCGGGTAGAGTTCGGATTTGACATTTTCAACGAACTCATGGGTTGAGCCGGCACTTTGCTGCAATTCCAGTAAGCTCTGCATCCAGCGGCGGGCACGAATCTGGGCAGTGGTTCCGGCTTGCTCATTGCCACTTTTGTACATCCAGTGGGCGGCAATGCCTTTGTCGGCCATTTCGTCCATTTCTGAGGTGCGGATTTGGATCTCAACCGGGATGCCATGCGGACCAATTAAGGAAGTATGCAGCGACTGATAGCCATTTTGCTTGGGGATGGCGATGTAGTCTTTAAAGCGGATTTCAATCGGCTTATACAGGTTATGCACCACACCCAGGGTGCGATAGCAGTTGTCGATGCTCTCAACAATGACCCGAAAAGCGTAGATGTCCATCACATCGTTGAACATCCGCTCTTTGTTTTTCATCTTTTGGTAGATGCTGTACAGGTGTTTTTCACGGCCAGAGACTTCCGCCTGAATGCCTGCATCGGCAATACGGCTGCTGATCTCACCTTTGACTTTTTCCAGCAATTCGCGGCGGTGGCCGCGTGCCTGTTGCACTGCCGATTGCAGCGCCCGGTAGCGCATTGGGTACAGGGCTTTAAAGCCGGAGTCTTCCAGCTCATTTTTAATGTTGTGAATGCCCAGGCGGTTGGCGATGGGGGCGTACAGCTCCAGCGTTTCCCGGGCAATACGGCGGCGTTTTTCCGGCCGAAGAGCACCAATGGTTCGCATGTTGTGGGTGCGGTCGGCCAGCTTGATTAAGATCACCCGGATGTCCTGGGTCATTGCCATAAACATCTTTTGCAGGTTGGTGACCTCAAACTCCTGATAGTCTTTAAACTTCACCTTATCCAGTTTGCTGACACCCTGCACCAGCTCTGCCACGGTATTGCCAAAGCGCTCGGCCAGATCTTCTTTGCTAAAAGGCGTGTCTTCAATGACGTCATGCAGCAAGGCGGCCATTAAGGTCTCATGATCCATCCGCATATCGGCGAGGATGCTGGTTACGGCAACCGGGTGAGTAATGTAAGGCTCGCCACTGGAGCGCATTTGCGGGGCATGCGCTTCCCTGGCCAGCAGGTAGGCTTGCTGGATCTGCCCAACCTGGTCGGCAGGCAAGTAGGCTTGAATTTGCTGCTTTAAACCTTCAAACAGATACACCTGACCTCCCAAACGGCATCAGCGACAGACTAAAATGATGCTTGTATTAGTATTTATATCAGAATCAGGCGGTGTTGAGTAGGCTGCCAGCAGCAAAAACACTGCTGGCGGGTAGAAAATAGGGGTTATTCGTCGCCGCCAATGATGGCTGCAACGGCTGCCATTTCAGAGGCTTCTTGCTGCATCTGATCGCGGCGCTCCTGCTCGTCCAGAACGGACTCGGTAATCAGGCCTTCTTCAATTTCACGCAGGGCGATGACAGTTGCTTTGTCATTTTCCCACTCTACCAGTGGATCTTTGCCTTCAACAGTGATCTGACGGGCACGGCGGGCAGCGACCAGGATCAGGTCAAAGCGGTTGCCAATTTTATCCACTGCATCTTCAACGGTTACGCGAGCCATTCGCTACTCCAAGTCAACAGGTTGTGCAAGACCCGCTAGTATACGCCATTCGGCTCATTTCGCCAACAGTTGATCCAACAGATCCTGCTGGCGTTGCTGCTGAGTTTGCCAGCGATTGCGCTGGGCCAGTACGATGGCACGCAGCTCCAGCAGGGCTTGTTGAAAATCATCGTTCACAATCAGATAGTCGTACTCGTTGGCATGACTCATTTCATCCTGCGCTTTGCTCATTCGGCCGGCGATGATGTCGGCACTGTCCTGGCCACGACTTTGCAATCGTTGCTGCAGCACATTCAGGCTGGGGGGCAGAATAAAGATGCCAATGGCGTGCGGCAGTTGCTGCCGAATTTGACGGGCGCCCTGCCAGTCGATGTCCAGAAACACATCGATGCCCTGGTCCAGGGTCTGCTGCAACGTGGTGCGTGAGGTGCCGTAGTAATTGCCAAACACCTCTGCCCATTCCAGAAACTCACCGGCTTCAATCCGGTTTTTAAAGTCATCCACCCGTACAAAGTGGTAATGCACACCATTTTGTTCACCGGGCCTGGGGGAGCGGGTGGTATGAGACACACTGACCTGCATGTCGTTGTGCAGGTCCAGCAGAGCCTGGATCAGGCTGGATTTACCGGCCCCGCTTGGCGCCGATACGATAAAGAGGTTGCCGCTTACCTTTGCCATCTGTCATTCCTGTGGCGCTAAAACCGCAATTTTACGTTGCCAGGGCGCTGGCTGCAAACGCCAGCTCAATATGCCCTAGTGATTATTTTTTACTGGCTTTGGCCTTGACCGACAAGGTTAAGGTGAAGGTAGCCATCGGCTCATCGCCATGCAAACTGGGGCAGGTGACCACCACCGACACTGGCCGGTTAATGCGCTCACCGCTGGCCAGCGACTCATCAATCATTTGATCAATCACAGCACCATCATGGCTGGTAAAATGCACTTTGGCTTCAGGACGCTTTAAAAAACTGCCCTGCACATCTTTAAAGGCAAAGTTGGCATTGACGCCACGGGCCTTGGCCTTGGTAAAGACCAAAAAAGCCCCGGCTAAATCGGCGCCAATGGCCAGAGCACCAAAGTAAATGCTACCCAAATGGTTTTTGGTACGCCAGGTATGCGGCATGGTCACTTCCAGCGTTGTGCTGTCCATCCGCACAATTTTTGGCGAACAAAAACCAATCAGCGGAATGTACCGCCAGGCAAAGAATTTCAAGCCCCAGTTGGCTTTACGAAGGGAAATGGCCATCTTGCTACTCCAAGCTATCTATCGGGCCAGCTTATACTGGTCAGACCATGAAGGCAAGGGTGTTGCGGTTGACCCGCCAGCAAGGTGTTATCCTTGAAGGTTGTATGCACACTAGAGTCAGTCTATTGGGCGGCTTTATTTTGTTGGATGAGGCGAATAGTACGGATATTCGCCTCATGGTGTGAGCAGAATAGAAAGTGTCTGCACATCATTGAAGTGGCAAGCTGCTATTCAATATTCTGGATCTGTTCGCCGCTTAACTTAAAATAAATAATTAAATTAATGCTTTGAAATTTTGTTAGGAAGTTTTATTGAGCGTTACCCACCATTTTACCCGCCGTTTTTCGCATGCTTCAGTTTAGTCCATGCTCATCCCGTTCAACTCGAAAATAAATTGAAAAGAGTTTAATGAAGGCCTATCGCTTATATTTGCGTTTTAGACCTGCAATAGATTCTTCCTCGCTGCTGTTTTTCAAAGACAGCCCTTCATAGCTCAGGCTAACCTGATAATTTTCCATATTGGGCATGAATTTAGGCGGAAGCTCATTGGTAATCAATCCTAGCTCTTGATCGAGTCGTGACAGTTCTTCAAGTGCTTGTAAGCGCTGCTCTTTTAATTGTTCCTCTTGCTTGGTGAGCTTTGTATGGGTTTGTGCTAATTTGTCGGTATCAGGTTGTTGATGATTTGCGAGCACACATCTCCCTATCGCGATTTTACGAGTAACGCGAGGATTCTTTGGCGTGACGATAGGGTTAGCAGGAACTTGTGTACTTTTTCCGTCATAGTATTTTTGCGATACTTCATCAAACTGATATTCGATACCCAATCTCTTTAGCGCTTCCAGAAGAACGCCTAATGCGCCAGCGTTGTTATCTGGCATCAATTTACCGCTAATCCTATTTACTCTGGCCCGAACATACAGACCGTGGCCAATTTTCATCAGAAGACCTGTTTTAACCAGATTTCTTAACCCACGACCAACTTGAGCATAATCGGCGATATCAGCAAAATCAGAGCGTATAAAAACAGAATACTCAGCGGTTTTCACTCTGGTTATTAATCTGTCTTGTATTGTCATCTGATATCTCCTGTCACTCGTGGCAAAGAGTAGAGAATATGTCAATTAAATTACTGAGTGTTCAGTATCCATCATACTTTGGTGACGTGCCAAATTCAGCTGAATTCACCTCGTTAATATGCAGTGTTAATGAATGATCAGCCCCTCTTACGATTTCTGAGGTAAATAACCTTGCTATTCGCCTCACTATGTGAGTAGATTAGCCGGTGTATTCACCTCATTGAGCAGGAACTTAGCCTATGTGGATCTGGCAACAACCGGACTGGCCCGGCCACCAACAAGACACATCG
>JAFIFR010000374.1 GCA_020831935.1 Alkalimonas sp.
GCTGCCGGGCTGCTTTTTTTTCCTGCCTTCTTTTTTGAAAAAACGCCGATAACTGAGCGCTGCACGCCTCTGCCAGCACACCACCAGTTACTTCCAGCTGATGATTGAGCTGCGGGTGCCGTACCAGATCCATGATGGAGCCTGCCGCACCGGTCTTGTAATCACTGGCACCAAACACCAGGCGCTTGATACGGCTGTGCACCAGCATGCCAGCGCACATGCTGCAGGGCTCCAGCGTGACATAGAGCGTGGTATCCACCAGCCGGTAATTGCCAATAGCAGCCGCCGCCTGACGGACAGCCTGCATTTCGGCATGGGCAGAAGGATCGCTACGGCTGATCATTTGATTCCAGCCCTCGCCCAGAATGGTTCCATCCTGCACCAGCACAGCCCCAACCGGCACCTCCCCTTGTTGCTCGGCATGCTCAGCCAGCAGCATCGCATGGCGCATCCAGTCTTCGTCGGTCATCTTTGTTTACATTTTGCGGTGATTTTACGCTTTAGTTTATCATCAGCAGGTGGTAAAACAGACTAAAATATTGCGATATCGACGAACTCACACTGACGCGAAGCTCATTAGAGCGCTGATCTTATTGAACTTTAATTTCTGGTATCTTTTTTGCTTTGCTGGTAAGCAGACAGAATCGTCGAATGAAACAACACGGAGAAGCAAAGATGGGACCTTTTGAAATTGCGGCTATTGCCATCATCGGTGGCCTGGCTTACTCGGCCTATGAAACCTACAGCAAGAACAAACACCGCACCAACAAAGCCGATGTACAGGCATTGGAAGACGAAATTAAGCGACTGAAAGAGCGGGTTAGTACCTTAGAAAGCATTGTTACCGACAAATCCTACCAATTAAAAGAGCAAATCAACCGGCTATAGTGCCGGTTTGCTGCGCTGATAGCGGTTTAGAATGGTGTCCAGTTCGGCGGCGAACGCTTTGCGGTCACTTTGGCTAAGGCTTGCAGGCCCACCTGTGTGAAGGCCACTGGAGCGCATGGTGTCCATAAAATCACGCATGGTCAGCTTTTGCGCGATGGTGTCCTGCCGATACAACTCGCCGCGCGGATT
>JAFIFR010000128.1 GCA_020831935.1 Alkalimonas sp.
ATCACATTGCGGGCATCACTGGCTGGTCGGTAGAAGCCGGCCGAAGTGGCCTGACGGTTCTGATAGCTGGCCCAGCCATACAGCTTGCCGTTATCTGTGGTGATGCCAGCGTTGGCAAACAAAGTCCATTGTTGCAGTTCGGGCTCGCCGTACCAGGCATTAAAGCGATCGAAGGTCAGTTCACGTGGGTCCAGACTGTCATCTTCCAGCCGTGGGTACTGACGGCGGTAATCCCAGCCACCGCGCTCAGTCCGGTCTTGATCTTTAAACTCCGCCGATAGGGTCAAAAAGCCATTGTCACCCAACTCTAACCCTTTCCAGCCTGCCAAGGTAAAGGTCTTGCCATCGGTTCTGGAGCGCTTAATGCGCCCATCCGCAATGCCCCAGGTTGCATCTGGCACGGTTTGGCCAGCAACCGGTGGGTTGGTGGGATCCGTTGTGGGGGTGGTGTAGCTGGTGTCACGGAAGCTGTAACCAGCTGTGACGGAGCCGCCATCGCTGGCCTCGCGCAGCCGTACGTTCATTACGCCGGCAATGGCATCGGAGCCATATTGGGCTGAGGCACCGTCACGCAGCACTTCGATGGCACTGATGGCACTCATCGGAATGGTGTTGAGATCCACCGCCGAGGCACCACGACCGACGGTGCCATTGACATTGACAAGGGCCGCAGCATGGCGGCGTTTGGAGTTGACCAACACCAGGGATTGATCCGGTGACAAGCCGCGCAAGGTGGCCGGCCGGATGGTATCGGTGCCATCGGCAAGGCCGGGTCTTGGGAAGTTAAATGAAGGCAAAGCGACCGATAAGGCCTGGTTCAGCTCGGTGGTGCCGGATCGCTCCAACACATCAGAGCGGACTAAGTCGACCGGTACGGCTGTATCGGAAATGGTTCGTCCCGCGACCCGGGTACCGGTGACGACAATGGTTTCTACATTTTCAGCATTGGCATCATCGTTATCAGCGAAAACAGCCGGGGCAGCAAGCAGGGATGTTATCGCCAGAGCCAGTGGCGTGAGTTGAAAGTAACGCATACAGTTTCTCCTGTGGGATCTCAAGTTTCTTATTATCAGTTCTATCCTTGGTCAAAAGGTGCTGATGAAACATGGCCTCTTCGGCTTCTTATCCGTCACAATACACTGCATTGTTGCTGCATCGTACCGTTGTCGCCGCATCGCAGGCAGACAAACGGTATCGCTGTTTCGAGAAGCATAGACTATAAGCGCATGATTTTCCTTTCAACAATGGTCGAATGGATGATTTGAAGTAAAAAAGTCAGTACCATGCCACGACAGGACTAGCAAAAGGGCACAGCGATGAAGCAGAACACCCGATTAATTCAGGCAGGGCGAGGCAAGCAGTGGACCGGACAGGCAGTGAATCCTCCTGTGGTACGGGCCTCTACCATCACCTTCGATACCATGGCCGAGCTGGCCCACGCCAGTCAGCACAAAGGGGAGCGGGTACCTTATTACGGGCGCCGTGGTACCAGCACCCACTTTGCATTTCAGGAAGCGATCTGTGAGCTGGAAGGCGGCGCTGGCTGTGCGCTTTACCCATGCGGCGCCGCTGCGGTAAGCGGTTCTTTGCTGGCGTTTTTGCAGCAAGGCGATCACCTGCTGATGGTAGACTCGGTGTACGAGCCGACCCGCGCCTTGTGCGAAAAAGTGCTGCGACCAATGGGCGTGGAAACGCAGTATTACGATCCGATGTTGGGCGCAGACATTGAACGATTGATACGCCCCAACACCAAAGTGATTTTTTTAGAGTCGCCAGGCTCCATTACCATGGAAGTACAGGATGTACCGGCCATTTGCCGCATTGCCCGTGCCAACGGCATCGTCACCATACTGGACAACACCTGGGCATCGCCCATTTTGTGCCGGCCATTTGAACTGGGGGTGGATGTTTCCATTCAGGCGGCGACCAAATACATTGTGGGGCACTCCGATGTGATGCTGGGTACCGCCAGTGCCAATGCCAGCCACTGGCCGCAGTTGCGTGAGCACAGTTATTTGCTGGGCTATTGTGCTTCTGCGGACGATGTGTATCAGGCCAGCCGGGGTCTTCGAACTTTAGGTGTGCGGCTGGCGCAGCATCAACAAAATGCCTTGCAGGTGGCCGAGTGGCTTGCGCAAAGGCCCGAGGTTGAAACGGTGCGCCACCCGGCTTTTGCCAGCACCCCTGGCCATGCTTTTTTTCAGCGGGACTTTTCCGGCAGCAACGGCTTGTTCTCCTTTGTACTGAAACAGGGCGGCGCCAAAGCGGTGACGGCCTTTGTTGAAGGCATGCAGTACTTTAAGATGGGCTTCTCCTGGGGCGGCTACGAAAGCCTGATTTCACCGACGCTGAATGTACAGAAGTTGCGAACCGCCAGCGAATGGCCCTACCAGGGCCCATTGATTCGACTGCACATTGGTTTGGAAGACCCAGCCGATCTGATTGCCGACCTTGAGTTGGCTTTTCAGCGTTATCAGGCCAGCCTCTAAGGCTGGCTGCGGTAAAATTACTCAGTTTGTATAATTATTCACAATAATCTGCATAAAAAGTCAGCATGCAGTGGTTTTTACCACTGTTTTGCTGGATCCTGCCGCGCCTTTCCTTACAATGCGCCCCATTTTGGGGAAACTCATCGTTGGCTCGCTAAGCAGCCAATGGACTTTCAACACTGAAAGACCCGAGGGTCGCATTTTTCAGGGGAGACACTATGTTGCAAAATTTTTCTCGCAAACGCCTGTGGCAGGTTAGTCAGCTTGGGTTGCTGGGAACCGGGGCTTTGTTGGGTGTTGCGCATGCAGAAACCGACACACTGGCGATGGCGGAAGTTACGCCAGAGCGTATTCAGGTCACAGGGTCGCGCATTTTACGTGAAGGGGCTATTGCTCCATCGCCGGTCACCGTGATTTCCGGTCAGGAGCTGGTTGAAACGGGCGCTATGAATATCGGTGAGGTGTTGAATGCACTGCCATCACTGGCTGCGACCTTCTCGTTAGCCAACTCAGGCCGCTCCATCGGTACGGCAGGACTGAACTTACTGGACCTACGTGGTATGGGCACAGCCAGAACTTTGGTGCTGGTGGATGGCCGTCGTCATGTTTCCAGCAGTGCGGGCTCGGCTGCGGTCGATACCAATGCCATTCCAACCGCCTGGATTGACTCGGTAGAAATTATTACCGGCGGCGCTTCTGCCGTTTATGGCGCAGATGCGGTGACTGGGGTGGTGAATTTCCGCCTAAAACGCGATATTGAAGGCTTTGATTTGCACGCCAGTGTTGGCCGAGCGGAAGATAGTCCATACCGGAACCATAAATTGACTGCCTCCTATGGCAGTTACTTCGCACAGGACCGAGGCAATTTTGCGCTGTCTGCTGAGGTATCCGGGCAGAATGGCATCAACGCGACGCAACGCCGTCAAACACGCACCTCCTTCATGGCGGTCCGCAACCCTGAAGATGGCGATTACCGGGATGACGATGGACAATGGGTACACGATGGGATCCCCGATACCATCACCGTGGCCAATGCCGGCTGGTACGATAGTTCTACTGCAGGTAATTTCTATCTGGTGTCCGACAGCGGCACGGTGGATTGGTTTATTTTTAACCCGGATGGCAGTGTACGGCCACAGGACCTGGGCACCACCTATGGACAATGGGGCCGTTGTTCCGACTGCGAATTTCTTGATCTCCGTCGTTACAATGACTTACAGCCAGCCTTTAACCGTTTTAATGTCAACAGCAAGCTCAATTTTGAGCTGACGCCCGATACCTTGTTGTTTGCCCAAGCCAGTTTTGTCCGCAACAGAGGTGACAGCGAAGGACAGCCCTCCTTTTTTGAGTACGACAGTGCCCTGATGGTGGGACGGGACAATGCTTATCTGGATCCGAGCCTGGTGACTTTGATGGACGACTATGGTATTGAGCAGATTGCCGTCCATCGCTTCCAGGAGGATGCCGGGCGCCGCCTGGAAAATAACCGCAGAACCACCACACGCTTTGTCGCAGGTGTGGAAGGTAGCCTTGGCCTGGATTGGAACTACGAGCTGTATGGTGTTTTTGGTGAAACCAAGCTCGAGCAGGTGAACCGCAACAACTTAATTCGTACCAATTTTGCGCAATCCATCGATGCCATTGTGGTCGATGGTGAGATAGTGTGTCGTGATGAGCTGGCCCGTGCAAATGGTTGTGTACCAACCAGCATTTTTGGCGATAACGCCATTAATGAGCAAGCACGTCATTGGTTTAATACCAACTCCTACAGCAACAGCACCATCCGGCAAACCGTATTCAGTGGTCACCTAAACAACAGTGGTTTGTTTGAGTTACCTGCTGGCTTCGTTGGGGTCTCACTGGGTGCAGAGTACCGGAAAGAAGAAAGTGAAAGCACACCGGACAGCTTTGCGGCGACCGGTGCCACCTTTTTAAATGCGCTGCAGTATGAAAAAGGTAATTTTGATGTGCAAGAAGCCTTTGCTGAGTTGTCGATCCCGGTGTTGGCTGATTTGCCCTTGATTCAGGATCTGGTGCTTGACCTGGCCGTACGAGTGGCCGATTACAGCACCATTGGCACTGCCGTCAGTTGGAAAACCGGGCTGGATTGGCATCTGAATCCGGAGCTACGGGCTCGTGCTACCTACTCGGAAGCCTTGCGGGCACCGAATATTGGCGAGTTGTTCGGGCCACAAAATCAGACTTTTTTCCGGGTCACGGACCCGTGCAGCGTGCACGAAGCGCAAAGTGAAACCCGTCGGATAAATTGTGCAGCTTTGGGCGTACCGGCAGACTTTGACCCTCAGGCGACAGCTTCCAGCATTGAAGGCTTGAGTGGTGGGAATCCTGAACTGCGGGAAGAAAAGTCCACCAGTTACACCCTGGGGCTGGTGTACCAACCGAGCTGGTTGCCAGGCTTTAGTGCGACACTGGATTACTGGTCGATAGAGATTGACGATGCCATTTCGTCGGTATCGGCGCAAAATATCCTGAATCAGTGCGTGGATGCAGAGCTGGGCGTGAACAACCAGTTTTGTGCGCTGGTGGAGCGAAATGAACAGCATGAACTGGTGTTGATTACCTCCATTACACAAAATGTGGCAGCCTTAACCGCCGAAGGGGTCGACTTTGAGCTTGGCTATGACTTCGATGCTCTGGGAGGACGTTTCAATACCAAGCTGATTGGTACTTACCTGGACTCGCGGAAGACGTTCTCGTTTCAGGACAGCCCTGAAGAGTTCGATCAGTTTGCAGGTACCCTTGGTCATGCCCGTTGGCAAAGCAATCTGAGTATCAGCTATCGCTACGATGTTTGGAGCCTTGGCTGGAAAACCCGCTACCTGGATCGTGTGTCCTTGTTCCGTCAGCAAGAGTTGGCTGTGAACCCGGATCCAAGTGACATCATGCATTATGGCAGTTACTTTGTCACCGATGTGCGCTTGGGGTATCAATTCGCTTCAGGGGTACAGCTGACACTGGGAGTGGATAACGTGTTCGATCGTAACTTGCCAGGCGTGACGACCGGTACCACCGGCACCACCGGCCTTTACCACAACATTGGTCGTTTTTACTACAGCAATGTGTCGTACCGGTTCTAAGCTTCGGCTGGAATGAACAAAGCCCGCGCCTGGTCGCGGGCTTTTTTTTAATCGGCAGCATGGCTTTTGAGTTGGTTCCTACCGGCCGCTTTTGCCTGATACAAAGCCGCATCAGCAGCCCGGTACAAGTGCTCGAAGTTCTGCTGGCCTTGTTCACTGATAGCCAAGCCTATGCTGGCTGTGATATGGATCTGGAAGCTGTCACTGACCCTGGCTTCGGCCAGAGCGCTTAGCATCACTTTGCACAGTTGCTCGGCAACTTCGGCCGATGTTTCCGGCATGATCAGCATAAACTCTTCGCCGCCAATGCGGGCCAGCACATCGCTATCGCGCCGGATGCAGGTGCGCATCACCTGGGCGACCATCTTCAATGCCGCATCTCCGGCCGGGTGACCAAACTGGTCATTCACTGCCTTGAAGTGATCCACGTCCAGCACTGCCAGAGCGAGCGGTTGGCGGGTGCGTTGCGCCATCGATGTCAGCAGTTTGCCTTGCAGCATGGCACTGCGGCGATTGAGCAAATGCGTTAGTCCATCTTCGGTAGCAAGCCGGTTGAGCAGCTGATTTTGCTGGATTAATACTACAAAGAGCGTTAGCAATACCAGACCAATGGCAAACATGGCCAGACTAAGCCAGGCGACTGCCGCACTGTAACGGTAGAGCAAGCGGGTTTGATCGGCCACGATCCACTGCATGGTGCGATGCACATCGCTGGCAAAGATATCCATATCCTCCTGGATGAGCTCTATAAAGTCTTGCAGAGCCAAAGGGTCGATATGATCGGCTGGCAGCTCCAGCATCTGCCGCAACTGCTCGAGTTGCAACTCCAGTACTTTAAAGTTGCTGCCCAGATCGACAAAGTTGCGTAGCAGGCCCTGAATGGTCTGTTGCCTGGCCTGAACTCGTGTCCATAAGGGCCTAGCGGCTTCTTTGCCGGCCTGATCAGACAAGGCTCCGATATAAAGGGAGACTTCACGGTTCAGCATTTCAATCTGGCGCGACACATCAATAACGCGCATTGGCGGATGCTGTTGCAGGCTTAACTTAACTTGGTATGCCATATCCAGCCGCTCACCAGAGTGGCAAGCGCAACATAGCCCAACAACAAGGCGATCGCGCGGCGGCTCAGCTTGATGTTGTGCCAAGAGCGCATCAGGGCCGGACCCGGATCTCAGCCAGACTCCAGATCCAGGGAGCCAAAGGAGCCGTGCCATCCAGCACAGCTTGCGCCTGGCGTGGCCAAATTAAAATGACAGGACCATTGTGTTCCAGCGCGATTGGCTGGCCATTAAAGCGGGTCGCCAGCACTGGCTGGCCGGCATGGATTTCTTCGGTAGTTAAACGAATGCGGTAATCATTCAGCGCATTTAAACGAATGTCCTGAAAGTGATTGAGTTGGTAGTGTGTCAGTAAGTCCTGCAAATACACACCCTGCCATTGCCCCTCCGGGCCCCAGGCTGCCTGAAAACGGGCTTGCTGTTGTGGTAGTTTGTCCAGGTCTTTCAGGGTCAGGGCATGCTGCTCTTCAGCATGGCGCAGCAGCAAAATGATATCGGAATCCGCCCAGCTTGGCAGGGCGAACATCAGCAGCAGAAACAATAGCCAGCTGGTAGCGCGGATCGGGCTTCTGCTGGCTGCATTGCTGTGAATAGACGTTGCCAGGCTTATCATGGTTTGGC
>JAFIFR010000375.1 GCA_020831935.1 Alkalimonas sp.
CATCCGGCAAAAAGTGCATTTCCACTTTAATCACGCCATCGCCCTGGCAGGCTTCACAGCGGCCGCCTTTGACGTTAAAGCTAAAACGCCCGACCTGATAACCGCGCGAACGCGCTTCCTGAGTGCCGGCAAACAGCTCGCGCACCCCGGTGAAAATACCGGTGTAGGTGGCGGCGTTGGAGCGCGGGGTGCGGCCTATCGGGCTTTGATCGATGTCGATGACTTTGTCAAAATGTTCCAGCCCTTCGATGGCTTTATGCGGCGCTGCATCGCTGCCTTCGCCCTTGTTCAGCACCTTGTGCGCCACCCGGTACAGGGTGTCGTTGATTAAGGTGGATTTGCCGGAGCCGGATACCCCGGTGACGCAGGTCAGCAAACCAAAGGGAATGGCCAAATCGACGTTTTTCAGGTTGTTGCCACTGGCGCCCAGCACCTTCAGCCACTTGTCGGTCAGCGGCGTGCGCGCTTTAGGCACTTCAATCCGCCGCTTGTTGCTGAGGTACTGACCGGTCAGTGATTGTTCGCAGGCTTTAATGTCCTCCAGCGTGCCCTGCGCCACCACCTGGCCGCCATGCACACCGGCGCCCGGGCCAATATCCAGAATATGATCGGCGCTGCGAATGGCATCTTCGTCGTGCTCGACCACAATGACGGTATTGCCCAGATCGCGTAAATGCGTCAGGGTGCCGAGCAGGCGATCGTTGTCGCGCTGGTGCAAACCAATCGACGGCTCGTCCAGCACATACATCACACCCACCAAACCCGCACCAATCTGGCTGGCCAGCCGGATGCGCTGGGCTTCGCCGCCGGACAGGGTTTCGGCGCTACGCGACAGGGTTAAATAATTCAGCCCGACATTGACCAGAAAACTAAGCCGGTCCTGAATTTCTTTTAACACCTTTTCAGCAATTTTGGCTTTTTGACCGGTTAAGCTGAGCTGCTGGAAAAAATCGAGGCAATCGCCAATGGAGCGCTCGGTCACCATCGGCAGATTGGTCTGGCCAATAAAGACATGGCGTGCTTCTTCGCGCAGCCGGCTGCCATTGCAGCTGGGGCAGGGCTGGCTGGCCATGT
>JAFIFR010000376.1 GCA_020831935.1 Alkalimonas sp.
CTTTCGTAATCGACATCCAGATCCTGCCGGCCTTGCAGGGCTGTCGCGCCCAACTCGGCCAGTCGCTGGTCAAAATCCTGCGCTGTTTTGCAGAAAAATTCGTAACTGGTGTCACCCAAGCCAAGCACGGCGTATTTCAGTTGCGGCAACTTAGGGGCTTTTTTGCTGAACAGGAACTTGTAAAAGGCTTCGGCATTCTCCGGTGGCTCACCTTCGCCATAGGTGGAGGTCACTATGGTCAAAAATTGCTCGTTCTTCAGCTGATTGGCTTTGTAATCGGCCATATCCAGCAGGTTCACCGTCCATTGCTTGGCTTTGGCCTCTGCGGCCAGTTGCTCGGCGACATGGCGGGCATTGCCGGTCTGGGAGCCATACAGGATGGTCAGGGTCGCTGCCGGGGCGGCACTGGCAGCGGCTTGCTGCGGCAAAGCGCCACCGGCCAGTTGGGCACTGGCGGCCAGATAGCCACTGACCCAGGCTTGCTGAATGGGATTAAGCTGGCTAACCAGCCCCTGCAACTGCTGCACCTGCTGTTCCGACAACGGGCTGGCCTGCGCGACAAGAGAAGACAAAAGCATAACGACACCTGTTCGATGATAAGGCCGCTAGCATAGCCGTCTATATGGATGCGCGTAAAAGAATAGATCTCTCTTTTTTATTCCTTTATGGAATTACGAAGCGGGTAAGTCGGTTTAGTAAAAGGACTACTTTTTGGTCAATTTCCTTATTTGCGCCAATTGCGTAATCAGAGGTTTATGTAAAATAGCATTAAAAACAATCAGATAAAAGTTGGCATTGCGGTTGCAAAAGTCCGTTCACTTAAAAAGTAGTTTGCATCAGCAACACCCAACAAGAAGGAACAGCATGATGAGCAGCCTCGTATTAACCACCGCCCTGGCATTCACTCTGAGCAGCGGCACGGTGCAGCACCAGCAATGCAACTTTCAGTTGCAGCATGATTTAACCCTATCGCCGCAGCAGCTGACACTGTCTTCGGCCGGCACCGAGTTATGGCGTATCGACCAGGATGGCAACTTCTGGTTGCAGCAAGAAGCGCAGCAAACCACCC
>JAFIFR010000284.1 GCA_020831935.1 Alkalimonas sp.
GCGTTAAATACATAGTCTTGCCGTGTTTGTTGTGGTGCCTTGTGGAATGGCACTAGTCCCGGAGCACCCGCATCGCCGCTATCGACCCATTCAAAACGTGGATCGTGACCGGGTAGCAGTATACTGCCAGCTCCATCCAACCAAAGTTGACTTAAGGCAGGTTGTTGTAAGGCTTGTCGCCAATATTGCTCTGCATACTCTGAAAGTTGAGGCACTTGGCTACCATCGAGATAGGATGTGGATCCATCACGGCTAATCATCAGGGTATTCACCCAAGGTAATCCCTGGTGGTCATGAAAGGCTTGAAAAAAATCATCGGTTGAGCTTGCTTTTGCCATATCGACCCATTGTTGCAGCATGCGACTATTGCCTTGATTCGCATCACGAAAAGTAATCGCCGTTTGTTGGTTCCAGCCGAGCGATGGATCGATATTGGCAAGGTTCACCATCGGGCCATAATGGCTGCGATATAGTGTTCTGTCGACTTGTCTGAGGCTGCCATCTTGTTGCTTAACCATTACCGTGACACTGATCGGTTCAATAGCCTTATAGATTGGTTGGCCAGTTTCGTCTTCGCCATAGTGATAACGCATTGGGTTGTCTGGATCCAACTTCAATTGGTAGAAAGTGAAGCGTTTTGATTGCGATACAGTATGGGTCCAGCCAAGGTCTTGATTAAACCCAATCAAGACGGCTGGCATACCTATCATACTTACCCCGGCGACATGAAGCTCTCCGGGTATGGTGAGGTGCTGCTCGAAGAAGCGAAGTTCACCATCCCATGGGAAATGAGGGTTTGCCAGCAGCATGCTATGAGCACCTTGGCTTCGTTTGTGCCCCAGCCCCCAGCCATTGCTGCCTATACCTTCAGAAGTGAGTGTGTAAGAGACATTCATTTGCCAGTTTTGAGTATTGGCTACTTTGGGATCTGGGGGGGCCGCGGTTGCTATAGCCGGCAATAATCTTCGGGTGCTCGCTAGCCCAGCCAGCTCCAGATGATATGCCAGCAGGCTTACAGCCGATAATGGCTTTACCCAATCAGCTCCGCGGCAAGGGCTTGGATATTTATCAGGGCTACTGAATTGCCCAAGGATTTTGTTGTAACCAGCGACATATCCTTCAATGAGTTGCTGCGCATGCTTAGGTAATGACGGGTACAATGCATCGGCTTGAGCCGGATAATCCAGCATTTTATAGGCTGCATCAGACCATAAATTGCTAGCGGAGCCGGGGGCTCCTTCTCCGAAATGCTGCGATAACTGGCCATTCAGCTTTAAAACCTGCTCTGCCAGGGTACAGATGTTTTCCTCAGTTTGAGCATAACCAATACCAAAACCGAGGCTGCCATAATCGGCTGCCTCAATGTGGGGAACGCCATGCTCTGTATAGCGAATACTGGCTTGATAATCTGGATGAACTGCTTGCTCGGCACAGCCGAGAAGCAGTGTGCAGCCAAGGATTGGTAAGATAAACTTCACTATCATGGTATCGCCTTGTTTCATGATTAAAAATTGTATACCAGTTCAAGCCCAAAGGTACGAGGCTCTTGATAATTGGCGGTAATGGTGCCAAAAAAATCACGGCTGCTATGAATTGCCTTGGAGGAGTTGGTCAGGTTACGAGCCCAAATGTAGGCTTCCCAGCCGCTATGAGTGAGCAAACCAGCCCGGACATTGAGCATGGTATTTTCTTCAATATAACCGTAAGGCACCGTGGTACCATCAAGCAAGGTATGCGTTCGTTGGTTGGTGACGGTGGTGTAATAGCTTCCTTTATGAGTGATGTCGGCTCGAAGTAGCAGATCTGTATTCCAGCGGTTGAGCTCAGTGACATATTGGCCACTTAAGGAAGCATTTCGCTTTGGTGCATCCGGCAGTTGGTTGCCTGCAGCATTCATGTTACCGGCCAATGCATTGGGGAAGTCATCAAAAGTCGCATCTAATAAGCCCAGGCTAGCCTGAATTTGTAGCGAGCTGATCGGGCGGTAGGTGATTTCCAGTTCCATCCCTTGCGACGTGACCTCAGAGGCATTTCGAATACTAAAGGAGGTTCCGCCATTTGGCAGCTCCATCAGTTGATTGACTTGATAGTCACTGAAGTTAGCACGAAACAACGCGAAGTTTGCCATCAAGCGATGCTGTAAGAATGCACCTTTTAACCCTAGCTCAATACTACCAACACGTTCTTTGTCAAACTCAAGGCTAGCTTCCAAATCGGCATTGGTTACATAATCAAGGTTATAGCCACCACTCTTGAAGGCCGTCGAATACTTAAGGTAGCTATTAATGTGCGAACTTAATTGGGCATTCAAGCTAACTGAGTAAGAGAGATCTTGATCGGAGCGTTTTTGATTTAATGGATCCTCGGTAAAGCCGATGCCAAAAATGCCAGATGCTCTTCCATCCAGCAGCCAGTCGACCTCTTTTGTTTCATCAGTAAAGCGAAGGCCGACTGCTAAATTCATGCGATCACTAAGTTGGTATGCGCTATTGGCAAACAGGGCATAGCTGGTGGTTTTAACTTCGCCAAAGTTGGTCACTACGGAGCCCGGTTGATTACCAAACATAGCGGAAACGGGACCGTTAATGCCATCGCGGACCGAGTCAGCGTTCTGGCGATAAAGGTACAGGCCAACGATATAGTTGAACTGCTCATGTTCAGGTGAAATGAACTGAAACTCCTGTGACCATTGTCGATAGTGATCGGCATAGACAATACTGAAAATATCCAAGGTCGAGTAGTCACTGTCATTGCGGTATTCACTGTCCGAATCCCGATAAGCTGAAATAGATTTTACAGCGTAACCCTCACCGAATTGGTAGCTTAATTCAAGGTGAGCACCAAATAAATCACGCTCTTCATAGGTGTCGGTAGTGGTGGCTACTTGAAACTTATCAGGTGCTTCGGTATTGAGCGCCGTTCCAAATGAGTTGGTAAGCGCCTCTCCTAAAAATGATAAACGATGAGAGCGTAAGCCATCGACGCTCATGTACAGCTCTAGATCATTCGATAACTCAGATAAAAACTGAATGCGAAATGCTGTAGAGTCTCTTTCGTTAAGCTTGCTGCCGGTTGTTAGGTTATCAATATAACCATCTCTGGTGCTACGATTGGCCGAGACTTTGACTGCAGAGTCAGCGGATAGTGGAATATTGACCCGACCTTGTACTTCTCGTGCATTCATATTGCCTATCATGACACTGGCTTTGCCTTCAAAAAAGTCAATCGGGCGGGCAGAAATCATGTTGACAGCACCGGCCACGGTATTCTTGCCAAATAAGGTCCCCTGCGGCCCTCGAAGAACTTCAACCCGTTCTAAATCATACAATGCTTGATTCAACGCCGGTGATTGACCAAGGTAAACACCATCCAGATAGACACCCACTCGAGTATCAAAACCAACATTACGACTGTTCGCACCCACGCCTCGAATGGTTACCTGAGAGCCAAAGTCAGTGCCTCGCGAAAACTCCATATTGGGAATGAAGTCAGAAATTTCACGAAGCTGCTGAATGCCTGTTTGTTGAATGTTATCGGCACTAAAAGAAGACAGTGCAATGGGCACTTCACTCAAATCCTGGGCGCGTCGTTGCGAGGTGACGGTGATCACCTCGTAGTTAAACTCAGAACCTTGTTCGGTAGGCTCAGCATCAGCCAGCGGGTCAGTGGCAGCGGCGGTGCTCCAGTTGGCCGCAAGCAAGCTAAATAAAATGGATAAACGGAATAAGCCAGTTTGAGCTGATAAGTGTTTTTTTGCCATTGTAAAATGCCTCTTTTTAACCATGTGTTTTTGTATAATTTCGGGTTAATTGTGCGTCAGATGGTTTTCTGAACAATGAACATAAATAGTCTGTAGCCATACGTCTTCCGAATTTGCAAAATCAGATAATTTTTTTGCTGGCAGATAATGTGATTTTGCAAATCCGTATGGTTTTTGGTTGTAGATTTTTGATTATTAAGTGGTAATTGGAATGGCTCAGTGAGGCATACTGGACCAATTTTTTTATTTAATCACCCCTTTGTTGCAGGTCGTAATGCTTTCTGGTAATTGTTATTGCTCCGATGGTTGTTCTTGCTGGGTAATGTTTTAACTCACGGGACCGCATTGCAGGAACCATATGAGCACTTTGACCGGTTTATTGACATCAGAAATACACCTCCATGTCTATTCTTTGTTGGTGTTACTATGTACTTCATTTTTGTTGGGTCCTTTATTTCTTGTATTGCAAAGCAACGCAAATCACTCTATTTCAAAGCGTATTTTAGCCTTGATGTTGGCCAGTATTGCGTTAATGGCGCTGAGTTTTGTGTTGCGACGTGAGTTAGGACCTGCAGCGGACTGGAGTTATCTCCTGACATCGGTGCAGATGGCGTATGGGCCTCTGTTTTATTTTTACACGCGCACACTAACAGAAAGTAACTTTGTTTGGTTGCGTCGATACTGGTGGCACTTTCTGCCCCTTCCGGTCTCTATCATGCTTTGGTGGTTACAATGGCCATTTCCGACTGCTTATGGTCAGTATTTGCCCTGCCTTCTGGAAGCCAGCTGTAGTCTGGCTTATATGAATCGCTTACCACATATTATTATGACCTGGATATCTTTAGTGTGCTATGCGGTACTGGTGCTTCGTTTACTGACCCCTTATGAAGAAAAAATAAAATCGTCCCACTCGGCGATAGAAGACATCAACTTACGCTGGGTCAAAGCATTAAGCTGGACGTTGCTGATATTAACTACCTCGGCAATTGTATTCGAGCTAGGACGACATCTTGGCTTGAAAAGTATGGTGACCGGTGGTCATTTACAGGCATTGGCGCTGTTTCTTGTGAGCTTTCTTTTGGTACGTTATGGTATGCAGCAGATGGAGATCCAGCATGATGAATCGAGCTCACAAGTTGAACCCAGAGAAGTCTCCTTGGCACTGAAAGACAAGCATCAGGTGCTCAAAGTGAAAAAGTATCAAACCAGCAGTCTTTCAGTTCAGCAAGCGGCTGATGTGTGGGGGAATCTGCAGCAATTGATGGCAACGGAAATGCCCTACCGGCAACCAGGACTTAAAGTGCTTGATTTAGCTAAAATGTTGGATATTTCGGTTAATCATTTATCAGAGACCATCAACGGTTATGCTCAGCTGTCGTTTTACGATTTTATCAACCAGCACCGAGTGAATGAGGCCGCTCGGTTGTTGCTTGATCCTCGGGCGGTTCACTTATCCGTAACAGACATAGGGTTTCAGGCTGGTTTTAATTCAAACTCCACCTTTTTTAGCCATTTTAAAAAATATTTTGGTCAAACACCCAAACAATATCGCCAGGAAAATATGACGAAAACAACCTAGGTTGTGTTGTGAGAGGTTGAGCAATTATAATTCAACAATGTTCTACTGATCAGAGCAGTGCATTCTGCTTAAGACAGTTTTAACCGAAGGTGAATCATGCTGTACTTTTTACCCAAGCCGGTGCGTGGCGTGCTGGCTATATTGCTGTATGCGCTCAATACCTTGTTCTGGTTTTTGCCGCTGATGCTGTTGGCGGTGTTAAAACTGCTGCCGCTCAAGCGCTGGCAGGCCTGGCTGACCTATCTGCTGGATGCGATTGCGGTGGCCTGGATCAGCATGAACAATGTCACTACCCGTCTGTTTACCCGCATTGACTGGCAGGTGGATGGGCTGGAGGCACTGTCGCGCAAAGACTGGTACTTGCTGCTGGCCAACCATCAGTCCTGGGCCGATATTCTGGTGCTGCAAAATCTGTTTAACCGCCGTATTCCCTTTATCAAATTCTTCCTGAAAAAAGAGCTGCTGTACGTGCCCTTTATGGGCCTGGCCTGGTGGGCGCTGGATTTTCCCTTTATGAAGCGCTACAGCAAGGCCGAGTTGGCAAAAAAGCCAGAGCTGCAGGGCAAAGACATTGAAACCACCCGCAAGGCCTGTGCCAAATTCCGCTTTAAGCCGGTGACGGTGATGAACTTTGTCGAAGGCACCCGCTTTACCAAGGGGAAACACGACAAACAGCAGTCACCCTACCAGCATTTGCTCAAACCCAAAGCTGGCGGAGTCGCTTTTGTACTGGGCGCTATGGGCCAGCAACTTCATAAAATTCTTGATGTTACCATTCACTACCCGGAGCGGATCCCGACTTTCTGGGATTACATTTCCGGCGCCGTTCATGCTATAAGGGTGCAGGTACGGGTATTGCCCATTACCGAGCAGCTGCTTGGAGACTATCAGGACCCCGCGTTTCGCGCTTCTTTTCAGCAATGGGTCAATGAACTCTGGCAGTACAAAGATCAGCAATTGCAGCAAATGGCCGCAAAGCAGGAGCCCTGAGTCATGTCGACCTTACCAGCCTGGGTACTGGCCCCCATCAGTTTTGCCTTGTTCGCCTTAAATCTGGCGTTCTGGGGGCTTATTGTGCTGGTGCTCAGTCTGCTGCGTTTGCTGCCGCTGGCGCCCTGGCAGCGCTTTTGCAGCAAGGCGGTGCATGGCTGCTACCATCAGTGGATTGGCATCAATGCTTTTTTAATAAAGCTGGTGAATAATCTGGATTGGCAGGAGCAGTTGCCGGCGGAAGGCCTCAGTCGCGAGCAATGGTATCTGATGATTGCCAACCATCAGAGCTGGCTGGATGTGGTGTTATTAATGCAATTTACCCATGGTCGGATGCCGCTGCCGAAGTTTTTCTTAAAAGAAGAGCTGCGCTGGGTGCCTTTTGTCGGCATTGGCGCCTGGGCATTGGATATGCCTTTTATGAAGCGTTACAGCCCGGCCTACCTGGCCAAGCACCCGGAGCTGAAAGGGCAGGATATCGAAAGCACCAAACGCAGCTGCGAGAAGTTCCGCCACCAGCCGACCACCATCATCAACTTTGTTGAAGGCACCCGCTGCAGCAAAGCCAAACAGCAGCAAAAGCACAGTCCGTTTACACATTTGCTGCCACCCAAAGCTGGAGGCATTGCCTTCACTCTGGCCAGCATGGGCGAGCAGTTTGATGCCATGCTGGATGTGACTATTATTTACCCGGATAATCCCAAACACATTGTGCTTGCTATGTTGTCGGGCAAGTTAAAGCGGGTGGTGCTGCAGGTTGAGCGCTTGCCGGTGACGGATGAAATGATTGGGGATTACTTTGGTGATGAGGCGTTTCGTCAGCAGTTTCAGCATTGGCTAAATCAGCGCTGGCA
>JAFIFR010000377.1 GCA_020831935.1 Alkalimonas sp.
AATCATGCATTCTACACCGCCAATGCAGCCGGCGACTTGCTGGCCAAAGAGCTGGAAAGTTATGCCATCCTGTCCGGTCAGATGAACAGTACGCTGGAGTTGGGCTCCTTTGTGCGGGATCGGGTGGGGAACCGGCTCGATACCAACAGCCTTAACATCGCTGGCAATACCGAGCGTTTTCGCGAGCACGGTCTGCACTTTTTTGGTGAAATCCGGCCACAGCGCGATTTATCCACCTACCTGTACTGGCAAGAAGCCAAGGTACTGGACTTGACCAATCAACGCCTGTCCGATCAACAACGGTTGATTGCCAATGTTCAATACAGCGCCAATCAACATTTGCAATTGCGCTTACGCCATACCCATACTGCGATGCGCTATGCTGCGGCCCAGGTCTTTACCGCCGATCTCAGCGATGTGCGGCTGACCTGGCAGTTTAATAACCAAAGTTTCCTGCGTCTGGCGCTGATCTACACCCAGATCGAGCGCAACCTGGCCAACTATGAGGCCGGCTGGCAAACCGTGCTGAACAGCAAGGAGCGCGCTCTGACCAGCCAGCTGCTGTATTCGTACCAGCTGAATCCGCAAACCGTGTTTTTTGTCGGTTATGGCGACAATGCGCTGGAAAATGATCAGCAAACAACACTCAAGCGCAATCAACGCAGTGCCTTTATGAAGTTTAGTTACGCCTGGGTGTTGTAGCACTTTCATAATTTTGTAACTGTATTAAAACGCGTTTTTTTGGTTTTATGGTAAGCTTACAGGCATTCATGCTATTGGTTGTTTAAGGAGTGAACCATGCTAACCATACTAGCGCGCATTCTCAAAGTTCTGAACTCAGAAGCCTCCCCCTGGCAAATTGGCTGGGCGGTAGCGCTTGGCCTATGTGCTGGCCTGTTGCCGTTTGGCTTGCTGACGGTGCTGATCCTGCTGATCGCCTGTTTGTTTACCGTCAATCTGTCGACCTTCTTGCTGGTGTGGGGTTTTAGCAAAGCCTTGCTCTGGCTACTGGCAACGCCTTTGGAGCAGCTGGGCTGGACCATCGGCCAACAAGACTGGTTGCT
>JAFIFR010000129.1 GCA_020831935.1 Alkalimonas sp.
TCAGCACATCATCGGCCGGTGATAAATCGCTGGTACCGCCCCAGGCCAGGCAGCCGCGGTGCCGGTGCACAATCTGAGTCAGCTGTTCAAACGGCATTTCCACCGCGGCCAGCAGCTCCATGGTATCGGCTGTGCCAGCCGGCGAGGTAATAGCCCGTGATGATGTCTTGGGGCACAGCATGCCATGGGCGGCCACAATGGGTACCAACAGCATCGAGGTGCGGTTGCCGGGGATGCCACCAATGCAGTGTTTATCCACCACCGGGTGTTCATGCCAATCCAGTTTGCGCCCCACTTTACTCATGGCATCGCTTAAAAAGAACACTTCTTCGCGGTCCAGCTCGCCCTGATTGCAAGCGACCACAAAGGCTGTCAGTTCAATTTTGGAGTAACGGTGCGCCGCAATGTCCTGCACAATGCTGGTAAAATCCTCCCGGATTAACCGTTCGCCGGCAATTTTACGGTGTAGGGCAGGAATGGAGTGTGGTGGCTCAGCCGGTGCAACCCGAACAGCATCGCCATCGGGTGCGCCCAACATCGCAAAAGCTTCTTCCGACAAACCCAGTTGCTGGCCATTGACGATATTGGCATCGTCCACCACATTCAAACTGGCCAGAATCCGTTTGCCTTTGGCTTCCACTTCCACCTTGGCTAAAGCCTGGAACCCCTCGGCGCGGTAGATTTCGCAGTCCCGATGCAGATAAGCCACGTTTTCATGGTAGGTATCAATCCCCACCCGCTTCAAAGTAAGCGGCTGAGTGTTTTTTGTTTGATTGCCAGCAGTTGATTTCATAGCAGCGCCTTAAGCCAGAGTATCCTTACTCTAGCTGGCCAGTTCCATGCTGCCAAGTGAACTATGAAGCTTTCCTTTGATGCAGATCTAGCTTCGGTGTTTGTATTGGCTGGGACAATAGCCTCTATTAACCGCTTTAGAGCGGAGCTTCCCATGCTTGGTGATGCGGCCAGCCACACGTTTACGCCAGCAGCGGAAACTGGCTGGTTTTAATTCAGAGCGCATCAAACGGATAAGTTCGGCTTCCGATAACGCAAAATTCATGGTTATCGCTTCAAAAGGCGTTCGATCTTCCCAGGCCATCTCAATAATGCGCGATAGCTGTTCTTGGTTAAACGAATGTGGCATGGTGTTAGTATCCTTATTCCGATGCAACCGATTACGGTGCTGGCTCGTATTCGGATGCAGAGTATTCAACAACCCTGAAGGTCCTTACCATGCGATTGTTATTTGCTGCTGTTATCCTACTGACAGGCTGCACCGGCACACCCAATAGCGTGCAACCTGTTTCACCGTTCGAGCTGGAGTCGTATTTAGGCGAGTGGCATGAGATAGCCCGGTTGGATCACCGCTTCGAACGGGGCCTTAGCGAAGTTACCGCCCATTACAGCATGCGCAACGATGGGGGTGTGCGGGTGTTGAATCGAGGGTATCACGCAAGCCGCGGTGAATGGCGTGAAGCTGAAGGAAGAGCCTATTTTTCCGATGACAGCAATACGGGTAAGCTAAAAGTATCCTTCTTCGGGCCTTTTTTTGCCAGTTACAATATTGCCAAGCTGGAGCCAGACTACAGCATGGCATTGGTGGTCGGTCATAATCTAAATTACGTCTGGATTTTAGCCAGAAGCCCCAACCCATCTGCCGATGACTGCCTGCGTTACCAACAAAAAGCCGCTGCCATCGGGGTGGATACCGAGGCTTTGATCTGGCTTAGTGATTGCTTAAAAAATTAAACAACCAATAGCAGCGAAAGCTGCACCTTCCAAACCGATAGAAATACTTACAATTTGACCCTTTCGCCAAACGCCATCCTGAGCCAAAATGATGAAAAAATAGCCATCCTGGCTGGTGCATGGAGATAGAGGGGGACCTATGGCGATAGATACCACAGGGGTGAAACTGGAAGACAGGCCCATCGCCCAAGTGCGCGAAGCTGTTATCGATCAACTGATCATGAACTACAGCCACAGTGTGATTTCCGAGCAGGCCTTTGAACGCCGGCTTGATATTGCCACCAACTCCGATGATCCCAATGTGCTGATCGAGCAAGTGGCGGATCTGACCTTAGAGCCGGACGCCAAATACCGGGCCATGTGGTCACAAAACTTTGATGCCAGCAAGACAGCAACCAGCTCAGCCAATGCCATGAATGCTGTCGAACCGACTGATAAAGACCGCTTGGTCTCTATTCTCAGCAGTGATGAGCGCTCCGGGCCCTGGCGGGTGCCACAGCAACTGACCATTATCAATGCATTGTCTTCGGTAGAGCTGGACTTTTCCGAAGCTGTTTTTGAGCACCAGCAAGTGACCCTGCAACTGACAAACTGGCTGGGCAGTGTCAGCATTCAGGTGCCGGAGCATGTCGCGGTAATCAGTGAACTGAATAACATTGCCGCATCCAGCGATAACACCGTCGGTCAGGGTGGGCCAGGTAGCCGAAAAACCCATTGCATCCGGATTGAAGGCTATTCAGTGCTGGGCTCGCTGGATGTGTCCATCAAACGCAGCTTAAAACAACGCTTTACCGACTTTGCCAACAGCATCCGGGCAGCACTGGGGCTGGATAAAGCCTGAACAGCACAACTCTCATTACTGCCACAATGCAGGGTTAAGCCGGTAAAACAGCTGCATCTGCTGGTACAGCGCAGGCTCTTGCTGCTGCAACGCCAAGGGTTGCTCGAAAAACACCTCGCTGGCCACAGCAAAAAATTCCGCTGGGTTGGTGGCGGCATAAGGGTCGAACACACTGGCCTGCCCATGACTTAACTGCTGTTGCAGCCGCTGAAAAGCTTGCAGGAATACCTGACTCCAGCGCTTGGCATTGCCGTCGGGACCAAGCACAGGGGCGCCATTGGCATAGCCTTTTTGCTGGTCAAGCTGATGGGCAAACTCGTGGATCACCACATTGTGGCCATCGAAAGGATCGGCTGCCCCATGCAGCGAATCCTGCCAGGATAAAATTACCTGGCCCTGGCCCCAGGACTCACCCAGCAAAACACCAGCCCCCTCATGCATCACACCAGCGGCATCGGTCTGCCGGTTTGGTACCACAAAAGCCGCCGGGTACACCAGCACTTGCCGCAAGCCTGGATAAAGCCCCTGATCGCGGCCCAGTAACAACAAGCAAGCCTGCGCGGCTATGGTCACCCGAATGTCATCATTCATCTCCAGGCCAGCACAACCCACAAAGTCTTTCTCTGCCACAAACAGCTGAATCAGCTTTTTCAGCCTGAGCTGCAAGTCGGTTGGCAAGGTCCGAAAGTACGGTAGCCGGCGTTTTAAGATCTGCCGCCAGGCTTTAGGAAAAGGCTGCTTTAGAATGCGTTGCCGTTGCCACTGTCGCCAGTAGGGCTGGCCCAACAAGGCAGCCAGAATCAGCAAAGTGAGAGCAGCCAGCAGAACCATCGCCATAAAAAGGACTCAAACAAGCATCGATTGATCTGTACAATTGGGTAAGGCAGTAAAAAAATCAAGCCATTCAGGTCGTGTTGACCTGGGTTTTCAAAGAATGGGAGTTGCCATGTTTCAACTGTTTAAACAATTGTTGGCACAAAGCGGCAGTGAGCCTGTTGCCGACTGCCCGGCGCTGCAGCTGGTGAACGAGGCGCAATTGATGTCGGTGGTGTTAATGCTGGAAGTGGCAGCCGCCGATTTTCAGGATGCCAGCGCCGAGCACGATGAAGTACTGAGTTACCTGACCAGTGAGTATCGCTTAACTCCGGCTGATGCCGAAATCGTCTTTCGCCGGGCCAAGGAGCTGAGCAGCGACTCCGTCTGCCTGCATCGCTTCACCTCGAAAATGAAAGATTTAAGCTATCCTGAGCGGCTGGATTTAATGGAACAGCTGTGGCGTATTGCCTACCACGATGGTCAGCTGGACCCCCACGAAGAAGCCATGCTACGCAAAATTGCGGACTTGCTTTTTATCCGCCACAGCGATTACATTCAGTGCAAACTGGCGGTGCAGTCAAACTAAGCTGAGCTCTTTACTCTTCTTTTTTGCCGACGACTTCGCCTTCAATCACCCGATGGCCAGCTGAACTCTGCTGATCAGCCTGCTGCTGATACTGTTGATGTGCCTGACGCTGTGCCTGTTGCGCCGCTTGCTGAAAAGCCCGCATTTTTTTGCGATAACGCCAGTAAAACAGCGGGATAAGCAACCAGCTCAGCAGCAGCATCACCAGCAGCAGCACAAAGCCAGCCACCAGCAACACCCCCATCACCAGCCAGGCCAAGATGCGCTGCAGCGGCCCTGCCGCCTGCTGCTGACGCCACAGTTTTTGCCACTGGCCATTTTGCCGCGAAAAAGAAAACATCATTCACCTTTATCCTTCTAACCCGCCAACAGAGCGGCCTGTTGCATCATGATAGCAGCTTTGGCTGAGCAGAAACTGAACCATGGCCTGAATGCTGTTGATATGGGCGCCTCACCCAAAAAACAACACATCACCGATTAACAACGGGTACGCAGCAACTGACCCAACTGCTGTACCGCCAGCTCCACCTCCGGTTGCCAGCGTACGCCAAAGCTCAGCCGCAAGCAGTTGCGAAACTTCTGCGACGGCGAAAACAAGGTGCCAGGCGCTATGCTGATGCCATGCTGCAGTGCCTGTTGAAACAACAGACTGCAGTCTGCCGACTTGGCCAGTTCAATCCAAAGCACAGCACCGCCCTGCGGATTGCTGATCCTGGTGCCGGCTGGAAAGTGCTGCTGTACCAGCGCCATCATCCGCTCTTTATTCAATTTGAGAGCCAGTCGCAGTTTTTTTAAATTGCGATCATACTCGCCGCTGGCGATAAACTCCGATAGGGTCCATTGGTTCAGCAACGAAGAAGCAAAAGATAAAGCACGCTTCAACCGCCAGACTTGCCGCCCGTAGCGCCCCGGCAACAACCAGCCCACCCGGTAACTTGGCGCCACGGTTTTGGAAAAAGAGCTGCAGGTCAGCACCAGCCCCTTGCGGCTGAAACACTGTGCTGGCCGGCCGCGGGCAGCGCCAAAGTAGAGCTCACCATAGACATCGTCTTCAATCAGTGGGATACCGCGCTGCTCCAGCATCTGCACCAGTGCTTCACGCTGTGCATCCGGCATAAAGGAGCCCATTGGATTGCTGATGGCGGTGGAAAAGATGCAGGCTTTGATTGGCTGACTACCAAGGGCCTGCTCCAAATCGGCCAGCCAGATGCCATCATCCGGGCAAACCGGAATTTCAACCGCCAGCATGCCGAGCGTTTCTATCAGCTCCAGCACGCCAAAATAAGTTGGAGATTCCACCGCAATCACATCACCGGCTTTGGCCACCGCCTGCAAGGCAATCGCCAGCGCTTCCTGACCACCATTGGTAATCAACAACTCATCCGGCTGCAAGGATAGCCCCACATCCAGATAGCGCAGTGCTAACTGGCGCTTCAGCGGGGCAAAGCCATCGATGGGCCCATAATGCATCACCTGCTGGCCTGCCAGGGTCGTGACCCGGCGCATGGTGCGTAGCAATGCTTTTTCCGATGGCTGCGCCATGCTGGGTTGGGCAATACCAAGCGGCAAAATACCGGGCTGATGCACCGCCTGGTAAAATTGCTCCAGCAGGCTTTGCTGACGCACCGGCACCGGCGTATTGCTTAACGGCAAGCGGCCAGGGCGGCACTCCGGCTGGCGCTGCACTTTCAGGTAATAACCTGAGCGATCCCGCGTTTCAATCAAGCCCTGGCGTTCCAGCTCTTCATAGCCCTGACGCACCGTTGGAATGCTGACACCCAGCTGACCACTGAGCTGACGTAATGACGGCAAACGCTCACCGGTCCGCAGCAGCTGTTGCTGCTGCATTTGCCGAATAAGCCGCACCACCTGCTGGTACAAAAACTCATCCAGCTCACGCTGAATCACTGCCGACATCTCGCCTCCAACTGTACAGGTCACATTTCTTATTTTCTGTATATGGTGAGTATACAGAAAAACGCTAGCATAGCAGCACAAACTTCTGCCGGCCGGAGCCTGCCATGCAAAACGCCTTGCTGTACCTTGTTACTGTCTTGATTTGGGGCTCTACCTGGCTGGCGATAGAGTTTCAGCTGGGCGAGGTACCCATTGCCGTTTCGCTGGTGTACCGTTTTGGGCTGGCGGCTCTGCTGCTCTGGGCCTGGTGCCTGCTGCGGCGCCTGCCGATGCGACTGCCAGGCTCGATGCACCTGAGTGTCGCCCTGATGGCGGTGCTGAACTTCGCGCTGAACTACTACCTGCTTTACCAGGCCCAGCTTTACTTAACCTCGGCCATGGCGGCCATTGCCTTTTCCACCTTGTTGCTGATGAACATCGTCAATACCCGCTTGTTCTTTGGTCAACCGGTTGCCAAACGCATTTATGTTGGAGCCGCTCTAGGCATAGGCGGCATCGCGGTGTTGTTTGCACCGGATCTAACTGGCCTCAGCCTGGCCAATACCAGCCTACTTGGCTTGTTGCTGGTGCTGTCCGGCACCTTAAGTGCTTCTTTTGGCAATATGCTAAGTGTGCGCAACTCTCGGCGGGGGATTGGTATTCTAGCCATGAATGCCTGGGGCATGTTGTACGGGACTTTGGCGCTGATGGCGCTCGCATTGCTCAGCGGGCACTCCTTTGTCTTTAGCAGTCAGCCGGCTTACCTGTGGTCCCTGCTTTACTTATCGCTGTTTGGCACCGTGATAGCCTTTGGCACTTACTTCGCGCTACTCAAACGGATGGGGCCGGAAAAAGCCAGCTACACCATCGTGCTGTTTCCTTTGGTGGCGGTGCTGCTCAGCAGCTGGTACGAAGGCTTTCAGTGGCAATTAAGCACCCTGTTCGGCTTTGCACTGGTTTTGGCCGGTAATGCTCTGGTGCTGACTCCTTTTCACAAAATTCGACAACTTTTACCGCATCAAAAACCCGAGACCGTTACAGCTCCTTACAAAGGTTCATAAATTGAACACTTGATCGATTTTTGAATCTGGTTCAAAATATGCCACCCTGTCAAAAGAGGTGGTTATGGGAAC
>JAFIFR010000130.1 GCA_020831935.1 Alkalimonas sp.
GAAGAAGGTGGCAGCTTAACCATCATCGCCACGGCGCTGGTCGATACCGGTTCGAAGATGGACGAAGTCATCTACGAAGAATTTAAAGGCACCGGTAACCTGGAGCTGCATTTGGCACGCAAAATTGCCGAAAAACGCATCTTCCCGGCCATCGATTTCAACCGCTCCGGCACCCGCCGTGAAGAGTTGATGGTGTCCCAGGAAGAGCTGCAAAAAATGTGGATCCTGCGTAAAATCCTCAACCCGATGGATGAGTCCGATGCGATGGAGTTCCTGATCGATAAGCTTGGTATGACCAAGACCAACGACGAGTTCTTTGAATCGATGAAACGCCAGCGCAGCTAACAAGTGAAGCGTCAAGGTGAAAAGCCAGCCTCATCGGGCTGGCTTTTTTGTTGCTGATTCAGGCTAGCCGTTGATGCAGCAGCGGGAATGATGCTTTGGCATCAGTACAAAGTGCACAAGCAGCCAGCACTTCCTGCGCCGCCTGCTCGGCCGCCTGTTGCGAGTCGGCGTGGACTTTCAGCAAAGGCTGCCCTTGCTCCAGCCAGCTGCCCGCCGGGCAAATTTCACTAAAACCCACAGCAGGGTTGATCTGCTGATCGGGATGGGCCCGGCCACCGCCGAGCCGTACCACCGCCATCCCCAGTGCTACGGTATCCTGTACCTGCAAGTATCCGCTGACCGGCGCCGGCACCTCCAGCTCGACAGGGGCTTTGGCCAGATAGCGCTCTGGCCGCTCCAGCAAATCAGCCGGGCCTCCCAAAGCCGCCACCATGCGGGCGAAGTACTCTGCCGCTTTGCCGCTGCTCAGGCTCTGCTCCAGCGCTCGGATGGCACTGGCTTCGTCCGGCTGTAAACCAGACAGCACCAGCATATCGGCGCCCAATGCCAGCGTCAGTTGGTGCAGCCGGGGCTCACGCACCTTGCCAGTTAAGTAGTCGAGCGTTTCCATCACCTCCAACGCATTGCCCGCTGTCGTGCCCAGAATTTGGTTCATGTCGCTGATCAGAGCCCGGGTGGCCACACCGGCACCGCAGGCGGTATCGACAATGCTGCGCGCCAGAGCTTCAGCATCACTGGCAGTGGCCATGATGGCGCCATTGCCCACTTTGACATCCATCACCAGGGCGTCCAGACCTTCGGACAGTTTCTTCGACAAAATGGACGCAGTGATCAGCGGAATGGACTCGACGGTAGCTGTCACATCCCGGATGCCATACAAGCGCCGGTCCGCCGGTGCCAACTCATCGGTCTGGCCGACAATCAGACAGCCGAGCTCTGGTAACAACTGACGAATACGGCTAAGCGACTGATTGCAGCTGTACCCCGGAATGCTTTCCAGTTTATCCACGGTGCCACCGGTATGGCCCAGCCCCCGGCCTGCAATACTGGGCATGTTAGCGCCGCAAGCGGCCACCATGGGCGCCAGCATTAGGGTTACTTTATCGCCAACGCCGCCGGTGCTGTGTTTATCCACCACCGGGCCATTCAGTTGGCGCTGCCAGTTCAGGCTGGAGCCAGAGTCGCGCATCGCCAGCGTCAACGCCACTTTTTCATCCACCGTCATGCCATTGAGATAAATCGCCATCGCCAGCGCTGCGGACTGACTGTCGCTAAAGCTGCCATCGGTTAAGCCCTTAGCAAATTGAGCGATTTCGTCATGGCTCAGGGCACCGCCATTGCGTTTTCGTTTGATTATTTCCTGTGGGATCGGCATAGCTACTCCGTCGGCACCCTTAGTTTGGCACCTTAGTTCGGCACCTTGGTGCTGTTGGCTAAATACAAAGGGGTAAAGGCATCGGGCAACAGTTGCTGCACCGTCCAGCCCTGGATCTGCTGCTGGTGGTTGCTGCTGTAGATCAGCGTCTCGGGCAAAAAGAATTCAGCAATCACCTGACGGCACAGGCCGCAGGGCGGAGTCAGCTTCTCCTGCGGCGTGAACACCAGCAAGGCATCAAACTGACGCTCACCGGCGACCACAGCGGCTGCAATGGCATTGCGCTCGGCGCAGACCGTGCCGCCATAAGAGGCATTTTCGACATTGCAGCCGCTGTAGATGCGGCCACTGAGTCCTCGCACCGCCACCCCAACCGGAAACTGGCTGTAGGGGGCATAGGCATTAGCGGCGGCTTCACGCGCCGCCTGATACAAAGGCTGCAAAGCCTCGGGTAGTGCAGTCATAACTCGTTTATCCTTGATGGCTTAAAAAGCCGGATCCACAGTTATGACGGCAAAAGGCGGTTAGATCAAGAGCGCAGGTTGAAAAATTGTTACTTTATCAGGTCGACTGCACGAATGCTGAGCGACGCCTGCCCCCCGGCTTCGTCGGTTAAATCCGGCACCAGATAAATGGCACTGACATGGGCTGGGACGATGCCGTGATCGATGGCGGTTGCTGGCGTCCAATCAGGACGCTGAAAGTCCGCCAGTGATAAAGTAGCTTCTTGCCACTCGGTGGCAGCGGGCAGCACCGCCTGGTAATGGGCGTAACTCTGATCGCCCTGCTCGCCATACTCCAGCTGGGCCAGTTTGACCACCAGATCGCGGCTACTTTGGTAGCTCAGTCGCAAGCCACTGGCGCCTTGCAAACTCCCGTCCGGCAAGTCGTAAATCAGTTCCACCCAGGAATTGTTCTGCGCATCCACCCGAGGCACCCGATGAAAGGCAATCCGGGCAATGCCTTCCTGCACCAGATCGCCGCTGTAACTGGCGCTGCTGCCATGCGGATCGGTGGCGTAGCGCCAGTGCAAGGCATCCAGCTCGCCCGCTTCGTTAGCCGACGTGACAGGGCCGACCTCGGCCCTGTCGCTGCAACCGAGCAGCAGTCCAGCCATGAGCCCGAATCCCAACAAACCAAGTCTCTGCTGTTTCATCATTGTCTCCCAATGGTTAGTTCAAAAGCATCGGCATCCAGATAGGCTGGGAACTTGTCTTTAAATTGCTGCAAGGCGGCCGGTTCAAGCTCAGCGTAAAGCACAGTGCTCTGGTCCAGACCATCGGCCATGGGTTGGCCCAGATAATCAACAATCAAACTATCGCCACTGTACTCAACACCATTGCCATCGGTGCCAATACGGTTGCAGCCAATGGCATAGACCTGGTTCTCAATGGCTCTGGCCGCCAGCAAGGTGCGCCAGGCCAGACGGCGCGGCGCCGGCCAGTTGGCGACATAAATCAGCGCATCGTAATCATTGCGGTTACGGCTAAAGACCGGAAAGCGCAGGTCGTAGCAAACTTGCAGGCAAAAGCGCAGACCACGCCAGGGCACGATCACACGTGCAGAGCCGGCCTGATAGGCCTGATGTTCTCCAGCCATGCGAAACAAATGCACCTTATCGTACTGCGTACACTCGCCTTCAGGGGTGACAAAGTACAGCCGGTTGTAGTACTGCCCCTGCTCTTGCACGGCTACCGAGCCACAAACTGCAGCACCGGATAACGCTGCCTGCTGCTTCAGCCAGTCCAGGCTCTCCCCACCGGCCGGCTCGGCAACGGCAGCACTGTCCATCGAAAAGCCGGTGGTAAACATTTCCGGCAACACGATGAGATCCTGACCGCTGAGTGCTGCAATCTGCCCGGCCAACTGCTGCCGGTTGGCCTTAGGATCCTGCCATTGCAGTTCGGTTTGCACCACAGCAACTTTTAAAGCTGACATAACACCTCCGCCGCCTGCTGCAAGGTCGCCTCATCCTTGGCAAAACAAAAACGAATCAAGCGCTGCGCCGGAGCCTGGCGGTAAAATACACTGAGCGGTATGGCCGCCACCTTGTGCTGCACCGTTAACCAGCGGCAAAACTCCAGATCGGACTTTTCGCTGATCGCACTGTAATCGGCCAGCTGGAAATAGGTGCCCTCGGCCGGCAGCAACTGCAGCCGACTGGTTGCAAGCGCCGCCGCAAAGCAATCGCGTTTGCGCTGATAAAAAGCCGCCAAAGCAGCGACCTGCTGTGGCTGCTGCTCAAGCATGGCGGCCACAGCAAACTGGGCCGGGGTAAAGCTGGAGAAAGTAACGTACTGGTGCACCTTGCGAAACTCGACCATCAGTGCCGGGGGTGCGACGCAATACCCCAGCTTCCAGCCGGTGACATGAAAGGTTTTGCCAAAAGACGACACCACCAGACTGCGCGCTGCCAAGTCCGGAAAACACAAAGCGCTCAGTTGTGGCCGGCCGTCAAACACCATGTGCTCGTACACTTCATCACTAAGGCAATACAGTCCATGCTGGCAGACCAACTGCTGCAACTGTTGCCAGTCGCTGCTGCTGAACACCTTGCTGCTGGGATTGTGCGGGCTGTTGACAATAATCAGCCGGGTTTTATCGTTGATCGCATCCGCTACCTGCTGCCAGTCGACTTGAAAACCCGGAGCCAGCAAGGCCAGGTGCACCGTGGTGCCACCGGCCAACTGCACCGCCGGGGCATAGCTGTCGTAGGCGGGATCAAACACAATCACCTCATCGCCGGGGCGGACCAGCGCCTGAATGGCACAAAACAAGGCTTCGGTGGCACCGGACGTCACGGTAATTTGCTGCTCTGGACAGACCGTATGGCGGTAACAGCGTGCAACCAAAGCAGCGATTTGCTGCCGCAGTGGTAAGACGCCGGCCATGGGTGCATACTGATTCAGACCTTGCTGGCTGAAGGAGGCCAGTTGCTCAACCAAAAAGGGATTGCAACCAAAGTCCGGAAAACCCTGGGACAAATTGATCGCCTGCTGCTCTGCCGCCAGTTGCGACATGGTGGTAAAAATCGAGGTCCCGACACCGGGTAATTTGGACTGAAGGTCGTTTTGCATCTGAATTCCTGCCTTTCGGTTGCCTCTACCATAGCGCCTGTCCTTCCGCTCTGGCAAGGACTGCGGGATACTGAGCAACAGGCAACGGTTGCCAAACTGGACCAGCATGGTATCATTTCAGACTCTTTTATGTATAGACATCTAAACGTCAGGGCGTTCAGGAGCAGATCAGATGAATCAACCCGCGCAGCACGTGCAGCAACTGAATCCATATGCCATCGCACTTTGTGCCACCGGCCGCTGGATCGCCAGCCGCCACTGGGTGCCGGCTACTGGCGGCAACTTCTCCATTCGTACTGCTGAGCACAGCGCCTTGGTCACTGCTTCTGGCAAAGACAAGGGCGAGCTGAGCCCGCAAGATTTGCTGCCGGTGAGCTGGCAGCAAGGGACGCTGCAGTGTGACGGCACCCCATCCGCGGAAACGGCTCTGCATGCCCGGCTGTATCAACTGGATAACCGCATCAAGGCGGTGCTGCACACCCACTCGGTGCACTCAACGGTGTTGTCCCGACTGCTCCCCGGCACAGAGCATGTACTCACCGGCTACGAAATGCAAAAAGCCATTCGTGGTCTGCACAGCCATGACGATAGCTGCCCGCTGACCGTGTTTGACAACACCCAGGATATCCCGGCGCTAGCCGATGAAGTTGCAGCACGCTGGCAGCAGGTGCAAACCGCTTCGGCCTTGCTGGTACGCGGTCATGGGCTTTATGTTTGGGGGCAGAGCCTGGAAGAAGCAAAAAGGCATTTAGAGGCTTGGGAATTTCTTATACACTGTGAGTTAGAACGCATCCGACTTACAGGACTTGTATGAACTACCGCGCCCTTGTCACCGATATTGAAGGCACCACCACCCGCATCAGCTTTGTCACCGAGGTGTTGTTTCCCTATGCCGCTGAGCAGCTGCCGGACTTTATTCGTCAGCGCAGTGAACAAGCCGAAGTGGCCATGCAGCTGAAGGCGGTGCGCCAGCTGATGAAACAACCAAAAGCCAGCCTGGACACCATCATTGCGCAATTGCAGGCCTGGATTGCCGCCGATGAAAAAATAACACCACTTAAAACCCTGCAAGGCCTGGTCTGGCGGCTGGGGTACCAGCAAGGGCACTTTACCGGCCACCTGTACCCGGATGCTGCCGAGCAGCTCAAGGCCTGGCAAGCCAAAGGCGTCCAGCTGTTTGTCTACAGCTCTGGCTCAGTAGAGGCACAGCAACTGCTGTTTCGCCACAGTGATTTTGGCGACCTAACGCCCTTATTCAGCGGTTATTTTGATACCCGTATCGGTGGCAAGAAGGAAATCTCCTCCTACGCAGCCATCTTGCAACATTTGCAGTTCCCACCCGGCCAGGTGTTGTTTGTATCCGATGTGGTGGCCGAACTGGATGCTGCCAGCAAGTTGGGGATCGCCACCACCCAGTTGATTCGTGACGGCCAGGCGCCGGGGACTCACCCGGTTGCCCGGGATTTTTACCAAATCGAGGTCTAGTTATGTCCAGCTTAACCATCTACCCAGCTCAGGAGCCCTCCCAGGCATTGTTCCAGAGCGACAACCTTGTTGAGATTGCCGAAAAACTGCAGCAGCAGGGGATCCGCTTTGAGCAATGGCAAGCCAATCAACCCATCGATGCCAGCACCGATGCCGCCAGCATTCTGGCGGCCTACAGCGATGACATCGAGCGGCTGAAGCAGCAAGGCGGCTATGTCACGGTGGACGTGATTTCGCTCAGTAGCGATCACCCGGATAAAGCGGCACTGCGGCAAAAATTTCTGGCCGAACACACCCACAGCGAAGATGAAGTGCGCTTTTTTGTCCGCGGTGAAGGCTTGTTCTGCCTGCATTTGGGCGAGTACATCTACCAGGTGCTGTGCCAGCAAAACGATTTAATCAGTGTGCCGGCCAATACACCACACTGGTTTGACATGGGCAGCGAACCCAACTTTACCGCCATCCGCTTATTCAACAACCCGGAAGGCTGGGTCGCCAATTTTACCGGCAGTGCGATTGCCTCGCGCTTTCCGCTGTTGGATTGACGCTTAACTCCGAGCGCTATGGATGAGATTTTTTCACCCGACGGATGGATTTATCTCCTTTGTCAGCAAAGCAGAAACACCTTAGTCTGGCTTTGTCGCCCCGAAAAGGCGGTTCCACCCTGTCTATCCTTGTCTTTCGCCCGGAG
>JAFIFR010000131.1 GCA_020831935.1 Alkalimonas sp.
AGTGGCGGCTTGCACGATGGTTTAAACCGGGCTGGCGATTACAACGCCTGGGCCGTCCACCTGAACAGCCACTTTGATCGCTGGAACCTGCAGCTGCAGCACGGTGAATACCGCTACAATGTCGATGGCATCGACCGGATGGCGGTCGGGGCTTACGCCTTTTATGACAGCATCGCCGCCAAAGCCAAAACCAGCACATTCAACCTGGCTTACAGCCTGCCAGTGGAGTGGGGACCGGTAACCGGGCTGCAGTTTTACAACAACTATGGCCTGGTGCACGACAAGTCCGACAACACGGCCGATACCTGGATGAACGTCACCGGCTTCTCGGTGGCGGCTGGCGGCTTCTTTAGCTACTTCGATTTGGTGCATGCCCGCAATCAACCCTTCGTCGGTGGCTCAATCGCCGGTGACAGCAACGATACCGAGCGACGCTTTAACATCAACATTGGCTATTACTTCTAGCCTGCTCAGTGAAGGCCTGTTTCAGGCCTTCATGCTTTGACACCCCAAGAACAACGACAACCAGGAGAAGCACTGATGGCAGATCCAAATGACCCGATGAAGCCGGATGGCGAGGTCAACCCCATTGATACCGACTACCAGATTGGTCAGGACAATATTGTGGTCAAAGTCGGCCCTTTTGGTCTGGACATTCACAACCGGGTATTTTTAATCTCAGGTCTTTCGGTGATTGTCTTTGTGCTGTTGACCATTGTATTTCACAGCCAGGCAGAGCCTTTTTTCGCCAGCATGCGTGGCTGGCTGACCTCCAATCTGGACTGGTTCTTTATCAGTGCCGCCAATATTTTTGTGCTGCTCTGTCTAATCCTGATAGTCTCACCGCTTGGCAAAGTGCGACTGGGAGGCACCGAGGCCACACCGGATTTTAGTTACCTCGGCTGGTTCTCGATGCTGTTTGCCGCGGGCATGGGCATCGGCCTGATGTTTTTTGGTGTATCCGAGCCTCTGGCACATTTTAGCAGTGCCTATGGCGGCACCAGCTTTGAAGATGGCGTCCGTACCGACTGGGCTCCGCTGGCCGGTGCTGCCGGTGATGCCGCCGCTGCCGAGCGGCTGGGCATGGCGGCAACCATTTACCATTGGGCACTGCACCCCTGGGCGATTTATGCGGTGCTGGCCCTTGGTCTGGCGCTGTTTTCCTTTAATAAGGGCTTGCCGCTCACCATACGGTCGGTGTTTTATCCTCTGCTGGGCGAGCGGGTATGGGGCTGGCCGGGCCACATCATTGACATATTGGCGGTCTTTGCCACCCTCTTTGGCCTGGCAACCTCGCTTGGTTTGGGGGCTTCTCAGGCCAGCGCCGGCCTGAATTACCTGTTTGGCCTGCCACAGGATACCGCCATGCAGGTGCTGCTGGTGATTGGCATTACCCTGATTGCGCTGGTATCGGTGTTGGCAGGTCTTGAGGCTGGGGTTAAACGCCTGTCCGAAATCAATATGACCCTGGCCGCCCTGCTGATGCTGTTCGTTATTATTGTCGGCCCCACCGTCGCCATTCTGACCGGCTTTGTCGCCAATCTGGCGGCTTACCTGCAGCATCTGCCGGCCCTTGCCAACCCCATAGGGCGGGAAGACGCCAACTTTTCCCAAGGCTGGACCGCCTTTTACTGGGCCTGGTGGATCTCCTGGTCGCCGTTTGTCGGCATGTTTATCGCCCGGGTTTCCCGTGGCCGCTCAGTACGGGAATTCCTGGTATCCGTGCTGCTGATCCCGTCCTTAGCCTGCGTGCTTTGGATGTCGGTCTTTGGCGGCACCGCCATTCGTCAGGTGGTGGACAAGGGGTATGAGGGCGCCGCCTCGGCCGATTTGCCGCTGCAATTGTTCAGCATGCTGGACTTTATGCCCTGGGCACAACTGACCTCCTTTATTGCCATTATTCTGGTCATCGTGTTTTTTATCACCTCCTCCGACTCCGGCTCCCTGGTGATCGACACCATCGCTGCCGGCGGCAAAGTCAATGCGCCGACCCCGCAGCGGGTTTTCTGGTGCACCTTTGAAGGCCTGGTAGCCATAGCCTTGATTCTGGGTGGTGGCCTGGTCGCACTGCAAGCCATGGCGGTTTCAACCGGCTTCCCATTCACCCTCGTCTTGCTGGTGGCCTGCATCGCCGTGGTGAAGGGGCTGATGTCCGAGCCCAGGCCGGGCAAAGTTTAACCAACTCCACTGGTCATGGCCAGGGGCACCGGCGTATCATGGTGCTCTGACCTGACCACCGAGCCGGGTGCTGCCAACCATGCACATTGAGCAAATTGAAATTCTGGAGTTTTTAAAGCGGCATACGCCCTTTGAGCAATTGCCCGAAGCCATGCTGGAGCAAGTTGCCAGCGAAACCGATGTCCGCTACTTCAAAGCCGGCAGCAGCATTTTGCAATTTGGCCAGCCACTGGATGCGCTCTACCTGATCCGCAGTGGCGCGGTGGAAACCTTTCGCCGCACCGGCGAGCTGTACAACCGGCTGAGTGAAGGAGGCATCTTTGCCGAGCAAGGCCTGCTGATCAACCGCAAGGTGCGCTTTCCGGCCACAGCGCTGGAAGATACCCTGATTTACCTGATCCCCGCCGATCGCTTTGATGCGCTTTGCGAGCAAAGTGATTTTTTTGCCGATTACGTGGAAATCAGCGACGAAGAGCGCCGCAAACACAACCCCAACCGCCGGGCCGATGCCAATGAGCTGATGACCTCCAAAGTCAGTACTTTGCTCAGCCGGGAGCCGGTGACCTTGCCGTATACTGCCAACGCCCGAGAGGCTGCCATCGCCATGCAGCAAGCCGGGGTATCCTCGTTGCTGGTATTGGGTGAGAACGGTGTTGCCGGCATTCTAACCGACCGCGACTTGCGCAATCGCCTGCTGGCCGAAGGCCTGCCTTACCAAACCCCGGTGCAGGACATCATGACCACTGAGCTGGTCAGTATTTCCCATCAACGCTTTGTGTTTGAAGCCATGTTGCTGATGCTGCGTCACAATGTGCACCACCTGCCGGTGCTGAAGGATGGCGAGCCACTGGGTGTCATTGCCATTTCCGACATCATTCGTTACGAGTCGAAAAACAGCCTCTTTGTGGTCAGCAGCATTTTTCGCCAGCAAAGTGTGGCTGAGTTGGCGAGCCTGGTGCCGGATGTCCGGGCCTGCTTTGTCCGGATGGTGAATGAAGATGCCAACTCCCAGATGATAGGCAGCGCCATGGCGGTGATTGGCCGCAGCTTCAAGCAGCGCTTGCTGGAGCTGGCAGAAGCCGAGCTGGGCCCGCCACCGGTGCCTTACTGCTTTTTAGCCCTTGGTTCGATGGCGCGCGAAGAGCAACTGATTGTCACCGATCAGGACAATGCACTGATTTTGCACAATGATTTTGATGCCGCCAGGCACGACGACTATTTTCGCCAGTTGGCCGACTTTGTCTGTCAGGGCCTGGCGGCCTGTGGCTACCCGCTGTGCAGTGGCGACATTATGGCCACCAATCCTAAATGGCGGCAACCCCTGAAGGTTTGGCAACAGTACTTCGAAGACTGGATCAAAGCGCCCAGCGCCGAACGCTTGCTGCACAGCTCGATTTTCTTTGACCTGGCCGGCGTCTGGGGCAAGGTTGAATGGGCTGAGCAACTGCAACGCCAAATTCGTCAACTGGCTGCCAAACAGCCGCTGTTTCTGGCCTCAATGGCCCGCAATGCGCTGCAACGCACACCACCACTGGGTTTTTTTAAAGACTTTGTAATGGAAAACGACGGCCGGCACAACAACTCGCTGAACATCAAGCGCCGCGGTACCGCCCCGATGGCCGATTTGATTCGGGTGCATGCCCTGGCCATTGGCAACAGCGACAACAACTCCTTCGATCGCTTAAAAGCCATTATGCAGGCCGGCTTGCTGCCTCGGGGGCGTGGTGAAGACCTGCGCGATGCGCTGGAGGTGATTGCCATGACCCGGGTCCGCCATCAGGCCCGGGCGCTGGAAGCCGGTGAAGAGCCGGACAATCAGGTAGCACCCGAGCAGCTCTCCGACTTTGAGCGACGGCATTTAAAAGAAGCCTTCCAGGTGCTGAGCAATGCCCAGAAGTTTCTGAAGTTTCGTTATCAGGGGGCCCGGGGCTAAGATGCTGTACCTTGGACCGGCCAAGCCCAGACACCAGCGGCCAGATGATCCCAAAGTCACCGACTGGCCTCAGCAGTACCAGCAACTGGCCCGCCAAGCGCGCAACCCAGCATTGCAGCAGTATTACCAGGCCGGTATTCCCGCGGGCGAGACGCCCATTGGCCAGGTGCCGCTGCTGGCGATGGACTTTGAAACCACCGGCCTGGATGCCAGGCGCGATGGCATTTTAAGCATTGGCACCGTGCCGATGCAGCTGGATCGCATCTACAGCAGTCAGGCCCGGCACTGGTTGCTTAAACCCAAGTTTCAACTCACCGCTGAATCGGTGCTGCTGCATGGCATTACCCACAGCGCCATCGAGCAAGCCCCGGATATCACTGAGATTCTGCCGGAACTGCTGCAGCAGATGGCCGGCAAGCTGGTGGTGGTGCATTTTCGGGGCATTGAGCGGCCTTTTCTGGATGCGACCCTGCATGATCGATTGGGCGAAGGCATCCAGTTTCCACTGCTCGACACCATGGACTTAGAAGCACGCCTGCACCGGGCCCGGCCGCCCAGCCTGCTGGACAAGCTGCTTGGGCGTCAGCCGGTATCCATCCGGTTGGCCGACAGCAGGCGGCGTTATGGCTTGCCGGATTACCGCCCCCACGATGCCGTCACCGATGCACTGGCCTGCGCCGAGCTGCTGCAAGCCCAAATCGCCGATCGCTTCAGCCCGGAAACACCGCTTTCAGAATTATGGCGTTAACCGCAACACCAATAAGCGTTTTGCTCGCGCCCGCTGAAGCAGTTCTGGTATAGTGGTATTGTTTTGATAATCTGCAAGGAGCCAAACTGCATGCAATGGCAGGTGCTGACTTTTGAGCAACTGGATACCCACACCCTTTATGCGTTGCTGCAACTGCGTGTCGATGTGTTTGTGGTCGAACAAAACTGTCCCTACCCGGAGCTGGATGACCGGGATCTGCACCCGCAAACCCGCCATGTGCTGCTGAAAAAGCACGACAAGGTGCTGGCCTACGCCCGGGTATTGGCACCCGGAGTGGCCTTTGATCACTACCCGGGCATTGGCCGGGTCTGTGTGTCGCAAACGGCCCGTCGCTTAGGGCTTGGCCAGGTGTTGGTGGATAAAACCATTGCCGTGGCCCAAGAGCACTGGCCCCGGATGGACCTGCATATTTCTGCCCAGTGTTATTTGCAACAATTTTACGAACAGCATGGCTTTCAGGCCGCCAGCGAGCCTTACCTTGAAGACGACATTCCGCATTTGAAAATGATTCTGCCCTACCGCAACAGCTAGCTGTGGCAACATCAGGCACGGCAGCCGAAGCTGCCGTGCCTTTTGGCACATTGGCCTACTGTGTGCCAAGCGCCGAGCTTAAGGCAGCGCGGCTTCAAAGGTTAGGGTCAGGGTTTCACGCACCCGATCGGCCAGCGGATCGGTGCTGTCCTCCGTCAGGCTGGCTTCCAACACATAACGACCAGCAACCGGCGGCGTAAAGGCCAGCATGCCCTGTGCATCCGTGGTCATGAGCTCACGCCCGGCATCATCCCGGTACAACTCCCCCTCACGCGACAGCTCGACCTGCACCCCGGCAGCAACCTTGCCATCCAGTACAAACTGCCAGCGCACCGGCTCGGTCGCCACCACATCGGCAGGATGGGTCAGCAGTTTCAGTTCCAGCCCTTGCTGGCTCAGAGCCAGAGCTGTGTCGTTCGGTGCATTAACGCTGACAAAGCTAAGCGCCCGACCACGGCTGCGGGTGGTCAGCACATCGGTCGCATTGGCTGGCAACTGCGCTGCCCGTTCGTCTTTGTTGGCCAGAATACGCCGACGTTCGCCATCCTGCTGGAAAAAAGTAAAGTAGCGGGCCGGTCCTGCCAGCTCGATGCGGTAGGTGCCATCCATCGTCAGCTGGTGATCGGCCTGGGACTTGCGACGCCCCTGGTAACTTTGCGCAAAGGCATGGCGCTCGCCGTCCGGAAAGACGATGGCCAGGTTGTTTGGACTCACCCCCCGGTCTGGCACAAAGGTCATGTTGGCCGCCGAGACATCCACCGAAATCCAGCTGTCTTCCGACGACAGCACAAAGTGGCTGGGTACAACCCACAAGGTATGGGCGGAGGCGACCGCACTGCTCAGTGCCAACAGCGTTGCTAAGACGATTTTTTTCATTTGGGATATCCTTTAGTTAAGAGTGATGCGTAATTCACCCAGCTCCGGCATGGCATCCTGGGTATACTGCTGGGAACTGCCGTCCCACTGAAAGCTTTGGCGTTGCAAGCTTCGGCCGCCTTGTTCGCGTGACGCCTCCACCAAGAGAGTGTACTGCCCGGCCGGCACCGGCTTACCGGCATCATCCAGCCCATCCCAACTCAGCTGGTAACGGCCTGGTGTGCGGGTCGCCCCGGTGCGGGCATCGACCAGTTCGGTTTCGCTACGGCCGATTTTGCGCCAGAAACGGCGGATGTCTTTCAGCCAATCCGGCTCTTTGCGCCACAACGCAATCAGCCGCACCGATTGCTGAGTTTCATCTTCCACCCAAACCGCGACATAGGGTCGGTAGTACTGCGCGGTTTCAATCACCGGCAGCTCCAATGAAATGCTTAGCTCCTGTGCTTGGCTGGTCGGGGCCAGCAAGCCAAAACCAAGCAACCATGCGACAGGTATCAACAGTAAACGCATACAAACTCCCTTCATTAGTTTCAGAATCAGATGTGCAAAGACATCAGGTAAATCAGAATGCCGGCCATGCCACCAAGCAAGGCCAGGGTATTACCAATGGCTCGCATCGACTGCGATTTCAACAGCAGGTAAAAGCCGCTCAGCGCAA
>JAFIFR010000378.1 GCA_020831935.1 Alkalimonas sp.
GGCGAAAGATGTTTGATCTGACGGTGGTGGGCGGTGGCATGGTCGGTGCCAGTATCGCAGCCTATATGGCGCAGCAGGGCTGGCAAGTGGCGTTGGTAGAAGCGCAGCAGCCAGAGCCTTTTGAGGCCAGCCAACCGGCAGATTTACGGGTCTCGGCCGTCAGCCAGCGCAGCCAGCAGTGGCTGGAGCAATCCGGCGCCTGGCAGGCAGTAACGGCGATGCGGCTTTGTCCGTATCGGCGTTTACAAGCCTTTGAGCGCCCAGAGCACAGCGTGGAATTTAATGCCGCCAGCATTGATCAGAGTGAACTTGGGCATATCGTCGAAAACCGCCTGCTGCAGCTGGCGTGCTGGCAGCAGTTTCCAAAGAGCTTGCAGCTGTTTTGTCCGGCCAGAGTAACCGCACTGCAACAGGATGCCGACAGCGCACAGCTGACGCTGGATAATGGCGACTGTCTGCACAGCCGCTTGGTGATTGCCGCCGATGGCGCCCGCTCGAAACTGCGTCAGCTGGCTGGCATAGGCACCCGCGGCTGGCGTTATGCGCAGGGCTGCCTGGTGGCCCATGTAGTGACTGAGCTGCCGCAGCAGGATGTGACCTGGCAGCAATTTACTGAAAGTGGCCCCAAAGCTTTCTTACCGCTGCCGGGCCAGCAAGGCTCGCTGGTTTGGTACGACAGCTTGCCTAAGGTGCAGCAGCTGGCTGCCATGTCGCCGGCTGCGCTCAGTCAGGCCATCATAGCCGCTTTCCCTGCGCAACTGGGACAAATTGAAGTGGAACGGGCCACCTGGTTCCCGCTGCAGCGTTTGCATGCGTTGTCTTATTATCAGCAACGGCTGGTGCTGGTGGGGGATGCAGCGCATGCCATTCACCCGATGGCCGGGCAGGGGGTGAATCTTGGTTTTGCTGATGCGGCCTTATTGTGCCAGTTGTTGCAGCAAAGCGGTGTGGCAGCGCTTCAGCAGCCGCAAGCGCTTCTAAAGCGCTATCAGCAGCAACGTCAGCCGCAAAACTGGTTGATGATGAGCAGCATGGATGC
>JAFIFR010000379.1 GCA_020831935.1 Alkalimonas sp.
ATTGCACATTCCATGCAACCATCATGAACTCGGGTACTAAACAGATAAAGGTAATGTACAACGCACCTGCCAGTGTCAGACGAGTCATTACTTTATCGATGTATCTGGACGTTTGCTCACCCGGACGGATACCTGGAATAAAGGCACCGGATTTCTTCAGGTTGTCTGCTGTATCGCGCGGGTTAAATACCAACGCAGTGTAGAAGAAACAGAAGAAAATAATGGCAGCTGCATACAACATAATGTACAGCGGCTGACCCGGAGACAAGGTTAATGCCAGTTCCTGCAGGAAGTTAGCAACCATGCCTTCACCTGAACCAAACCAAGTAGCAATGGTACCAGGGAACAAAATAATGCTCGATGCGAAAATGGGCGGGATAACCCCGGCCATGTTGACCTTTAATGGCAAATGACTGCTTTGCGCGGCAAAGACCTGACGGCCTTGCTGACGCTTGGCATAGTTCACCACGATACGACGTTGCCCGCGTTCAAAGAACACCACAAAGGTCGTAATAGCCACCACAATCACAACGATCGCGACCAGTAATAAAAAGTGCAAATCGCCCTGTCGAGCTTGCTCGATGGTGCCACCTACAGCAGATGGCAGTCCAGCAACGATACCTGCAAAGATTAGCAACGAAATACCATTACCAATACCGCGCTCGGTAATCTGCTCACCCAACCACATCAGGAACATGGTACCGGTAACCAAACTAACGATGGCAGTAAAATAGAATGCAAAGCCTGGGTTGATAACCAAGCCTGGCATCATATTCGGCAAACCGGTCGCAATACCAATCGACTGCAGCGTTGCCAATGCAAGAGTACCATAGCGTGTGTATTGCTGAATTTTACGCTTACCGGCTTCACCCTCTTTCTTCAGCTCCGCTAAGTGCGGGTGCACCACCGACAGCAACTGAACGATGATGGACGCTGAGATGTAAGGCATGATGCCAAGCGCAAACACAGAAGCACGCTCAAGTGCACCACCGCTGAACATGTTAAACATTTCAACGATGGTGCCTC
>JAFIFR010000132.1 GCA_020831935.1 Alkalimonas sp.
GAGGTGCTGCAGCTGTGTGAGCGCTTGCGCCATGAGGTTAGCCAGCTTGATTTTTCCGATCTCGCCAAGGATCTGCACATCACCGTCAGCATTGGCATCGCGGAGTGCAAAGAACAGTTGGCCGCCGAGCACTTATTGGGCCTTGCCGACAAAGCCCTGTATCAAGCCAAAGCCAATGGACGCAACCAGGTCTGCATTAGTCCCTAACATCCACCATGCTGCTTTGCAGCAAACTGGCAAAGTCCTCTGGCGGGATAGGTTTTGAAAACAAGTAGCCCTGGTACGCATCGCAACCAATCAGCTGTAGAAAATCGCGCTGCGCTTCGTACTCCACGCCCTCGGCTAACACTTCAAACCCCAGCGTATGCGCCAGAGTGACGATGGCCCGGCAAATGGCCGCATCTTGCTGATGCGAAGGCAGCTGATCGACAAAGCTTTTATCCAGCTTCAGCACATCCAGTGGGAAGGCTTTCAGGTAAGCGAGTGAGGAGTAACCGGTACCAAAGTCATCAATCGCAAGGCGAACACCCAACTGCTTAAGTTGTTGCAACCGGTGCACCACATCATCGTGTTGTGACATCAGCGCACTTTCCGTCATCTCCAACTCCAGCATAGCGGCATCGAAACCAGAGGTCAGCAAAATATCGGTGATCTGCTGCACCAGATCTTCGCGCTGAAATTGGTGGGCCGAGACATTGAATGAAATCCGGACTGGTGGTAGCCCTTGTTTTAGCCAGATTGCGCCCTGACGGCAACACTGTTGAATGACCCAGAGCCCAATTTCATGAATCAACCCGGTACTTTCTGCCACCGCAATAAAACGATTTGGAGCAATCAGCCCTTCGTCAGGATCGTGCCAGCGGATCAAAGCCTCAGCTCCTACCACCTTGCCACTTTGGGTATCCACCTGCGGCTGGTAATGCAGCACAAAGTGCTCCTGCAACAATGCATTGCGTAAGCGGGACTCCAGGGTCAAACGCTCTCTGGCACTGCGGGTCAGACCATCGGTGTAATAAGCGCTGTTGTTGCGCCCTTCACTTTTGGCTTTGTACAGGGCGGCATCGGCTCCCTGCAACAATGCCTCAGCGCTTTGCTCATGCAGCGGGTACAGACTAATACCAGCACTGGCACTGAGCTTGACTTCCATGCCATTTCGAAGCGTCCATACCCGATGAATGCATTGCAGCAACTTATCGGCGATCCGAGCGGCATCTTCCGGCTCTGCAATCCCTTCCGCCTGAACGGCAAACTCATCACCACCCAATCGCGACAGCAGATCGGTCGGCCTGAGTATCGCGGCCAGCTTCGCACTGACCTGCTGCAGCAACTCATCACCAATGCTGTGTCCGTAACTGTCATTGATATTCTTAAAGTGATCAATATCCAGAATAATCACCGCTATCAACTGACGGTGACGATCGGCGCGTTCAATCGCCTGTTGCAGTTGATTTAAGAAGCTTGAGCGATTGGGTAAATCCGTCAGGGCATCGAATTCAGCCAAATAGGCCAGTTGCTGCTCTTTGAGTTTCAACTCAGTCAAATCGATATCGATACAAAACATTTGCGGCGTTTGATCCGGTAACTGCAAAAAAACATGGGAAGAGTACACCGTCACCGGGCTGCCATCCTTGCGTTTGAGCACCAATTCCGAGGATGGAATGGGTTGTCCCGTTGTCATCATCTGGTGGGTAGCAGCCTTCACATCCTCCGCCATCGCTGCAGGAATGATCAAATCGAGCAGATTCTTCCCGAGTGCTTCCTCAGCGCTGTATCCGTATATACGCTCACTGGCTCTGTTCCAATAGATGGTGGTGCCATCGGCTTCATAGCCCTGAATGGAAATCGCTGCCTCACTGTCCAGCAAGGTTTGAAATTTTAGGTTGGCTGCCCGAAGCTCTGCCTCAACTTTCTTTAGGGCATCAATGTCTTCAACGATGGAAATAAAGAAAGGCTGCCCGAACGCTGGGTTGTCGACTTTGCGCACCCCAAGCCGGCACCAGAGGTAATGCCCCTGTTTGTGGCGATAGCGTTTTTCTATGCTGTACTCACGCCTGACGCCGGTCTGCAATTGCTCCAATTGGGTCAGGTCACGGCTTAAATCGTCCGGATGGGTCAGTTGTTGAAAGGTCATTCCCTGCAATTCCAATTCAGTGTAACCCAGGATCTGCTGTATTCGCTGATTGGTTCTAAGCCAGTGGCCATCCAGGCTCACATGCGCAATCCCCACATTGGCCAACTCAAAGGTTTGTTCATAGAGTTGCCGGACACGGGCAGATTGCTGCGCAGCCGATTGGCGCTGCGCCAACAGCAACCAGGCAATGGCTGCAGTAAAACCAACATAAAGCCAACCTTTGTAGGTTTGGTATTGGCTGTACAGATCCGGGTCGGTCACCACCACCCCCAGCAAATAGTCACTGCTGCTGATCCACAATAGACCGAAAGCCAGGTACAAGACGGCACCAAACCAGGGTCGTTGACCAAAAGGGCTTTTTACCGGGCTGTATTGGTTGCCGGGGACACCATGCATGCGTCATCTTCCTTGTCTGTGCTTTGTGATAACTTACAGCCTGATAAGCATAGACTATTTTGACGCAGGTACTAAAAAACAGACCCCGGCTTGCGGGGTCTAGACCAAGAGGGAGCCAGCGATCAGAACGAATACACCAGAGTCAGCGACGTTTGGGTATCGGTGCGCTTTTTATCCAGCGGCACATCGGTATCGTTTTGCACCGTAAAGGCTGCTTTCATCTGCATCCGACCGTTGATCCGTGCCGTTAGCGAGGTTTCTGCGGTGGTCCGGGTGTTGTCATCACCGTATTCCACCACCACCTCCTGCCGAAACTTGGCATTCTCACTGATTTGCCAGCGGTAAATGGCACCGGCCCGGGCCAGCAGGCCATTCTCGGTCTCACCTAAGGCCGTTTTGCCACGAAAATAACCCGGACCCACCTCAACATTCAGGCTGTGGTCGGTCAGGTCGAGTAGTCGGGTGCCATAACCAACGGCGAGGGTGGAGTATTTGCGATAAGCACCAAACTTATCATCGGTATGACGCCCCAGCACAAACAAGGTGTCGTGCTCTTTCTCCAGTTTATAGGCGCTTTTCACCGAGGCGCTGTAGCGTTCGGCGGTACGCTCCCGCTCAGAGCTGCCATCCTCTAGCCGCTTTTTGTCTTCTTTAAAAAAAGCACTGAACTGGTACTCGTTATCAAAGCGCTCCAGTCGTTGCAGTGAATTCAAGCGACCGGTGACGGAAGTGCCCTCGGTATTGCCGGTGGTGGTAATGGCGCCGAGCTCGGCCGATGAACTCCATCCCAGTTCATCAGCATGGCTGTTAAAACCAGCCACAGCAAGCATCAGGGCTGCGGCTGTCATTGAATACTTCATCAGTTCTCCTGCTTGTTGGAATGAAGGTGCACATCCATTTGAGGGAATGGAATGCCGATCCCCTGTTCATCAAAGGTCAGCTTCACTTTTTCCAGGGTATCCCAGTACACGCCCCAATAATCAGCCGCATTCACCCAGGGACGCACCAGAATATTGACGGACGAGTCGGCCAGCTCACCGATCGCAATCACCGGCTCAGGCTCTGGCAAAATACGTTCATCGGCCGCCAGAATGTCAGCCAGAATCTGCTTGGCTTTGCGCAAATCCGAGTCGTAGCTGATGCCAATCACCAAATCGACCCGACGGGTCGGCTCGGCCGAGAAATTGGTAATGGCTCCCCCGGTGATCTGCGCATTAGGGATCAGCACACGCTTATTATCCGGTGTTTTTAGGATGGTTTGGAAAATTTCGATTTTATCGACGGTGCCCATTACCCCACCGGCATCCACAAAATGGCCGGCTTTGAATGGACGGAAAATAATAATCAGCACGCCGGAAGCAAAGTTGGCCAGGGAGCCCTGCAGCGCCAAACCAACAGCCAAACCTGCAGCACCCAAAATAGCGATAAAGGACGTTGTTTGAACCCCAACATGCGACAATGCCATTAGCAACACCGCGACCATGATCAAGGTATAAACGATACTGCCTAAAAAGCTGACCACGGCTTTATCAATAGCACGAGCCATCAGAGCCCGCTCCAACACCCCGGTGATGCCTTTGGCAATCCAGCGCCCAATCACAAAGATGACCAGAGCAATCACAATACTAATCAGATGGTGGTACACCACGTCCTGATTCTCCACCACAAAACTCGTTACTTCATCCATAAAAGTCTCCAGGCTGTTGTTGGACAGCACCCGGCCAACAAGGCGGGCACCGGATAGTTCGGCTCAAATCATAGCATAAGGCGTTCGCAGTACCGAAAAAAAGTGTTACTCACCCCCAGCTTTTTTTATGGCAGAAAAAAAATTTGGTGCTGCGAGCAATTTTCGTTAAAATACCCGCCGCACCATTCAGGATGGTGACTGTAGCTCAGTTGGTAGAGCCCCGGATTGTGATTCCGGTTGTCGTGGGTTCGAGCCCCATCAGTCACCCCACTTCTTTTTCTTCCCCACGATTTCCGCTAAGCTAAAAGCAGCACCTTTTGAGACCTGATGCCAATGCTTAGCCTGCAACAGCTGCAACACCAACTGAAACAGTCGCACGCTCCTGTCGAGCAGTGGGATCCGCCCTTTTGCGGCGATTTGGACTTGCGCATCAGCACGGACGGACTCTGGTTCTATCAGGGCAGTCCAATTGGCCGCTTAGCTTTGGTCAAGCTCTTTGCCTCGGTGCTGGTGAAAGAGCAGCAGCAGTACTACCTGAAAACGCCGGTAGAGAAAGTGCGGATCCAGGTTGAGGATGTACCTTTTCTCATCACCAGTTGGCGCTGGCAAGCCACGGATGCAGGCCAGACTTTAATTGTGGTGACCAACCTGGAACAGGAAGTGCTGCTGGATCCTGATCACCCGGCCAAACTGCAGACGTATCAGCAGCAAGACATTCCCTACATTCAGCTTTGGCGTGGCTTGCAAGCCCGTGTCAGCAGATCCGTCTACTACCAGTGGGTTGACGAAGCTCTGCAACAACCGCAGCAGAATCCGAGTCAGCTCTGGTTGCACAGCGCCAAAGCGACTATTTTGCTCGGCAAGCTTTAGGGCCTGCTGTTCCAGATTGTGATAGTGTTACAAAATGGCGGCATATAGCTGCTGTATGCCACCGTTAGTCGCATCGCTCTTGCGCCAAAGCAAAAAGCTGCCAGATGATGAGTTTCTTTCTCATTGTCTTTCGGAGTCGCTATGCCTTGTCGAACGCTTCTTGCCATCAGTGTTATGCTGGCATGCACCACAGCTCAATCAGCCACCCTCATTCACGCCGGGACCCTAATCACAGCCGAAGATAACCGAGTGCTGACCAACCAAACCATTGTGGTCGATGATGGAGTGATTCAACGCATTGAAGCAGGCTTTCGCCAGCCAGCAGCAGGTGACAGCGTGATCGATCTACGCCAGCATACCGTAATGCCTGGCCTGATGGACATGCATACCCATTTTTCCACCCAAATCAGTGCCACCTCTTACTCGGATGCGTTTCGGCTGAACGAGGCCGATTACGCACTGCGCGGAGCTACCTTTGCCGAGAAAACCCTGATGTCCGGCTTTACCACTGTGCGAGAGCTGGGCGACAGTCACCAGATCAGCGTGGCACTTCGTAATGCCATCGCTCAAGGTTATGTGCAAGGCCCTCGCATTTTTGCAGCAGGCAAATCCTTAGCCACCACCGGTGGCCATGCCGATCCAACCAATGGCATCAGTTTCCGCCGCATGGGCGATCCCGGTCCGGTGGAAGGGGTCATCAATGGTGTTGAAGACGCCCGCAAAGCCGTGCGACAACGCTACAAAGAAGGCTCGAATCTGATTAAAATTACCGCCACCGGGGGGGTGCTGAGCGTGGCAGCCAGCGGCATGAATGCACAATTTACCGAAGAAGAAATTAAGGCGGTAGTGGCCACCGCACGCGACTATGGCTTTAAAGTGGCGGCGCACGCCCATGGCAAAGAAGGCATGGAGCGGGCTATTCGTGCCGGAGTAGACTCCATTGAGCATGGTACCTACATGGACGATGCCACCATGGCATTGATGAAACAACACGGCACCTATTACGTGCCCACCATCAGCGCAGGTAAATTTGTCGCTGAAATGGCAGTGATGCCCGGCTTTTTCCCGGAGCTGGTCCGCCCCAAAGCGCAAGAGATTGGGCCTTTAATTCAGGATACCTTTGGCAGGGCCTGGCAAGCTGGGGTAAAAATCGCCTTTGGTACCGATGCGGGAGTAGGGCCACATGGTGATAACTGGAAAGAGTTTGTTTACATGACCGAAGCCGGCATGCCTGCCATTGAAGCCATCCGATCGGCCACCTACCACGGTGCACAGTTGCTGGGTGTCAGCGATCAGCTCGGCACCCTCACTGCCGGTAAAAAAGCCGACATCATTGCGGTACCTGGCAACCCATTGGAGCACATCGAATTGATGGGGCAAGTGAGTTTTGTGATGAAAGATGGCGTGATTTACCGTCAGGACTAAGGCAGCGCAGTGATGCGCTGCCATCACCTTCAGGATACTGCAGATTGGGTTGCCTGTGAGCGGTATTGCTGCAGCAGGGACTCCACATCGGCCAGGATGAAGTCTTTTAAATCCTGTTCCGCTTTTTCGCGGATCCGATCCAGCTGTCGTATGTGTTTTTTGTCATGCTGCTGACGCGCTTTGTGTGTCGGCATATCCTTCACCACCTCATACATCTGATGGATCCCCGGATAACTGGCGACCGGATCGGGTTTATCAGCCAGCTCCA
>JAFIFR010000380.1 GCA_020831935.1 Alkalimonas sp.
TCAATGGCTGGCTGAAAGTGAACAGCTATACGGATTTCCCGGAAGGGATTTTTGACTACACACCCTGGGTTGTCAGTGTTCAGGGGCGTCAACAACGAGTGCAGGTCACCAGCTGGAAACGCCATAGCAATGGTTTGATTGCCAAGCTGGATGGGATCTCCGATCGCGATCAGGCTCAAAGCCTGGTCAATGCCGACATCGCTGTGCCAGCCAGTGTTTTGCCCGCGCTTGGCGAAGGCGATTACTACTGGAAAGATCTGATGGGTCTGGCCGTAGTGAATGAGGCGGGCTATCACTTAGGTGAAGTCAGCGATTTAATGGAGACCGGCTCCAATGACGTGCTGGTGGTGAAAGCCAACCGCACCGATGCATTCGGAAAAAAAGAACGGTTGCTGCCTTTTTTAACCGATAGGGTCATTAAGGAAGTGAACCTGACTGAGCGACGTATTGTCGTCGACTGGGATCCCGCGTTTTAATGCCGGAATCAAGCAAACTTTGGGTTGGGGTGGTTTCCCTGTTCCCGGAGATGTTTCAGGCCATAACGCAGTACGGGGTGACCGGGCGGGCTTTACGCCAGGGGCTGATTGATGTGCAGTGCTGGAATCCGCGGGACTTTACCACGGATAAACACCGCACCGTCGATGACCGGCCCTATGGTGGTGGACCCGGCATGTTGATGATGGTACAGCCACTCACCGATGCTATCCGCGCTGCTAAAGCAGCAGCTGGGGGCAAAGTGCACACCATCTATCTTTCGCCGCAAGGTCGGAAGCTGGATCAACAAGGGGTGCAAGAGTTGGCGCAGCACAGCAAATTGCTGTTGGTCGCGGGGCGCTACGAGGGCATTGACGAGCGCGTGATAGAAACCGAAATTGACGAAGAATGGTCAATCGGCGATTACGTGTTAAGTGGGGGCGAGTTACCGGCCATGACGCTGATTGATGCAGTGTCGCGTTTGGTACCTGGCGTGCTTGGGCATGATTTATCGGCAGAGCAGGATTCGTTTGCATCCGGTT
>JAFIFR010000381.1 GCA_020831935.1 Alkalimonas sp.
GATTGCCATCAATGACGCTATCCGCACTCACCCGGTGGAGCAAGTCGGCAAAACCTTACGGGGTTATATGACGGCGATGAAGAAAATTGTCGCAGCGGAGCACTAAATAGCGTGGAGCATGAAACGTCATCCTTGCCGTTTCGTGGTGCCGCCAACAAATGATGTGGTCAACGGTGAGTTGCAAAGCGCCAGAAGCGCAGCAACTGCCGGGCCAATAACGATGTTATACGTGGACCTTGGTTGTTTGCCCTGCTTTGCAGGGCTTTTTTTTTGCGGTGCATTTGGTTATGTTGGCAAGAGAATGAAGCCTGGAGGGCCGGTATGAAGACAATTGCTTTGGTAGCACACGATGGCAAGAAGCAAGAGTTGTTGCAGTGGGTGCAGGCCCATGCAGATTTTTTTGTGGGTAAACAGCTTTACGCCACTGGCACCACAGGCGCGCTGTTGGCAGAAAGCCTTGGGCGGGAGGTCCATTGCCTGGCCAGTGGTCCACTGGGTGGGGATCAACAGATAGGTGCTTTAATTGCAGAGCAACAAGTTGATTGGTTAGTGTTTTTTTGGGATCCGCTCAGTTCGCAACCGCATGATCCGGATGTGAAAGCCTTGATTCGGCTGGCTGTGGTCTGGAATATCCCGGTGGCCTGCAACAGAGCCACCGCTGATTTTATTGTGCACTCCAGCTTGCTGCAGCAGGACTACCAGCGCAGCGTGCCGGACTTTAGCCAGCACCAGAACCGCTTTAAGACAGCAACCTAGGGTTTGTCTTGCTGATCCTTAATGTGCTCTGGGCTGTGCAGCACATGGGTTTCCTCGTCGTAGCGGCCATGCAGCTCGTCTTTCACGGTTTTGTCCCACAAAGGGACGCCAATGAAGTAACCGGCGCGCCCAATGGCGTGCGCGGCGATGGGGGAGGTCAGGGTGGTAAACGCCATCACTGCCAGTGCGCGCAAGACCACGCCACTGTCCAAAAAGAACAGCATAACGCCACACATAATCAAACCGG
>JAFIFR010000308.1 GCA_020831935.1 Alkalimonas sp.
GTACCGAGGATGTAGGTTTTTCGGACGGGGGTTCAACTCCCCCCAGCTCCACCAAATGACAGACTAAGCAAGTCTATAACAGGCTACAAACCCAGCGTAAATGCTGGGTTTTTTATTGCCTACCATTCCACGCTGGTCTATTATTGTCCAACTGATACCCCAACTTATCAGGGGTATAAACAGGGGTACATTGTTCCAAGCGCCAACCAGTACCCCCAAACCGATACCCCGGCTGCGAGATAACATAGAGCTTTGCCCGGGCTAAGCAAGCGCCAGCAATCGGAGTTTTGAAGATGCCATTATCAGCAACGCAAGTTGAGAAAACCAAAGCTAAAGAGAAAGACTACAAGCTTTCAGATGGCAACGGCCTCTATCTGCTGGTTAAGATCAGTGGGGCAAAATACTGGCGCCTAAAGTACCGGCTTGCTGGTAAAGAACGACTGTTAGCTATTGGGGTTTACCCTGATGTAAGCTTAAAAGAAGCGCGTATTGCTCGCGATGAAGCACGCCGGCAGCTCGCACAGGGCATTGACCCCAGTACCGAGAAGCAGGCCCGGAAGCTGGCCAGCAACCAGGCCGCAGCTAACAGCTTTGAGGTGATCGCCCGTGAGTGGCTGTCAGTAAAAATGTATGACAAAAGCGAGAGCCACCGCGACAGAACCCGCAACGCATTGGAAAAGGATTTATTCCCTTACATTGGCCGAAAACCAATTGCAGAACTAACCCCGCTTGATCTGCTGAATGCTTTACGCCGCATAGAACGTAGAGGTGCGATTGAAACTGCACACAGAGCAAAACAAACAGCTGGGCAAGTTATCCGCTATGCCATAGCCACCGGCCGGGCAGAGCGTGACATAAGCGCAGATCTGAAAGGTGCATTAAAGAACCCGGTAAGCAAACACTTTCCCGCCATTACCGATCCGGCAGAAGTGGGCCGCTTGATGCTGGCCATTGACGGTTACACAGGCACCAACATTGTAAAGGCAGCGCTGCAACTATCCCCACTGCTATTTTGCCGCCCGGGTGAATTAAGGCACTTGGCATGGTCTGAAATTGACTTTGAAAACACACGTATCGAGATCCCCGCCGAAAAAATGAAGATGAGGGAAGCGCATATTATCCCGCTGAGCAAACAGGCCCAAGCTATACTCGAGCAGCTGCACCCGCTGACCGGGCATCTTAAGTATGTTTTCCCATCACCAAGGGGCCAAAGCCGCCCGCTGTCCGAAAATGGCGTAAGAACCGCGCTCAGGGCGCTGGGCTATGACAACGACACCTTAACGCCCCATGGCTTCAGGGCCATGGCCAGAACCTTACTCGATGAAGTTTTGGGCTATCGTATCGAGTGGATAGAGCAACAGCTGGCCCATGCCGTCAAAGATGCGAATGGCAGAGCCTATAACAGAACAAAGCACCTACCCCAGCGAACAGACATGATGCAACGCTGGGCGGATTACTTGGACACACTCAGGTTAAGCGCCGGGAATAACAACGTGATCCCGGCTAAGTTCGGCAATAGAGGGTAAGACCATGGAAACTGTTAGAAATAAAGCTGAGCGTATGACAGTTGTTTCATTCAACCCAGCGATAAAACGCAACAACGAAAAAAGCGCTGTCCAACTGATTCTTGAGTTAAACGCAATCCATGATATGCCGGATGACCTTTCAAAAGCCCTAACACTTCGCGAATGGCATGAACGAGATCTTGATCTGGCTGAAGAAATCTTAATCGGAAACTAAAACAGGTAAACACTATGAACAACTATCACAGCGAAAGCCCTACACCATGTAAAGCTGAATTCAATGTTAGGCAAGTCATGCCCGGCAATCTACCTGGTAAATTATTGGCTGGGCCATTTAGTAATGAACACGAAGCCAGAGAACATCAAAAACAAGTGCCGGGATCCCGTGTATTTCAGGAGGCATGGTTCAGTTAAATGAAGTTCAACACTCCAATAACGACCGATCAGCACAAACAAGCAGATGCTGAGTATGCTGATTTAATAAAGAGCCAACGCGAAGCCCTTTATTCGATTGCTGAAAAGTTGAAGCATGGGGAAAAGCTATCCAGCTTTGAAAAGGAAATTGCCGCTGCCGTGATAAAAGGAGCAGCAACAAATATGAGCGAGATTCGCCCCAGGCCGACAGGTAAGCCACCCAAGCTGCCTGGGGAGTTGGCTGTAGAGTTCGGAGTTCTGGTAGTGTTCAAGGAGTACAGCAATAACAAAGCACTTGAAGCGCTCGCCCAAAAATACCAGGTAAGTGATACAGCAGTAAAAAAACACTTGGGCTTAGCAGGCACCAGCCGTGATGCAATAGCCCGCAAAAAGGAAACTTTGAAATTTCTAAGTTCGATGCAGCAATCCAAACTCCAAAACAGGTAACTTAATACTTTAGATAAGTTACTAAACGCAGCACTAGCCCCCGCGCACAATCACCCTGAAGCCAAATAGAGCCAAAGGGGTACAGCATGAACACTGAAACACAAAAACCGCGACTTATCCGCCGAGCAGAAGTTATAGCCCGGGTCGGACTATGCAAAGCCAGTATTTACAATCGCATGAATGCCGGACAGTTTCCCCGACCGATACCCATCGGCGGTGGTCGTGTTGCTTGGCTGGAAACGGATATAGACAACTGGATTACTGAGCGACTGGCCCAAGCTGGCCGGGTAGCATAGGGGGCGGCTATGTCAGATAAAAATAAGGCCACCTCGAAAGGCAGCCAAACAAAACAAATACACAGCAATTGTAACCACAACAGCCCGGTATTGGCAAACACCAAGCCACCAACACAGATTGAGCGGGTGCTGTTAGCGCTGTTACACCATGGCAGCCTGACTTGTCAGGAAGCAGAAAAGCCCCCCATCAGAGCAAGGCACCTGAACAGTGTTATCAGTGAGCTGGCCAATAGCCATCGCTTAGAAATAGACCGGGAGCAAGAAAAAGCCAAAGGCTATCAAGGTGAATCTTGCTACTTAAAGCGTTACAGCATACCCCAGCACCAGCAAGCAAAAGCACGCCAACTTGTGGATCACTGGCGACTAAAACGCAGCGCTCCACCGATTGCCTGGCTAAAGCTCCGGGCTGCTCCACTGGAAAGGCACCTGACAACCGCATATTAACCGATGGCCAAAATTGTCCATCGCCTGCCGAGACTAAAAAAGGCGATATTATGAGCAGAAAAGCAACTGATTGGGCATGGCGCTACCCAGCGTCAAGCTCAACCGTAAAGCTCGTATTGCTGGCGCTGGCTGACAGAGCAGACGAACAAAGCACATGCTTTCCCAGTATCGAGCGCTTAAAACGCGATACGGGACTGAACCGAAAGACCATCATTAAAGCCACAGCTGAACTTTGCAATGCTGGCGCACTATCTGACACCGGGCAACGCAAAGGGGCAACCCAGCGGGTAAAAGTTTACCGGTTAAATACTGAGCTTGTAACAGTACCAAAAACGGAACTATTCCAAAAACGGAATGATTCCAAAAACGGTACTTTGAACAGTCCCAAAAACGGTACTTTGAACAGTCCCAAAAACGGTACTCAGAACCAGTCAGTAGAACCAGTCATAGAACCATTATTAGATCACTGTGCCAGTGATCGAGTTAAAAACGGCTCTGAAAAGGTAAACACAGAACAGCTGTTCGGTCAATTTTGGAAGCACTACAGCACCAAGACGGGCAAGCAAGCTGCATTCAAAGCCTGGCAAAAACTTATGAAGGGCAAGAGGGCTGGCCAAGTAATCTTTTGGAACAACTTAATGCTCGAATACTACCACCAGCAACGTGAAGCAGGAACGCTGGGTTATGAAGCCATCCACGCATCCACATTTATAAACCAAAAGCGCTGGGAAGATGATCCGGAGTTTATGACGCAATTCAAGCAAGAGTATCTGGCCGAAAATACCACAGGAGCCAAAGATGGAACCAATGATTAACTTTGAGGCTGAGCAAGCTGTTATAGGTGGTATTTTCATCGATAGCGGCTCTGACTTCGCGCTGTACGCAATCGAAACGTGTAAGCCGAATGACTTCAGCACCACACTCCATAAAGCGGCTTGGAAGGCCATACAGGAGCTTTCAGGGAAAAGCATTCCCGTTGACCTGTTATCGGTAAAGGATGCGCTTGAAGTATTGGGAATTGATGACACCCTAACTTACCTTGGCCAATGTACCAGAAACACCCCAAGCCAAGCCGGTTTAAAAACCCACGCCGATAAAGTCCGGAAATACGGTCAGTTAAGACAGGCAGCTGGCGCTTTAAACAGTGCCCTTTCTATTTTGCACGACCGAAGCCAGGAACCACCAGAGCGGATCAATCAAGCGCTGAGCGCTATAAGCAGCATTGGCGCTGATGAAACAGATCAGCAGATTACCAACCTTAACGAACACCAAGCAGCATTACTGGCCCACCTTGACGCCATAAACGAGCAAGGGGCCAGCATTACCGGATTATCAACGGGATTTGAAAACATCGATATGATGACCGGAGGGCTCCGCAGTGGTGATCTGATCATTGTGGCCGCCCGGCCTTCAATGGGGAAAACTACGCTCGTACTTAATATGCTTGAAAATATCGCTATTAGCGCACCAAGCCCGAAGCTGGCGATCTTCTTCAGCCTGGAAATGCCAGCACAGCAGATACTGCAAAAGACTTATGCCAGCCTTGGCAGTGTCCCCCTGGCAAACATATTAAACGCTAGCGCAATGAGAAACGACAAAGAAACCGCCAAGCTCGGCAATGCAATAGGATTAATGGCCCGCTCAAAGCTACTGATTGACGACAAGGGAGCCCAGCACATTACACAGATACAAAGCAGGGCAAAGCGCGTTGCTATGCGATACGGGCCGCCCGCTGTGATAGTCGTTGATTATCTGCAATTGATACGGGCCGAGGGCGAAAGCCAAACAATCCGGATCGGCAATGTCAGTGCCGGCTTAAAGAACCTGGCAAAGCAAATGGCCTGCCCTGTGATTGCTCTTAGCCAGCTCAACCGGAACTTAACCGGCAAACCAACACTGATGAACTTGAGAGACAGTGGCAGCATTGAGCAAGATGCGGATATGGTGATATTTCTCCATGATGAAGACTACGAAGGCCAGCGCAACGAACACAGCCTTACAGAGATTATTTTTGCAAAGAACCGTATGGGCAAAACTGGCAGCACCTACCTACAGCCGGAGCTTCACCTAAGCCGCTTCACTGACACCAAACGATTACCAGAGCCCAAGCAAGAGCAAACAGGCCGGGCCTACCGGGGGCGCTTCGATGAATAAATGGGTTTTGCTTTATCCAGGACAACACCCGCCCGAGCTGCCGCCAGAGCAATTTATTTACCTGGCCATGGCTAAAGGAACCATATTACGGGTTATGTATCGCTTTGTTAAAAACATCAAAGGCACCATAGCGGGTTACTTGATACAAGACCAAACAACCCGAGCTGCTTTCGATTGAGGAAAACGCCAGTATGTACCAGTAAAGCAATAATTGGCGCTCAACATCTGCCGTACACTGCACTTGAGCAAAATGACGACACACCGCAAAGCTAGAAATGGCAAGGGCTACAGCGTTTTTTTCAATTGTACTACAAGAACATTATAAAAGCGGAAATACTGGCCGCTAAAATCAGTTAACTGATAAGTTTTAGCATCGCCATACTTGAGCCGATCTAGCGCTTTTGGTTTTTACCGGGATCTCGGTATTAATTCACAAGCTATGGCAAACTGATACAACGGACATAAGCCGCAACACCTAAGCAAGAATTCTTCATACCTTATCGCACACCTAAGCTGGTTAAGGGCTTTGCTAATCAGTTGCTGGCCGCATCAACACACCATACGGAGGGGGGATCTGAATCCCTTGGGCCTATACAAAACCTACACCGCTCCCCCAGTCAAATTTTCACACCCGCGAAAAATAAAAAAAAATCCGGGGCAGCTAAGGCAGGATCCCGCCTTAGGCATCAAGAGCGAGTAAAAGTCGGCAGACAGATCAAAGCGCCAGTCAGCTAAAAAAATATTTCTCCCGGGGTAACAACGAACAAACAGGGGTACTTTTGGGGGTACTACCAGACCAACCAAAACACAAAAACCTTTAATTTCATAACAGTATAGCTCTAGTTCAATAGACCCCAGCACCAAACCAGGAAGCCAGCTCAATTGAGCTGGCTTTTTTTATTTTCGCCTTCCTAATTAAGAGCTTTAAGTGTTCTAGCCGCGGAAAATGGCGAGCTGAATTTCCCTCAGAATAGTTGTGCCACTAACAAAGATTGGCAATCTTTGTTGGTTGTGCTAGATTTTTTAGAGTAACTGTCTGTACCTTTTAGAGGCCATTATGCATATCTCACTGACACCGGAATTGGAATCACGCGTTAAGGCAA
>JAFIFR010000133.1 GCA_020831935.1 Alkalimonas sp.
GCCCTGTACCACTACCGTGCCTGGAAAGCGCTGGCCGATGAACTGGCCGTGCCCTTTAGTGAGCAGGATAACGAGCAGCTCAAAGGGGTGGACCGGCTGAATTCGTTGCGCTGGATTGCCAACAAGGGCGGTTTGGTGCTCAGCACGGCGGAAGAAGAGCGGCTGATGGCGCAAAAAAATGCCCATTATCTGGCGTTGATCCAGCATATGAGTCCAGCTGATTTGTATCCGGGGGTACAGCCACTCTTTGCCGCCATCAAAGCCAAAGGCTGGAAGATTGGCCTGGCTTCAGCCAGTAAGAATGCCGCTTTTGTGCTGGATCGGTTGGGGATTGCCTCAGATTTTGACTTCGTGGCCGATGCCAATCAGGTAAAAAACAGCAAGCCTGATCCGGAAGTGTTTTTATTGGCCGCTTCCGGCCTTGGTGTCGCCCCCGGGCGCTGCATTGGGGTGGAGGATGCTGTGGCCGGTATTGAGGCTATCAATCGCGCGGGTATGCGAGCCATAGGCATTGGTGATGAAAATGTTTTGAGAGAGGCGTTACAGGTATACCCAACTATACAGGCGGTAAAACTGGCGGATCTATGGAGCCTTTAGCTTGAATCTCGGAGAAAACCGTGGATTGATTTGTCATCCATAAGGGTGAGTGGACTCCTAAATTAACGATACCAGGTTCCGTTATTTACGCCATTGCATTCCGTAATTCCCGTTGATTCATTCCGAAATTCACGGTATTGTTGGCGTATGAACAAAGTAGCGCTATATTCCCGAGCTATTGCGCCTCGCCTTGCCGAGGCGCAGCAAGATACGCCGGTTATCCTGCTGGCTGGCCCTCGTCAGGCTGGTAAAACAACACTGGTACGACAAATTGCCGAGCAACAAGAGCTGCGTTACCTCACCATGGATGATGAACTGACACTGTTATCAGCGCGCAGAGATCCAGTCAGTATGATTCGAAGCTTGGATCGAGCCGTCATTGACGAAATCCAGCGTGCCCCTCAATTATTGCTCGCCATCAAAAAAAGTGTAGACGAGGATCGGCGGCCCGGACGTTTTTTACTAACAGGCTCAGCCAACCTGATGGCGCTTCCGACCGTGTCTGACTCACTGGCAGGCCGGATGGAAACCCTGTCCTTATTGCCTCTGTCACAGAGTGAAATTGAGTCCAAAACAGCAAATTGGCTAGACAGGGCCTTCACTGGATCGATTCTTACAGCAAAGCAGCCGGTCATTGGTGATGACCTGGTTGACCGGGTATTAGCTGGTGGCTACCCCGAGGCCATTACACGCACATCCGCCCGACGAAGAATAACCTGGGCACAGCAATATATTGAGGCCCTTATTCAAAGGGATGTGCGGGATATTGCAAGTATCGACAAGCTGGATCAATTACCGCGTTTTTTACAGGCGCTGGCACAAACAGCCGGCCAGATGTGCAACTATAGCCAGCTTGGCGGGCAGGTAGGACTGGATGGCAAGACAGCAGCTCGTTATATTAGCATTTTTGAGCAGATGTATTTACTTAAGCGGGTCGATGTCTGGGCGCGCAACCGGCTCAATCGAGTGGTCAAAACACCCAAGTTACAGTTTATAGATTCTGGCTTGCTCAGCACCTTGCTGGGCTTAAGCAAGGATGAAATCCAGCAGGATCGCACGCGATTTGGTAATGCACTGGAAACCTTCGTGTTTGGCGAGTTGCTTAAGCACAGCGCTGCAGCGGATGGCCACTATCGACTGCTGTACTATCGGGATACAGATAAGTTCGAGGTAGATCTGGTGATTGAAAATGCCGCAGGTCAGTTGATTGCCGTTGAAGTGAAGGCCTCTGCCACTGTTAAGGAAAAGGATCTGCGAGGGCTGAAGAAGCTAGCCAGCATGGCTGGTGAGCAATTTAAGATGGGGGTGTTGCTATACGATGGCACTGAAACCATGCCTTTGGGCGACGGGATCTGGGCTGCACCGCTAGCCAGTTTGTGGGGTGACTAAGAAATTAGCAGGGCCAGTGTCATGACTGCTACAGCCGCCGCAAACTGGATTGACGGCACAGTAGCTTCACCGCTAATTGCTCAGACAACGGCTGTTGGCCCTGCATCCGTGCCAGCAACTGGTTGACCAGGGCTTTGCCGCCGCTCTGGGTGTTTTGCTTCACGGTACTGAGCGATGGCGTGCAATAGGCCGACATGGCAATGTCGTCAAAGCCAATTAAGGCAACCTGCTGCGGAATGGCGATATCGTGCTCAAGCAGGGCCTTCATCGCCCCCATGGCAATGGCATCGCTGGCGGCAAAAATGCCATCCAGCGCTGGCAAGCGGGCAAACAAATGCTGCTGAGTTTTTAAATAGCCGTCCTGCGCGGTGAAATCACAGCTCAGTTGCTGCACAGCGTCGCTGGCAATGCCGGCAGCCTGGCAGGCATCCAGCATGCCCAGATGGCGCTGCTCGATTTCGTTGTGACGGATATCGCCCAGAAACACCAGTTGCCGGCAGCCCTGGCTTAGCAGGTGTTCGGCGGCCAGGCGACCGCCCTGACGATTGTCGCTGCCAATAATCGGATAAGGTTCATCCCCGCTGCGCCCGCCCCAGACCACAAAAGGCACCTGGGTCTGAGCCAGTGCTTCCACCCGTGGATCGTGCTCGCCCTGACCGATGATGATCAGACCATCGGCCCGTTTCGAGTCCAAAAAATAACTGCCCCAGTCTTTGTCATCGCGTTTGCTGGTGGAGAGCAGCATGTCGTAGCCATGCAGGCTCAGCTCATCGGCGATGACCCCCAGCAATTCGAGTAAAAAGGGATCCGATACCGACTGCTGGGTTTTGGCATCAAAAGCAATGATCACGGCAATGGTGTAGCTTTTCTGGGTACGCAGGTTGCGGGCGGTGGCATTGACTTTGAATTGATGCTCGGCGGCTATCTGCTGGACTTTCTCCCGGGTGGCCTGGTTGATCACCGGATTATTGCGCAGTGCGCGTGAGGCGGTGGACTCGGAAACACCGGCCAGTTTGGCGATGTCGGCCAGCGTCATCATTTTCTTGTCGTTCATCCGGGCTGCGGGTCCATTGCGTTGTTCAGGGAGTAAAACACTACTTTGCCATAAGCGGCCAGCGTCTGCCAGTCTGGCGGAGTAGCGCGCAGAGTTGAGGGTAGCACAAAAATAATTACAATCGATTGCAAAAAGTGCTTTTTAGCTATTGCAATCGATTGCAGTATCGCCTAAGGTAAAAATGCCCGGCCAGAATGACTACTATTTCGCCAGGTAATGGGCACAAGACCCAGTCAACAGGATAGGAGAACCGCATGAAACCCCAACTCAACACCCGCTTGTCGGCACTGGCGCTTTTGGTGGCGATGCCATCCACGCTGGCCCTGGCCAATGACAGCGACAGCAATAGCAACAACAGTGAAGCACCCAGCCAGATAGAACAAATTGTGGTGACCGGTACCGCCAGTGGCATGTCCGGCTTACGGGTCGATGCCAGCTACGCCATCACCAATGTGTCGGATGAAAACATCAGCCGGCTGGCACCCAAAAGTACGGCCGAGCTGCTGACCGCCGTGCCCGGTGTCTGGGCGGAAAGCTCCGGCGGTGTGGCGGGTGCCAACGTGTTTGTGCGCGGCTTTCCCAGCACCGGCGATGCGCCTTTTCTTAGCATTCAACTGAATGGCGCTGTGATTTATCCACCGTCCACCCTGTCGTTTTTAGAGAACTCGTCGATTTTCCGTCTCGATGAAACCATTCACTTTATGGAAGCGCTGCGCGGCGGCTCCAACCCGGTGATCAGCCATGGTCAGCCCGGCCTGACTACCAACTTCTTACTAAAAGAAGGCAGCGATGTTACTGAAGGTCTGGTGAAGTACACCACCTCCAGCTATGGCACTCAGCGGCTGGATGGCGTGATCAGCGGCCAACTGGCCGATCGGCTGTATTTTATGGCCGGTGGTTATATTCAGCGCTCCGAGGGCCCGCGCAAAACCGGCTTTACCTCGGAAGAAGGCCATCAGTTTACCCTGAACCTGACCAAAGAGCTGGATAACGGCACCATCAACCTGTACACCCGTCAGACCGATGATCATGGCGTCTGGCATTTGCCGGTGCCGCTGAATGTCGATGGCATTGATAACTCCTTTACCCAGATTGGCCCAAACAACCGGCTGGCGCGCATTGGCTATGGCCCGGATGGTGAAACCCAAAGCTTTGATTTTGGTGATGGCCGCGGCTGGAAAGGCGGCATTACCGGCGGTAGCGTTGATCTGGACTTAAGCCATGACTGGCGCCTTGTGTACCGTTTCAGCCATATCAGCGGTCAGGCCAATACGCTGGGGCTGGTGCCGGAAGGGGGCCCGGCGCTGCTGGGTGATGTGGCTGGTATCAATGGCCCGGTGATTGGGGCCGCTACCGGGACCGTGTATGGCGAGGATACCCGGGTGCAGCAACTGGGCCGTTGGGTGGTCCTAAAAGACATCGATGCTTTTACCAATGATCTGGCGCTTAGCCATACCACCGATCACGGTGTCTATACGCTGGGCTATTTCGACAGCCGCTACTCGGTGAAGGACTGGTGGTCGATCGGCAATCAGGCCTGGCATGTGCTGGCTAAGGGCGGTGAGTTGCTGCAAGGTATCGACTGCAACGACAGCCTGCAAAGCTGCAGCTGGAATTACGACATCGACGCCACCGGTGATGGTCAGACCCGGGCATTTTATGCCGCTGCCGAGTACCAGCTGACTGAGCAATGGCGGGTCGATGGCGGTATTCGTCACGAAAATCATCAAATCACCTATCTGGTGGACGAAGGGCTGGATGGCAACATCAGCAAAGCGGTGGATTACGACGAAAGCAAAGTGGCCTGGACTGCTGGCGTCAACTGGATGTGGCAACGCAACATGGGGATCTTTGCCCGGGTCAATCGTGGCCAGAAAATGCCTTACTTCGATGATTTTCGCGATAATTTCGACGCTTTTACCAGCGGTGACAAGCTAATCAACGAAATTACCCAGTACGAGCTGGGCTACAAGTGGGCCGAGCAAAACTACAGCCTGTACCTGACCGGCTTTATCAACGAAGCCAAGGGTGAGCTGTTTGTGGCGCGGCCCGGCGCGCCGGCCGAAGTGCTGACCACCGAAGCTTATGGCGTTGAGATTGATTTTAACTACATGGCGCGTAACGGACTGGCGCTGAACCTGAACTCAACCCTGCAAAACACCGAGATCACCAATCACCCGGATGAACTGGTGCTGGGCAATCGTGCCATGCGTCAACCACGCTGGCAGGCGCGCTTAACACCTAGCTATGGCTTTGACCTCGGCGACATGTTTGCCACCGTCTATGGCACTCTGGCGGCGGTATCCGATCGCTACGCCGATAACGGCAACAGCGTGACTTTAAAAGGCTACAGCAAAATTGATTTGGGCATGCAACTGGAAATCAGCGACCAGCTCACGGCGCAGCTGTCGATCGCCAACCTGACCGACAAAGCCGGCCTGACCGAAGGCGATCCGCGCAATCCAACGGCGCCGAACGGCCGCTACATCATGCCGCGCAGCGCTGAGTTTAGTATCAGTTACCGCTTTTAAGGTGCTTCTCCCCGTACCTGGCGCCCTGCGGGGCGCTTTTTTATTGGCTGGGCCCAGCAAACCAAAGCGGTCTTTGGCACGTTCTGTCTGGATGGCAACTTTGCCGCTCTGCAAAGTTAGTGTATATTTGTACAGTTTTTATTATTAACCAACCCGGCTGCCCGCTGCAGGTAACAGAACGCATGGATAAAATTTCAATTCGTGGAGCCCGTACCCACAACCTGAAGAACTTTTCGCTGGATATTCCGCGCGATAAGTTAATCGTGATCACCGGTTTGTCCGGCTCCGGCAAGTCGTCGCTGGCGTTCGATACCCTCTATGCCGAAGGGCAGCGCCGTTACGTGGAATCCTTATCGGCCTATGCCCGTCAGTTTCTCAGTATGATGGAAAAGCCGGATGTCGATCTGATTGAAGGCCTGTCCCCGGCCATTTCCATTGAGCAAAAATCCACCTCGCACAATCCGCGCTCGACCGTGGGCACCATTACCGAGATATACGATTACCTGCGGCTGTTGTTTGCCCGGGTGGGTGAGCCGCGATGCCCGGAGCATGATTTGCCACTGGCGGCCCAAACCATCAGCGAAATGGTCGATAAAGTGTTGGCGCTGCCGGAAGGCAGCAAAATGATGGTGCTGGCCCCGGTGGTACAAGACCGCAAGGGCGAGCACGTTAAGCTGTTGGAAAGCCTGGCGGCACAGGGGTA
>JAFIFR010000134.1 GCA_020831935.1 Alkalimonas sp.
CACCGTCTTTCAGCATGCTTTCTTTCACCCCCAGCAGCTGTAGCCAATCGCAGGCTTGCTCCAGACTTTCGTGGCCAAACAATGCCCGCTGGTCATCCAGGCCACTGAGCACCAAATCCGCCAGCGCATAGACCTCCAGGCAGGCCGCAGCGGCTTCCTCACGGTTTTGCCACAAGCTGGGACGGTAATTGGCATCAAACACCACCCGACAGCCTTGCGTTTTTAAAGCGCGTATCAGCTGAAATAGCTGCTGACGATCCACCGGGGATAACATGGCCAAAGAAATGCCGGTCAGATAAAACAACCGGCAGCCATCCAGGGTGCTGGGACGGGGTTCCGCAGCATAGCACTGCATAACCTTTCGGGCGGCCGATGCTTCCCGCCAGTAGTGAAAACTGCGCTCGCCCTCGGCGTCATTCTGCACCAGATAGAGCCCCGGCAGAGCATGCTGCGACCGATACAGCAACTCGGTGCCGATCTGCTCGTACTGCAAAAAAGCCAGCAGCTGATCGCTCAGTGCATCGGTGCCGATAGCAGAAAAGAACTGCACATCCAGTCTGGCTTTTGAGCTGCGCTGCAAATAAATAGCGGTATTGAGCACATCACCGGCAAAGCTATGTTGCAGTAAATCGGCACGATGCGGGCGGAGCTCCAACATGGCTTCTCCCAGCATAACCAGAGTATGTTTCATTGCTGCCCCGCCCAAAAAGATGTGAATGACAGCGTTATCATAGCAAGCTTTACTCAAAAGAAAACCGGCGCAAGGGCCGGTTTCCATTCACAAAAAGCGGGGTTTACTCGCTGGCAGGAGCTTTGGACACACCCACCATGGCCGGGCGCAATAAACGGCCGTTCAGCTCGTAGCCTTTTTGCATCACAAAGGTAACGGTGTTGGGGGCCACATCGGCGGTTTCCATCATCGACATCGCCTGGTGCTGCTCCGGGTTAAACGGCTGGCCTTGTGGATCCAGTTGCTGCACGCCGAATTTTCCCACGGTGTCGAGGAAGCTTTTCAGCGTCAGCTCCACCCCTTCGGCCACGGAGTTCATGGTTTCATTGTCTTTGTCGATAAAACCAAGGGCCCGCTCCAGATTGTCCATCACCGGCAGCAAATCGTTGGCAAACTTTTCCAGCGCAAACTTATGGGCTTTCTCCACATCCTGACTGGCACGACGCTTGGTATTTTCCGCTTCGGCTTTGATGCGCAGCATCGCATCCTGCTGTTCGGCGACCTGCTTACGCAACTGGGCAATTTCTGCTTCCAGTTTGTCGATCACGCTTTGCTCGGAGGATACCTCGACCGTATCTTGCTCAGCTTGCTCTGGGCTGGTCTGGGCCTGTACGTCCTCTTCCGGGGTCTGGGGGGCTTGTTGCTCAGTCATTCACTCAATCTCCAAAAATAGCGGCGTCTTGGCTTAGTGTCTGCTATATGGGGGTGGATTTTACGGATTCAAGTTTAAATTTAACTGCCGACTGCAGGCTTCAATTAAAGGCACGAATTGGCCATACGGCATGCGCCTCGGGCCCAGCAGGGCGATAAAACGATGCGGACTGGCCTGATAGCGCTGCACAATCAAACTGACACTGGCAAGCTCGGCAAAGCCGGTCTCTTTGCCCAGTACTAGCTTGACGTGATCATCGCTACTGAGGGTTTGCAAAAAGCGAACCAGCCCAGCCGGGTTTTCCAACATGGAAAATACCTGCTGCAGCGCCGGATTGCGCTGATACTCTGGCGATAGCAGCAACTGATGCTGGCCATAGATCAGCGGCTGATGCTGCTGCATTTCATCCAGGCCCAATTGACCCAGTACCCGGCTGACCAGTTGCTGCAATGTCCCCTGCTCGCGTTGTGCCATCACTTCCAGCCGTGACATGCCTTCCTGCCACTGCACACCGGACAAAGCGGCATTCAGCAAGCACAGGCCCTGGCTTAAGGTAGCGTTATCCACCTGAGCTTTGTGATGCAGGACACGGTGCAAAATATCGCCATCCTCATCGATCACCACCAATAGCAGGCTATCGGCGGCCAGCCTCACTAAATCCACCTGGCGGATAATCCGCTCAGCGGCCTTGGGTGGGCTGATAATGGCGACGCAACCGGTTAAGTTGGTCAGCAACTGGCCGGCACGCTGGCACAGTAAAGACACCGGCAGCTCCAGTGGCAACTGCTTTTGCACCTGCTGCAACCAGCGCATGGGGAGCGGCTGCAGCTGCAGCATCCGATTGAAAAACTCGCGAATGCCTTGGGTGGTGGGAATACGACCCGCTGAAGTATGAGGCGAGCGGATCAGACCGGATTGCTCCAGCTGCACCATGGTATTGCGCACTGTAGCAGGGCTGACATCCAGTCCTTCCTGAGCGGCGATAAACTTTGAGGACACTGGCTGACCATCGGTCAGGTACTGCTCTACAATCATTTTCAGAATGAGATCAGCGCGCTCAAGACGGGAATTCATAATCACTACCTGTTGTTCGTTCTGGCTTATCTGGGGGCAAATCTTTGAAAAACAAGCCAAGGGTTCTCAGGCAACGGCTCTTGTCCGCTGCATCATTCCGGGTATACTGACAGCATCCATTGCCGATCACCAGCTACCTTATGTCATCCGCATTTCAAACCATTGGCCTGATTGGAAAACCCAATCACGAAGGTGCCAACCAGACGCTGGTTGCCCTCTACCGCTTTTTGCTTGCCCGGGGCCTGACAGTCTATCTGGAACAAAAAGTTGCCCGCACTCTGGCGCTTGATGAAGCCAGTACGCTGGATCTGGCCGATATTGGCAAGCACTGCGACCTGGCGATCGTAGTGGGTGGCGATGGCAATATGCTGGGCGCCGCCAGGGTATTGGCTCGCTCCGACATTGCCGTGATCGGGGTAAACCGTGGCAATCTCGGCTTTTTAACCGATCTTGCGCCCGAAGCCTTTGAACACCCCTTAACCGAAGTGCTGGCGGGCAACTATCAGACCGAGCTGCGCAATCTGCTGGAAATTTCAGTCTACCGGGATGGCAGCATCAAAAGCAGCAACAGCGCCGTCAATGAAGCCGTGTTGCACGCCGATAAAGTCGCGCACATGATTGAGTTTGAGGCGTATATTAACCAGCAGTTTGTCTTCAGTCAGCGCTCCGACGGCCTGATTGTCAGTACCCCAACCGGCTCTACCGCCTATTCGTTGTCGGGTGGCGGCCCCATTCTGACCCCCGACATGGATGCCATTTCACTGGTTCCCATGTTTCCCCATACCCTGAGCAGCCGACCTCTGGTGGTATCGGGTAGCAGTGAGATCCAGCTTAAGCTGGCAGACAGCAACGATGCTCACCTGCAAATCAGCTGCGACAGTCATGTCATCCTGGCGGTGATGCCAGGTGATGATATTTTCATCCGCAAACACCCCCGCCCGCTGCGCCTGATCCATCCACCGGGTTACAGCTACTACCACGTGCTGCGCAATAAGCTGGGTTGGGGCAGCCGCTTGTATTAGCGCAACTGGTAAAGGGCAGAAAATAATCAGCAGGACACTTGCAAAAAGCTAGATTACTGTATAGATTTACACTGTCTAAATAAACAGTAAATCTAACCTGCTTGCGAGGTGCCCCATGCTGTCCCATCTTCACATCAGTAACTTTGCCATTGTCCGGGCGCTGGAGCTGGACTGGCAGCAGGGCATGACCAGCATCACTGGCGAAACCGGCGCCGGTAAATCCATCGCGCTGGACGCTTTAGCGTTGTGCCTGGGTGAGCGCGCCGAAGCCAGCATGGTCCGCCCCGGTGCCGACAAAGCCGATATTGTCGCCAGCTTTGATGTCAGTCAGTTGCCAGGGGCTCAGCACTGGCTGGAACAACAGGACTTGGCGATGGGTCAGGAATGCATTATTCGCCGGGTGATCAGCAGCGAAGGTCGCTCCCGCGGGTACATCAATGGCGTGCAGGTACCGGCGCAGCAGCTTAAATTATTGGGGCAACACCTACTGAGCATTCATGGCCAACATGCCCACCAATTGCTGCTGAAAGCCGATTACCAGCGTCAGTTGCTGGATGCCTTCAGTCAGGACAATGCCCCATTACTGCAATGCAAACAGCTCTGGCAACACTGGCAGCAATTAAAGCGCGAACAACAGCAGCTGGAGCATGCCCGGCAGCAGCGGGAAGCTCAGCAGCAATTGCTGGAATATCAGGTTGCGGAGCTGGACCAGTTTGCCCCGGGCGAGCATGAGTTTAGCGAGCTGGAGTCAGAGCACAGCCGGCTGAGCCATGGCCAGCAGTTGCTGTGCGACAGCCAACAGGCGCTGGCCCAGTTGTACGACAGCGATGATACCACCATTTATCAGGCGCTCAGCAGCACCTGTCAGCAACTGGAGCAACTCACCAGGCTGGATAGCAGTTTAGCACCAGTGCAGCAGATGCTGGCCGAAGCACTGGTTCAGGTTGAAGAAGCCAGCCGCGAGCTTCGGCATTACAGCGAAAAACTGGAGCTGGATCCCGAACGACTGCAGCTGGTGGACGAACGGATGGGCCAGTGGTTGCAATTGAGCCGCAAACACCAAATCAGCGAACACGAGCTGCACCAACAGCATCAGCAACTGAGTGCCCAATTGCAGGCGTTAAGCCGCGACGATGCCCGGTTGGATGAGCTAGCCTTGCAACTGCAGCAAGCGGAGCAGGATTACCAACAAAGTGCCGCCAGGCTTACGGAGCAGCGCCAAAGTGCTGCCCGCGAGTTAAGCCGCCTTATCAGCCAAAGCATGCATGAACTCAGCATGCACAATGGCCAGTTTGCCATTGAGGTAAGCCCACTGCCGCTGGAGAAAGCCAGCGGCCTTGGCGCCGACAAAATCGACTTTTTGGTCTGCACCAACCCGGGTCAGCCGCTGCAACCGCTGCATAAGGTGGCTTCCGGTGGTGAGTTGTCCCGCATCAGTCTGGCAGTCCAGGTGATTCTGGCCGACCAAATCACCACCCCGACGCTGATTTTCGATGAAGTCGATGTGGGCATCAGTGGGCCGGTGGCCGCCGGGGTCGGTCGATTGCTGCGCCAGCTGGGTGAACGCTGCCAGGTGATTTGCATCACCCACTTGCCGCAAGTGGCCAGTCAGGGTCATCAACAACTCTTTGTGGAAAAGTACACCGATGGCCAAGCCACCGAAACCCGCATCCGCAGTCTGAACGATGAAGAGCGGGTCGGCGAAATCGCCCGTTTGCTGGCCGGAGAAAACATCAGTGCCAGCGCACTGGCCAATGCCCGTGAACTTTTATGCGCCCCTTAAGTCAGAGGCTGTACGCTATCGGCTGCTTCAGGTATGATAGCCACCATCACACGGGTTAAAAGATGAAACATATGCATGTAGTTGTAAAATGGCTGATGATTTTAGCCACCGTCGTTACTTTAACAGCTTGCAGCAGCTGGATTTATCGAATTGATATTCCTCAGGGCAATTATCTGGAACAACGAGACATCGATAAATTGCGGGTTCAAATGAGCAAAGAGCAGGTTCGTTTTGTATTGGGCAACCCGGTTGCCCAGAACACTTTTGACGACAACATCTGGCATTATTATTACGGCATCCAATACGGTAACGGCAATCATCTGGAGCGCTCTTTGGTCGTGCACTTTGATAATGGTCGCTTGAGCAAAGTCGAAGGTGATTTTGAGCTCTCCGACGAGTTTGACACCCCACTCGACAACTGAGCCAGACTTCCGGCTAACCCAAAAACCGGCCATTAACGCCGGTTTTTTTAGGCATCAAGCAGGCGCACTAACTGGCGTCACTCTGAGTGCTGCCAGTGCTGCTTTTGCGAGGTCGCCCTCCGGTGACCTGATTGGCTCGGCCTTCCTGCTTGGCTTTTTCTGCCCTTTTCCGGCGCAACTCTTTCGGGTCGGCGATTAAAGGCCGGTAAAGCTCAATTCTGTCGCCTGCTTTTAATGGGTCGCGCAATTTAACCGCCCGGCTCCAGATACCCACTTTTTGGCTCGTTAAATCCAACTCAGGGTACAGTTCCAAAATGCCGGACAATCGGATGCCCTGCTCCACAGTGGCGTCGCTTGGTACCGTCACCGTTAATAAGGATTGTTTTTCCGGCAGTGCATAGACCACCTCAATGGTGATGCCATCAGACATTAGGGGCTCCGTAAATTTGCCGTGCCCGCTCGGTAAAGGCATT
>JAFIFR010000001.1 GCA_020831935.1 Alkalimonas sp.
CGCTTAAGCGCTTTGCAGTTTGCTCTGCATTTCAGTGAGCACCTGATCCAGCTGCAACAGCGATTTGTCGCCACTGCGGCGGTGTTTGTATTCCACCTGCTGTTGGTCGAGGTTTCGCTCACCAATCACGATTTGATGCGGAATGCCCATCAGCTCCATATCAGCAAACATCACACCGGGCCGCTCTTTGCGATCATCAAACAGTACCTCAAAACCGGCCTCGGTTAATTGCTGATACAGCTGCTCGGCCGCTTGCTGGATCCGCACGGACTTGTGCATGTTCATTGGAATAATGGCGATTTGGAATGGCGCAATGGCATCCGGCCAGATGATGCCATGCTCATCATGGTTCTGCTCAATGGCAGCGGCCATAATACGGGAGACACCGATGCCATAACAGCCCATGGTCAGGATCTGATTCTTGCCTTCTTCGTTCAGCACACCCGCTTTCATGGCTTGAGAGTATTTGTCGCCCAACTGAAAAATATGGCCAACTTCGATGCCGCGGCGGATTTCGAGCACGCCCTGGCCGCAAGGGCTGGCGTCACCACTGACCACATTGCGCAAATCGCTGGTTTCAAAGTCAGCGATATCTCGCAACCAGTTGACACCTGTCAAGTGATGCTCATTCTGGTTGGCACCACAAACAAAGTCGCTTAAATGCGCAGCGCTGTGATCGACCACCAGCGGGATCTCAAGGCCAACAGGGCCAATTGAGCCAGGTTGAGCGCCGGTTAAGGCTTCAATTTCGGCATCGGTGGCAAAGGTCAGCGGTTGGGCCACCCGAGGATGTTTTTCCGCTTTGAGGGCATTGAGCTGGTGATCACCACGCAACATCAGAGCAACAAAGCCTGAATCTTCACCATCTTCGTTGCAGCCACGCACAATCAGGGTTTTGGCAATTTGAGCAGGGGGGACGTTCAGCAAAGCTGCAACGTCCTCAACACTGCCAGCATTCGGGGTGCTGACTTTGGCCAGGGACTGCGATGGCGCCGGGCGCTCCCCTTGCGGGGGTAAGGCTGCGGCCATTTCGACATTGGCGGCGTAATCGCTGCTGTCTGAAAAGGCGATGGCGTCTTCGCCCGAGCTGGCCAAGACATGGAACTCGTGCGAGACACTGCCACCAATGGCACCGCTATCGGCCAACACCGCTCGAAAATCCAGTCCCAGCCGGGTGAAAATATTGCTGTAGGCCTGGTACATAGCATTGTACGTTTGTTGCAAACTTTCCTGCGACAGATGAAAAGAGTAGGCATCTTTCATCAGAAACTCGCGGGCACGCATCACGCCAAAGCGTGGGCGGCGCTCATCGCGGAATTTGGTTTGGATTTGGTACAGGTTCAGTGGCAACTGCTTGTAGCTGGTCACTTCCCGCCGGATCAAGTCGGTGATGACTTCCTCGTGAGTTGGACCCAGCACAAAGTCACGCTGGTGTCTGTCCTGAAAGCGCAACAATTCGGCATCCATCTGTTCCCAGCGACCACTCTCCTGCCAGAGCTCAGCATTTTGCACCATCGGCATCAAGACTTCGATGGCGCCAGCTTTGTTGAGCTCTTCGCGAACAATACGCTCCACTTTACGCAGGGTGCGAACGCCAGTTGGCAGATAGGTATAAAGACCGGAGGCCAACCGACGAACCAGGCCGGCACGGAGCATCAGCTTGTGGCTGATGATTTCAGCATCGGCCGGGTTTTCTTTCATAGTGGCGAGTAAGTACTGACTGCTGCGCATGGGTGACCTTGTCTGCGGTTCGAAAAATTGCCGTATTCTAGCAAGGGCATGGCAGCAACGCCATGCCCTTTCTGCAGCTATTTTACCCGTTCGATTGCATGGGGAATGACCTGAGGTGTCACTGCTTGATCGGCCAACATGCCGCCAATGGAATAAATTTGGTCGTTTACCTTGACCAGACCCTGCAGGTCCATCACCGCAGTGGTCGGTTTGGCTTCCAGCCATTGCTGCTTTTTCGGCGCATACAGCCAGACATTGGCTTCAGGCTCGGCTTTGTTGCCTTGCTCATTGCTGCCATCAAAGTGGTAAAAGGTCTGGCTGCCACCGATAAAGGCGGCAACAGGTTCACCATCGACCTGGGTATCGATACCTGCCATCCGAAAGCGTGCCTTCCCTGTAGGGTGGGGTATGGGTTGCCATTGAATGCGCAGTGCATTGCGTGAGTTAATTGTGCCTTGGTAGCAAGCCGGCTCGGTCGCCTTAACACGCTCACCACTTTGGTAGTTCAGGCCGACGCCATCGCAAAAAACAATGGTGTCCTCGACCAGAGCGCCAGCCAGGCCCCAGGTGGCTCGCCCAGGCATCGGACTGGCCTGGCTCCACTGCTGGGTAAAGTTATCAAACACCTGCACCAGATTGACGGCGCCATCATCACTCCAGCCTCCAATCAGATAAATGTAACGGTCCTGGTAGGTCAGGGCCAGGCTATCGTCCACCGGCACTGGAATTGGATTGACTCTGTTGTAGCGCTGGGTCACCGGGTTAAAACGGTAACTCTCAGCCGAGGTCGTGCGGTTGCCCTGACGGTCAATGCTGTAACCGCCAAAAACAAAAAAGTTGTTGTTCAACGCCACTGCATTGGCCGCCACTCGTCCGGCCAAGCGCGACTGACTGGGCACATCCGGCATGCTGCTCCAGCCAAACTCCCCGACGGTATGCACCCAGACTTTGTTGTGCAAATCCTGGCTAGTTTTACCGGGGCCTATGCCCATCATGCTGATCACATAGGTTTTACCACGCACCGTTGCACTGGCAACGGCGTTGTTGCTGACCGGTTCGGGCAGAGGGGGCAAGGCCAGTGCACTGCCACTAACCAGCAGGGTCACCAAGGGGAGTGATCGCATAGACATAGTGATGATCTCCTGTCACTTTCCATTGAATGTTTAGATTATAGAGTGTCATACCATAGCTCTGTTCGCCAGTCTGCTTCTTTTTGTAAGGTGGCCTTGGGTCTTGTTTTAACACCTTTTCAATCAATAGCTTTAGCTCAGGCTGGCTGATTTGACTCTGGCAATAGTGCTCTGCTTCAGCAGAGAAGCTAACGGTCATGCCGGTTTCCGGGGCACTGTCGGCAAAACTTGCTTGTGCATCCGGGATGGCATCTGAATAAGGCAAGTAGGGCTTGATATCCAGGATGGGGGTACCATCCAGTAGGTCGATCCCTGCTAAATCCAACTGCCATTGCTTGTTGACACAGCGCGCACCTTCCAATTGTACGACCGACAGGCCAATTGGATTAGGCCGAAAGGTCGCTCGGGTGGCAAACACACCTTTGCGTTGGTTCCCCCCCAGCCGTGGTGGGCGTACCATGGGCGACCAGCCTTTGCCTGCTGTTTCGTGAAACACAAAGACCAGCCACAGATGGCTGAACTCTTCGATGCCACGAATAAAGGGCTCTGCGTTGAACTCCGGAGCAAATATCAACTGAGCCTTGGCTTCAGGAACCAGGCCCGGCTGCCTGGGGATGGCGAATTTCTGTTTGTAAGGGGACTGGATTGTCGCGATAACATCAAAGGTACACTGCTGCATGCTGTCGAAGGTCCGCACTAAACAATGACTTAGTATGCCAGTTAACGTCTTAAAGTACCATTTCATTGAATGGTGCTGATTTAGACGTCTTTATTTCTGGATGGTTGCGTCGTACTATGTTCATCTGGACAATAGAAGTTTGCCCCCCTGAAACAGTGAGCAGCTATGGAACGTAAAATTTTAAGAACAGAATGCCCGGATTCGAAAGGATTGATTGCTGGTATAACCGGTATCTGCTTTGAGCACCAGCTTAATATTATTCGCAATACCGAGTACGTCGATCCGGTATCGGGCCAGTTTTACATGCGGACCGAACTGGAAGGCCAATTTAATGACGCTGCTCTGCTGCAGCAACTGGACCAAATGCTGCCCGCAGGCAGTGAACGCAGTTTATTGCCGGTCAGTCGTCGCAAGCGCATGGTCATATTGGTCACACGTGAATCGCACTGCCTGGGCGATATTTTAATGAAGGTGTTCGATGGTAGCTTGCAACTGGATATTGCTGCTGTGGTGGGCAATTACCCGGAGCTGGCGGATTTAGCAGAACGCTTTGGCATTCCTTTTCATCATGTCTGCCATCTGGATAAGAGCCGTCAGGCCCATGAGCAAGCCCTGCTGGAAGTGATTGAGTCGTATCAACCGGATTATTTGGTGCTGGCTAAATTTATGCGGATATTAACACCGGAATTCGTCGAACGTTACCCCGAGCGTATTATCAATATTCATCACAGTTTTTTACCGGCTTTTATTGGCGCCAAGCCTTATCAGCAAGCCTTTGAACGCGGTGTGAAAATCATTGGTGCAACGGCCCATTTTGTAAATAATGCACTGGATGAAGGGCCTATCATTGAACAAATGGTCAGCCGGGTCGATCACAATTACAGTGCGCAGGATATGGCAAAGGCCGGTCGTGATGTTGAAAAAGCGGCTTTAACCGAAGCGCTGAAACTTATTCAGGAAGATAGGGTCTTTGTCCACGGCAATAAAACAGTTCTGCTTTAAACACATGACTGGAGTACAATAAGCTGGCTGTGCTAGGATAGTGTGTATTTTATTGTATGTCTAAAGTGAATTGTTCAGGAGCGTTTATGTCTGTATTAAGCGATAAAAAAGCTTTAAAAAAAGCAGCGGAAGAACTAACCGTTGTTAAGTTACAAGAAGTAATCCGGCAATTGAATGATGTACTGGAAAGCCGGCAACGTGAAGCCGAAGCTTTGGCCGAGGTCGAAGAGCTGGTTCGCCAAAAGGGCTTTACTCTTCAGCAGTTAGGCATATCCGTACAGCATGAGCTGGCGCCAGCAAGCACTGATGTTGTGACGGAAAAACGTCCGGTGAAACCTAAGCTAAAGTCCATCAATAAAGAAAAACAATACTTTTATGTGGAAGGCGGTAAGTTGCAGCTTTTAAAAACCCACACCATGAAGCAGGGACTGCGTGATCGTGGCATTTCAATTCTATCATTTGCCGATGTCAGTAAAAAACATCAAAAAGAAGTCCAGGCTTTGTTGGCAGATGCTGAGCAGCAAGCCATTAAAAACTTCAATGCCAAAGTTCAAGTCTGGAATCAATGGGCTCAGCAACACGGTGGTGAAATTTTAGAGCCGAAGTAACGGCTTACTAAGTTGACTTCATCAATAAAAGCCCTGCAGTCAATTGGCTGCAGGGCTTTTTTAATCAGTCGGTTTTATTTAGGCTGGGCGTCCAGCGACTGACCATTCACCTTCAGGCTGTCATCGGCCATCAGATACAGATACAACCACATCAGGTCGGCTGGTGTTTTAAGTTGTTGGGCATTTTCAGCCGGGTAGGCTCTGGCCCGCATGCTGGTGCGGGTTGCGCCCGGGTTAATGCAATTGACCCGAATATTGCTGCCAGCGTACTCGTCGGCCAGTGTTTGCATCAGGCCTTCGGTGGCAAACTTGGAAACCGCATAACTGCCCCAGTAGGCCCGGCCCTGACGCCCAACGCCGGATGAAGTAAAGACCACCGAGGCATGTGGCGCTTTGCGCAGAACCGGCATCAAGGCCTGGGTCATTAGCATGGGTCCTGTCAGGTTGACTTGCAGCACATCCTGCCAGATATCGGCTTTGATGTGCTCAAAGGGAGCTAAACCGCCTAAAATGCCGGCATTGTGCAGCAGGCCATCCAGTCGACCAAATTCACTGGCGATGGTGGCGGCCATATCCTGGTAGTTTTTTTGGCTGGCGCCTTTTAAATCCAACGGCACGATGGCAGGCTCGGGCCAGCCTTGTGCACAAATGGCATCGTAGACTGCGGTCAGCTTTGCCGTGGTTTTTCCCAGCAAGATAACCGTTGCGCCATGACGGGCGAATGTCAACGCTGCTTCTTTACCAATGCCATCACCGGCACCGGTCACTAAAATGACTTTATCCGCCAGGGCATTAGGCGGAGCCTGATAACTCTTCATTGCAGTCTGGGTCCTCGTTTGAAAGGCAGACAGCATACGCTTTTTGCACTTTTTTTTCATCTTTTGCGATAGAAGCCTTGTTTTCAGCTAGCGATTTCTGTGCGATTGGGTTAAGTTTAACTGGTCTAAGCTGTTGCTCTAGGCAGCTCAAACTTGAAAAAGATCAGTCAACACGCGTTGTTGCAAAAAACAAAAAAGTGAGGACAGGGGAGAATCTATGAAAAAGCTTGCGATTAGTCTGGCTGTGGCTGCTGCATTGGGTCTGGCCGGTTGTGGTGATTCACTGGATGACATTAAGCAGGAGGTAGAGCAGCAGGGATCCCAGGTGATTCCCGCCGCACGCGTGGTGTTTGATCCAGGTGCGGGTCAAGTATCTGTGCCCAATGATTTGTTGTTTCTGGGCACGACCGATGGCACCTTGACGCTGGACGCTGATAGTCAGGACTACAGCAATCCGCAAACAGCCTTAGGCGTGCTGGATGGCTGGTCGACCCAAAACCCGTTTAGCATTGAATTGCGTTTTCCGGCGGACGTTAGCCTGAACGCACAAAGTGCCAGTGATCCCCAAGCCGTTCGCATTTTTGAAGTGGTGATGGGGGGTCCAACATCCAGCATTGATGCCTGTCGTGAGCTGCCACAAGGCGTGGCTTGCCAAATGGTCGGTGAGCTGGCATTTGGCCAGGACTTTATTACTGTGCCCAGTGGCAACAACGTCGCTGTGATTCCATTGCGTCCACTCAAAGGCAAAACTACCTACATCGTAGCTCTGACTGATAGCCTGCGCGACTCCGAAGGACGCTCCATCAAGCCATCCACCACATACGAGCTGTTGCAGCAGGATTTAGCAACCTTGCCACTTGGTTCTCCGCAGCAACGTCAATTGCAGGGTGTGATCAATAGCTTTGAAGCTGCGGTGTCGTCGGGCGACCTGAACCGCTCCAGCATTATTTACACTGCTGCCATCACCACCCAGTCGACAGCAGATGTATTGGCTACCACCAAGCAACTCCTGGCTGCAGGAATTGAGCATGGTACTCAGCCGGTAGTTCAAGTACAGGATACCGGCTTGCGTGTGTCCGAACTAAGTCCGCAGTTCCCTGCTGAGCAAGGCTTTGGCCTGGTGCGGCTGTTTCAAGGCAGCGTGACCTTGCCATACTATTCCGGTATTCCCACTGCGGAAAACCCTACCGGGCCACTTAATGAGAGCTGGAAAGCCCGATGTGACAGTGGCGCCATTATTGCCAGTCTAGGCCCAGAGCAAATTTCGGCGCTGGAGGCGAGCATCACAGACCCGGACCAGTTGCAAAATGATGTTTTTTGTAATGCGGCCTCAGGTGGTTCTTTACGCGACTTTGGTCTGGATGAGCGCCGTCACTTAACTAAGTTCAACACCATTCCAATGCCACGGATGCAAGCCACTCTGGATGTGCAGATGACGCTGCCGGATGAGAATGCCTTTGATATGCCGGCCAATGGTTGGCCGGTGGTGATGTTGCAGCATGGGATCACATCCTGCAAAGAAAATATGCTGGCGGTCACCAGTGCCTTAACTCAGGCTGGTTTTGCGACTGTGGCCATTGACCACCCTCTGCATGGCAGTCGTGGCTTTGGTGCATTGAACACCTCTGGCGCCTCTTGCGGACAGCAAGGCAGTGCGACGGTGTACATGAACCTTGGCAATTTGCCAGTGACGCGTGACAACCTGCGGCAGAGTATGGCCGATATGCTGGGGCTGCGCTTAGCGCTTAACTTCACCCAAGGGGCGAATTTAGATACCAGTCAGGTGCATGTACTGGGGCACTCCTTAGGGGCCATTGCTGGTTCCGGCATGGTGGCTTTGGCCAATACGCCGACCGGTAATCCGCAACTGGATGCCCTTTATCAGGTGCGCTCTGTTGGCTTGGCAATGCCTGGTGGTGCAGTAGCCAACTTCTTGTTGGACTCGCCGCAATTTGGCGGTCTCATTAAAGCCAACGTCATTTTAGGAGCAGGCGATGCCAGCTCGGCCCGCTTTGCTGCGTTTGCCAATGATGGCACCTGTGACGCGCCAACATCAGAAGAGCCAACTGCTGCCGAGCAAAATGCCTTTGCCGCTTGTGCGGCTCAGTACGTTGATGCATTCCTGACGCAGTTAACCCTTGATGGTGAAGCTGCGCTGCTGGCATCCATTCAAGGGAATTTAACGCGTTTTGCCTTTGCCGCTCAAACCATCACCGATGCCGGCGACCCGAACAACTACCTGCATCAGCTGATGGCTTCCGAGACACCGGTGCACATGCTGATGGTGGCCGGCGATGGTGACGCTAACTTGCCAGATCAAGTGATTCCGAACGGCTTCTTCTCGCCGATGGCTGCACTGCAAGCCGGCTCCATGCCTTTGGCCGGAACCGAGCCCATGGCCCGTTTACTGCAAGCGGATGCAGTTGTGGAGGCCGGCGTCAATTTTGTTGAGGGGGCCACCATCAGCCGCTTTAACGCCGGTGATCACGGTTCGATTTTGAGCCCAGCAGCCAGTCTGGAAGTGACTCTGGAGATGCAGCGGCAAATGGCCAGCTTCTTTGGCAGTGACGGTGCTGTGGTCAACGTGACTGACCCATCGGTGCTGCATGACTAATCTTTGATGCTGTATCTGCAAAAGCCCGGTTTTCCGGGCTTTATTTTTAGGTACAATGCAAAAAAAAGTCAAAAGGAGAGACACTTGGAATTTCTATACGACTATGGCTTGTTCTTAGCGAAAGCGGCGACCACCGTTTTTGCCATTGCCTTGGTAGCAGGCATTATTGCCAATACCGCCATTCGCCACAAACCGAAAAAAGGCGAGTTTCAGTTTACCGATTTGTCGGATGATTTTGCTCAGCTCAAGCAGAACCTCAAGGCGGAACTGTTGGATAAAAAAGCCTTCAAACGCTGGCAAAAAGAGTACAAAAAGCTGCAAAGCGACGCTAAAAATACCACCTTTGTGATTGATTTTTATGGCAGTATGGGGGCATCCGAAGTGGAGGCCTTGCGCGAAGAGGTGACGGCCATCCTGGCGGTTGCCGAGCCTGATGACGACGTCCTGGTGCGACTGGAAAGCGGGGGCGGTGTGGTGCACGGCTATGGTCTTGGCGCTTCGCAGCTGGATCGCTTGCGTCAACACAACATCACGCTCACCGTGGCGGTGGACAAAGTGGCGGCCAGCGGTGGCTACATGATGGCCTGCATAGCCAACCGCATTATTGCGGCCCCCTTCGCCATTATTGGTTCCATAGGTGTTTTGGCCCAGTTGCCAAACTTTCATCGTTTGCTGCAAAAAAACGACATTGATTTTGAGCAATTCACTGCCGGTGAGTACAAAAGAACCGTAACGCTCTTTGGCGAAAATACCGATAAAGGGCGCGAAAAGTTTCAGCAGGACCTGGAACAAACGCATCAGTTGTTCAAAGCCCATGTGGCGCAGCATCGCGATGTGCTCGATGTTGAGCAAGTTGCAACCGGCGAGTACTGGCTGGCCAGTCAGGCGCTGGAACTAAAGCTGGTGGATGCCTTGCAAACCAGCGATGATTTCTTGTTGCAGCGGGTAGAGCAGCGCCGTTTGCTGCAGGTGAAGTTTCAGCCGAAGAAAAATTTGGCCGAGCGGGTAGGCGCTGGTGCCAGTATGGCCCTGCAACAATTGTGGCAGAAAATGCCCTTTGGGCTCTGGGGCCGCTGAAGGTGGAAGCGGATTTTTGGCAGCAGTCTTGGCAGCACCCCACTCCTGGATTTCAGCTGGATGCCGTGCATCCATTATTACCAGCTTGTTGGTCCAGGGTTTGTCAGCCGCAACATCAGCAGGTTTTGGTGCCTTTATGCGGCAAAAGCCCGGATCTGCTATGGCTAAGGCAGCAATGGCCTGTGCTTGGAGTGGAATTGGTTGAGCGGCCGTGCCGGGAGTTTTTTCATGAACATGGGCTTGCGGTCGAACAGCGGCGGCAATCCCCTTTCAGGGTGCATCAGGGCGATGGCATTGCGATTTTGCAAGGGGACTTTTTCCAGCTCACGGCAGACTGGTTGAATGGACCTGTTGTGGTTTATGACCGAGCAGCACTGATTGCCTTGCCCCCGCAGATGCGTCAGCAGTATGCAGAACACTTGCGCCAGCTGTTGCCCGCAGGCAGCAGCCTGTTACTCATTAGTTTGGAATACCCGCCAACTGAAAAGCAGGGGCCGCCTTTTGCTGTCACTGAGTTGGAGATACGTCGGTTGTTTTCAGCTGCAGACATTGCCCTGTTGGCTATTCGAAACTTAACCGGTCAGGGCTTTGCTCGCCGAAGCTTCACCACCAGTTACCTGATTGAAAAAGCCTGGTGCATTCAATTCTGAGGAGCTCCCAGAGCGTCCATATGCCGCTCTGGGGTGTTACTTGCTCTTCTGAGTTAGCCGTTGTGCAGATGGGTAAAGTCGACTGACTCTTCCTCTTTTCGACCTGCATCTGGATCATTGAAGACTTTTTCATCCAGCTGCTGTTCACTTTTTGCAATCACGCAGGATACCATGGAGTCGCCGGTGATATTGACGGCGGTTCGGGTCATGTCCAGCAAACGGTCCACCCCGATAATCAGCGCAATGCCTTCTACCGGCAGGCCCACTTGCTGCAACACCATGGCCAGCATAATCAGACCCACGCCAGGCACGCCTGCCGTGCCAACCGAAGCCAAAGTTGCTGTTAACACCACCATCAGGTAATCGGTCAGCGTCAGGTCTACCATAAAGACCTGGGCAATAAAGACAGTAGCGACTCCTTGCATAATGGCCGTGCCATCCATGTTGATGGTGGCGCCAAGGGGAACTGTGAAAGAGCCAATGCTATTTTTTACGCCCAGCTTTTTCGTGACTGTTTCCAGTGTTACCGGAATGGTGGCATTGCTGCTTGAGGTGCTAAAGGCAAAAAGGGCGGCATCGCGCATCTTGCGTAAGAAAATGACTGGATTAAGACCGGTCAGCACTTTGAGGAGCGCCGGGTAGGAAACAAAGCCGTGCAATAAGAGCACGCCAAGGACCACAAAGAAATAGGCTGCCAGACTGCTGAACATATCCAGTCCCATGGTGCTGAACACACGCACCATCAAACAGAACACGCCATAGGGCGCCAGGTTCATCAGTATGGTGACCAGTTTCATCACAATGGTGTTCAGATCCTGAAACAAGTCGGCGATGCGCTCACCGGTTTTGCCGCTCATGGCTGTGGCAATGCCAAAAAGCACGGCAAAGATAATGATTTGCAGCATGTTGCCTTCAGCCATCGCATTGATAGGGTTGCGCGGGAACATGTTGATAATGACTTGTGCCAACCCCGGAGCTTCGGCGGTGCTGAAGCTGGCGTCTGTCTGCATTTCAACACCTTGACCAGGTCCGATCAGCAAGGCTGCCGATATCGCCAGGGTAATGGCTATGGCCGTGGTGACCAGGTAAAGACCGACTGACTTGGCGCCTAATCTGCCTAAGGTGCTGGCATCGGACAGGGATGTGGTGCCGCAGACCAGAGAAATAAACACCAGCGGAACCACCAACATTTGCAAGCTGGCTATAAATATCTGGCCGCCAATGTGAAACAGGCCATCAATAAAAAATGCGCGGATGGGCAAATGAAATAAAACTAGCGGGATAAGGCGCTCGTCCTGGCCTGCCAAGAGCCACTGAAAGACGGTTCCCAGCAGTATGCCAGCCACCATCCCTATCACAATTTTACTGGTCAGGCTTAGTTTTTTATGGGTTTGCATAGCGAATTTGAAACGAGTTCTGAAGGTACTTAAGGGTATCAGGTTGCTTTTGTGCAACCAACTCCATTTAATTTTTTTTTAAAAAAAGCTGTGACGGCTGGATAAATCGTGGGATAAGATACAGAATAGATATCAAACAATTAAAATTATAAAGGTTGGGAGTTTGTTGATGCGTTCAATCCAGCTTATTTGCACCTCAATACTATTGTCTGTTTTTCTGGTTGCTTGTCGTGGTGGTGGTACACTTGATAGTGGTGGTGGACCCGGCGGTACCGGAGGAACTTCTCCTCAGTACTCACTTGCGTTGGTCTTGCTGAATGCTGAAGATGAGCAGACGACTGATCTCTCTGAGCAGCAACCATTGACAGCGCGTGCAACCTTGTCTGCGACCCAGGGGGCTTCTGTAGCAGGGAAGGTCATTCAATTCTCAATCGATCAAACCGGGTTGGCAGAGCTGTCCACATCAACAGGCTCCGTGTTGACCGATGCGAATGGCGTTGCGCAGATCAGCCTGACGGTGGGAGTCAGCAGTGGTGCGGGTGAGCTTAAAGCCGAACTTATCGATGATGAAACCATTCTGGCGACAGCAAGAGCAGGTTTTCAGTCGGCTGGTGACGGCGGAGGTGATACCGGAGTTTCCATTTCAAGTGTACGTTTGTTGGCAGACCGCACCCAGTTAGGTTCTGGTGCTTCGGATGTGGTCCAGCTCTCAGCCCTGGTTCGAGATAGCAATAACGTCTTATTGGAAGGGATCCCCGTCACCTTCTCATCCGATTCAGGTGAGCTGGTCGTCAGCTCACCCTTAACCGAGCAAGATGGTGTTGCAAAAGCAACGCTGAGCAGCCAAATCGATAAGACCATTCGTGATATCACCATAACTGCACGCGTGAATAATGTTTTGGATGAGCTGGTCATTCGTGTCGTCGGTACCACATTGGAGGCCGTTGCACCTTCGGCTGTGGTGTTGGGTGACAGCGTCTCGCTGAACTTTTCATTGCAAGATGCTGCTGGCCAGGGGATACCCAATGAAGTGCTTTCAGTGTCTTCCGAACTGGGTAACCCACTGAGTGAAACATCACCCGTTACAGGCAGCAATGGGCAGGTCAGTATTAGTTACGATGCTGTAACCAGTGGTGATGACACCATTCTGGTCTCGGCTTTGGGCATCACTCAAACCATTGCCATTAGTGTTAAGGCGGATAGTTTTGTCTTTTTACCTTCTGACGATGCAGCCATTCCTGAAGTCGATTTAAATACACCTTCAGCAATGATACTTGAATGGTTGACCGACGGTGTTCCTAATGCCAGCCGCAATGTGTTGTTTTCTACCACCCGTGGGCAAATTGCCAGCACTGAAGCTGGTTTATCAAACGACAGTGTAGTGGCCGAAGCAACAACTGACAGTGATGGTCAAGCTGAAGTTTTCATTCAATCCTCTTTTGCCGGCCTTGCCACTATTGCCGCTCGGGGTGGGGATAATGAAGTGACCACTCAGAAAGTCGTAGAATTTGTTGCTACCAACCCGACCAAAGTGGAGGTTCAGGCTTTTCCAGCGCAATTGGTTTCAGGCGACAGCAGCTCAGTTCGGGCTATTGTTCGTGATGCCAATAACAACCCGGTAAAAAATCAGCTGGTGGCTTTCTCATTGGACAACAGTGCTGGTGGCTCCATCAGCTCAGGTACAGCGACCACTAATTCTCAGGGGGTTGCAACCACATCGTTCACCGCTGATTTATCAACCGGTGCAGGTGTCGAAGGGGAAAATCTAATCATTACTGCTTCTTTGGTCAGTGATGCAAGCATCTCGGATGCCACCGATATTGCGGTGGGGGGGCGCACTTTATTCTTCCGCTTCGGTACCGGCAATATTGTTGAAAGCCCTTCGCCAAGCCTGTATCGCAAAGAGTTCTCAGTTATTGTCACGGACTCATCCGGCAATCCGGTTGCCAATCAACCACTGAACGTGGCAGCAGTCTCATTACGTTATCGCAAAGGGGTATGGATTAAAGACCCTCCACCACCAGAAAGCTTTAAGATCTGGGTGCCTTCAGTGGCCGCGCATTGTGAAAGTGAAGACGTTAACTTTAATGGTATTCTGGATGATGGTGAAGACTTGAATGGCGATGGTCAGCTCACGCCCGGTAATTTGGCAACAGTACCATCCACTATTACCTCAAACAGTGATGGCATTGCGGTGTTCCATGTCACTTATCCAAGAGACGTAGCACCTTGGCTGGATGTACGTTTGCAAGTGTCTGGCTTTGCCGCTGGCACAGAAAACATCAGCTACCGTGAATTTGGATTACCAGTTGCGGCAGCCGATGTTTCGCAGGAAAACTCGCCACCACCAGCGAATCCGTTCGGATCTTCAGGCAGTTGTTTTGATACACTCTAAACGATGAGCATTAAAAAACCCGCGATTGATTCGCGGGTTTTTTTTACGCTAACGAGCTCACTGCATGCGTCTGTTAGCCGCGTTGAAAGGGGTAAACAGAGCCCAGGTGCAAAATCTGTGTCAGCTCATCCAGAGCTGCACGCGACTCCTGCAGCAATTGAGGATCGGCCAGATCGGCTTCGCTGATCTCGTCACGGTAGTGCTTGTCGACCCATTGGTTCAGGGTGTTGAACAAGTTGTCATCCAGCAGCACGTTTGGATTCACCGCCTGACGCTCCTGCTCGCTCATTGCAACGCGTAAACGTAAACAAGCCGGGCCACCGCCATTGCGCATGCTTTGCTTCACATCGTAGTAGTGAACCTGACGAATTGGAGTTCCACGGCCAGTCAGCTGCTCCAGATAACCAGCAACACGGTCGTTATCGCGGCATTCGGTTGGTGCAATAATGGCCATCTCACCATTTGGCAGGGTGATGACCTGGGTATTGAACAGGTAGGTCTTGATGGCATCATCCACCGCCACCTCTGAGCTCTTCACTTCGATTAGATGCAGCTCGCTGGCATTGCCGAATTTACGTTGCAGCTCGGCCAGTTTCTGCTCTTTTTCGACAAAAGCTTCCTCGTGGTAGAACAACACATTTTGGTTGCCAACGGCGATGACATCGTTGTGGAAAACCCCTTGGTCAATGACATCCGGGTTTTGCTGCATATAGACGACATGGTCATCGGATAATCCATGCAAGCGGGCAACGGCTTCGCATGCCTCTAACGTATGACGCGCCGGGAAGCGCTGTGGCGCCGGTTTGCTGGCATCAAAGGCATAGCGTCCAAACACAAAGAGTTCGACGCCCCTGGCGCCATACTCGCTGCATAAACGGGTATGGTTGGCTGCACCCTCGTCGCCAAAGTGATCATTGTCCGGCAAATGCCGGTGATGTGCGAAGTGGTTCGGGTCGGCAAACATGGCCTGCAAAATACGACCTGTGGTATCCGGCTCCAAAGAGCGGTGGAATTTATTGGTCAGGTTGGCCGGGGTAAAGTGAATTTTCCCATCGGCTGTATCTGCACTGGGCGAGATGGTGGCCGCATTCGCTGTCCACATACTCGAGGCAGAGCAGACGGCTCGAAGCACGGCAGGTGCTTGTTTCGCTGCTTTGCTGATGATATCGTGATCGCTGCCGGTAAAGCCGAGACGGCGCAGGGTGTAGACGTCAGGCCGTTCTTGTGGTGCCAGCACGCCTTGCACCAGGCCCAGATCACGCAAAGCTTTCATTTTTTGCAAGCCTTGCTTTGCTGCCTGGCGTGGGCTGGAATTATTGCGAGCGTTGTTCAGCGAGGCAACATTGCCAACGGACAAACCGGCGTAGTTGTGCGTAGGGCCAACCAGCCCGTCAAAATTAGCTTCAAAGTACTTCATTTTTACTTGTATCCTTCCGTTTGGCTGGCTCTGTTGTTTTTATTTGGCCAGAGGGATTTGCTTTATTGATTTGATGATTTAATCATCAAGGAGCTCAAAAAACCGAGCTTGACAGCATAATAATGAGTTTATGGGCTTGTCACAACTTCCGTTTGCAGATATACGTTAAAAAAGAAGGTTCCATCAGCGCATTTTTCAAAGATTCTTAGGGTTGAGATGGCGAAATCACTGGTTATAGTCGAGTCACCGGCAAAAGCGAAGACGATTAATAAGTATCTGGGCAACAATTTTGTTGTGAAGTCCAGCGTAGGACATATTCGGGATTTACCGACCAGCTCGAGCAAGGATAAGGACAAAAGCAAAAAAGCAACCAGCGCTTTAAGTAAAGAGCAAAAAGCCTATCAGGCATTGGTTGACCGCATGGGGATTGATCCAGCAAATGGCTGGCAGGCCCGCTATGAAATTTTGCCGGGCAAAGAAAAAGTCGTCAAAGAGTTAAAGACGCTGGCTGATAAAGCGGATACGGTCTATCTGGCAACGGATTTGGACCGCGAGGGAGAAGCCATTGCCTGGCACCTGCAGCAAATTATTGGTGGCGAGCCGCAAAAGTTTAAACGGGTGGTCTTTAACGAAATTACTAAAAACGCCATTCAGCAAGCTTTTGAAGAGCCAGGTGATGTCAATGTCGATCGCGTCTATGCACAGCAAGCCCGGCGCTTTCTGGACCGGGTGGTGGGCTTTATGGTGTCCCCCCTGCTGTGGAAAAAAATTGCCCGAGGGTTATCGGCGGGTCGGGTGCAGTCGGTGGCTGTTCGGCTGGTGGTTGAACGCGAGCGTGAAATCAAAGCCTTTAACCCGGAAGAATATTGGACGGTGCAGGCTGAGACGACCACGGCGTCCGCACAGGCTTTGCAGCTGGATGTGAGCAAGCAGCAGGGACAGGCATTTCGGCCGGTCAGCCAAGCGCAAACAGAACAAGCCTTAGCGGCACTGCAGCAGGCAGATTACCGGGTTGCAAAACGCGAAGATAAGCCGAGCAGCAGCAAGGCTCAGGCGCCTTTTATTACCTCGACTTTGCAGCAGGCTGCCAGTACGCGCCTGGGCTATGGCGTGAAAAAAACCATGATGTTGGCCCAGCGCTTGTACGAAGCTGGTCATATCACTTACATGCGAACCGACTCGACCAACCTGAGTCAGGATGCGGTTCAGGCCTGCCGCGATTACATTGAACAAAACTTTGGCAGCAAGTACTTACCACCAGCGCCACTGCGCTATGGTAGCAAAGGCAATGCGCAAGAAGCGCACGAAGCCATTCGGCCCTCGGATGTGCAGGTTCAGGCGACAACACTGGGTGATATGGAAGCCGATGCCCGTAAACTGTACGAACTGATTTGGCGTCAGTTTGTGGCTTGTCAGATGCCTGCGGCGCAATACGATGTCACCACCATTACCGTCGAGGCTGCAGACTTTGAGTTGAAAGCCAAAGGGCGTGTACTGCGCTTTGATGGTTGGACGAGAGTACAGCCTGCAGTGAAACGCAAAGGCGATGAAGACTCTGTGCTGCCTGATGTGAAAGCCGGTGAGACTCTGGCATTGCAGCAGCTGTTGCCACAACAGCACTTTACTAAGCCACCGGCTCGCTTTAGTGAAGCCAGTCTGGTGAAAGAGCTGGAGAAGCGGGGCATTGGGCGGCCGTCGACCTACGCTTCCATCATCTCCACCATTCAGGACCGTGGCTATGTTCGCATTGAAAACAAGCGCTTTTATGCTGAGAAAATGGGGGAGATCGTCACCGATCGTCTGCTGGATAACTTCAATGAGCTGATGAGCTTTGATTTTACCGCCAACATGGAATTAAAGCTGGATGACATTGCCCATGGAGAATTGTCCTGGCGTGAAGTGTTGGATAGCTTTTATCTGGGGTTCTCGGAGCAGTTAAAACAAGCCGAAGCCGACGAAACCGAAGGCGGCATGAAGGTCAACCAGTTTGTTTTGACCGACATTGATTGCCCGACTTGTGGCCGTAAAATGGGCATTCGGACCGCTTCCACCGGGGTCTTTCTTGGTTGCTCAGGCTACCAGTTGCCACCAAAAGAACGCTGCACCACGACTTTGAATCTGGTGTCCGGTGATGAGGCTGTGGCGGATGTCGATGACGAGGAGCAGGAAACCGAAGCCTTGCGGCAGAAGCGTCGCTGTGCCAAGTGTGGGACCGCGATGGACTCTTACCTGATCGATGAACAGCGTAAATTGCATGTCTGTGGCAACAACCCCAGCTGCGATGGCTTTGAAGTAGAGCAGGGCAGCTTTAAAATTAAGGGCTATGACGGCCCCGTGATTGAATGCGATAAATGCGGTTCGGACATGCAGTTAAAATCCGGCCGCTTTGGTAAGTATTTTGGCTGCACCAACAGCGACTGCAAAAATACCCGGAAATTGTTGCGCAATGGCGAAGCGGCCCCACCGAAAGAAGATCCGGTGCATTTGCCTGAGTTGCCTTGCGAGAAATCCGATGCTTACTTTGTGCTTCGGGATGGCGCGGCAGGAATTTTCCTGGCGGCATCCACTTTTCCGAAGTCACGGGAAACCCGGGCGCCTTTGGTTGAAGAGCTGGTTCGTTTCCGTGAACGTTTGTCGCCAAAGTTCCTGTACTTAACGGAAGCTCCGGTCAAAGACGCCGCAGGCAATCCAGCCATTGTGCGCTGGAGCCGGAAAACCAAGCAGCAGTACGTGATGACCGAACACAATGGCAAAGCGACTGGCTGGTCTGCCTGGTACGAAAATGGCCGTTGGAAAGTGACAGAAAAATAGTGGTTTCGCAGTCTCTGTGGTAAAAAAAACCAGCTTGCGCTGGTTTTTTTACCACTTGCGTTTGGGCGCAAACAGCTCGTCCAAATCCTTGTTTTCCTGCTCTGCTTTTTTATCCCTGTCCCGCTGATTTGAGTTTTTCAACTCGTCAGAGATTTCTTGCAGCGATTGCATCACCTCCGACTTCCGGGTAACGACGTACTCCGTCTGATGCGGTGAGCCATCAAGTGCGACCAGTGCTTTCTCGAAATATTGGCGAGCAGAGCCCAGCATCTGGGTTGAGCGAGCTTTCATCCCCCGTTTGATTTGGCTTTCAACGTTAATACGCAATTGCAAAGCCTCCAGACGGCGGTCTTCCTGAATCACGACATCCGTATCTACATTGCCCCTGGCGTGCTCTGAGCGCAAAATAATCCGTAACTTCTTAATGCCCTGAATCAGAGCGATCAAGACCTTGTCATCATCGGGCAAAGTAATGCCTTCGGAAACCTGTTGTTCATCCGAATTTGCTCCAAACTCCTTGAGTCGGTTTTGCGTTTCGTTCAACCGGTTCTTAATATCTTTTGAGCCCGGCTCTAGCTCTACCATGGCTTTTAGTGTAAAGGCGATGCGGCGCAGTAAGACCTGGCTAATAGCCGGCGTTAGCGGTACATTGGCAGAGTTCATCAGGATATCTTCGGTATCTTCCAAAATAGTCCGTAGCTTACTGAATTCTGCACGTTTCAGAGCAGCCATCCGATTACGATGTTGTTGTATCGCATTGACGATCACCGCAATGATCACCAGAGCGATGACCAAAATAATAATCAGAGTTAGTAACATCGATACCTCAAAGTCTGTTCAGGCGATACCTTGCCATCAGGGTAACTGCAGTTGGAACAGGCCACCACCAAATTGACCGCCATTGCTGAGCTTGATTTGACCATGGTGCCCATGATGCTGGTGCGCTTGTGCAATGAGATTTGCAAAAAACAGGCCAAGACCTGTATGACCTCGGCTTAGCTCGGCTTTATTCAGCAATTGCTTGCTATCGGCCAGCATAAAATCCGGAAAGCCGGCACCATCATCATGCACTTCGATAATCAGCATTGAATCGTGCTGATAGGCACGGACAAATAGCCTCTGCTGAGTATAGCGTATGGCATTGACAACAATGTCGTTGACCAAATTCAGGATGAGATCACGGTCTAAAAACCAGTGCAGCTCATTCGGGCACTCGATTTGCAAATCAATTTGCTTTTGAGCGATGTAAAGCTCATTTTTAAGCTGAATTTCTTCAAGCAAATCCATCACGTAGTAGTCATCAATTTGCAGCGGCAGTTGATCGCGTTCCAAGCGATACAACGACAGCAATTGCAACAGGTTGGTGTTGAGCCGGTTGGCTTCGTAATGAATTTTGGCCAGCTCTTGCTGCGATTTTGGTGCCTGTTCGGCCAGTTCGTCGTGCATCAGTTCAATGGACTGCAACAGCATGCACAATGAGTTTTTCATATCATGCACGGACGAAGCCAGCACAGATGCAAAGTCGATAGGTAAGGGCGTTTTGCTCATAAGGTTCCAGTTCCGGCAACCAAGTCCCACTAAAGTAATCGAAAAAAGTCATTTCGTATAGCCAATGCCTACTCTTTCGCACTTTTTTTAGCTACTATTGGTTATAGAATTCCACAGTATCCTAAGTGAACTGGAATATCCAGCCGCTTGCCTTTCAGTCTTGTGACAGGGATCCACTCCATGAAGCTTCAGCAGTTGCGTTACATTGTCGAGGTGCTTAACCACAATTTGAATGTGTCGGCCACGGCGGAAAGCCTGTATACCTCTCAACCTGGAATCAGCAAGCAAGTGCGGATGCTCGAAGATGAGCTGGGGATCCAGGTCTTCGGTCGTAGCGGCAAGCATTTAACGCATGTCACGCCTGCTGGGAAAGAAGTCATCGAAATTGCCCAGCAAATCCTGGCTAAAGTGGAAAGCATCAAGGCGGTGGCTAAAGAGCATACCTTGCCGGATCAGGGTAAATTAAACATCGCTACGACCCATACTCAAGCGCGTTATGCGCTGCCTTCGGTGATTTCAGGCTTTATTGAAAAATACCCGAAAGTGACGCTGCACATGCACCAGGGCTCGCCGCAACAAATCTCAGAAGCCGCTTCACGCGGCGATGCCGACTTTGCCATTGCCACCGAGGCGATGCACTTGTATGGCGATCTGGTGATGTTGCCCTGCTACCACTGGAACCGCAGTGTCATTGTCACCCAGGACCACCCACTGGCTCAGCTAAAACGCAAGCTCACCGTCGAAGACATTGCCCAGTTCTCCATTGTTACTTATGTGTTTGGTTTTACTGGCCGTTCCGAGTTGGATCGAGCTTTCAATGCCTGTGGGCTTGAGCCAAAAATTGTCTTTACCGCCACCGATGCAGATGTGTTGAAAACCTATGTTCGATTGGGGTTGGGTGTCGGTGTGTTGGCCACCATGGCGGTGGATCCAACACTGGACCACGATCTGGTGGCGCTGGATGCCAGTCATCTGTTTGAAGCTTCCACGACTAAAATAGGCTTTCGCAAGGGTGCTTTTTTACGCAGCTACATGTACGACTTTATCCAGCGCTTTGCACCTCATCTGACCAAGGATGTGGTGGAAAAAGCCAACCAGTTGCGCAATCAAGATGAAGTTGACGCCATGTTTGCTGCCTTTGAACTCCCTAGTCGTTAAGTCTGCTTTTGGTTTTTTTAGAAGTCTAGACGTTGATGCGTCTTGTCTTGCCGGTTATGATGGCGCTGGTAAAAACGACACCTTGTGAATACAGGTCATCATGATTGAGTTAAAGCATTTAAAAGCAGTGCAAGCGCTTAGAGACTCCGGCTCGGTGAGTGGCGCTGCCACGCTGCTTTGTATCACCCAATCGGCTTTATCGCATCAACTCAAAGAGCTGGAGCATCGGATTGGGTGCAGCTTGTTTGAGCGTAAAACGGAGCCTTTAAAATTCTTGCCGGCGGGTGTGCTGCTGCTTGAGTTAGCCGAAAAGGTTTTGCCCGCTGTGCGGCAGGCTGAACAAGACCTTAAGTGCGATAAGGCGGTAACGAAACAACCGATCCGTTTTTGTGTGGAGTGCCATGCCTGCTATCACTGGTTGCTGCCTGCGTTGAAAGCATTTCAGGCGCAGGAGGATGGTTATGAGCTGGACCTGACGGCCAGTATTGAGCATCAGGCGGTTGAGGGCATGGTTCGCAATGAGCTGGACCTGGTGGTGACCAGCGATCAGCGTTTGCTGCCTCAGGTCCACTACCATTATTTGTATCCGATGGAATTGCGCTTGCTGGTGAGCCCGGATCATCCACTGGCCAAGGCTGCTTTCGTAAAGCCGGAAGACCTGGGACGGGAAACTCTATTCAGTTATCCGGTACCAGCACAACGGCAAGATGTGTTTCGCTTTTTTCTGGCAGAGCAGCCGTTTCAGGGGCGACTGAAAACGGTGGCACAGGGCAGCCAGATGGTGCAGCAGGTGGCTGCTGCTCAAGGGGTAGCCGTTTTGCCATCCTGGATGGCAGAGCCTTATGCTGGCCAAGGCTTGTTAGTCTCTTTGCCGCTGGGTGAGGCGGGACTCTGGCGACCGATGTATCTGGCCTGGCGTCAGCAAGACGCATCGGCGGATGCCTATCAGCGGTTAGCCGACCTGTTGCAGCACCATTTGCCACAACAGGACCATTAAGTCAGAAGCTTACAAACGTTGTGCCCAGAGATCATAAGCATCGGTGCGGGTGACTTCGACCGCTACCAGCATGCCTGGCTGCAGATCGGTGGCATCATCCAGGTAAACCACGCCATCAATTTCCGGTGCATCGGCAGCACTGCGACCAACTGCCCCTTGATCGTTTACCTCATCAATCAGGATGGTCAGTTGTTTGCCGACTTTCCGCTCTAAGCGCGCGGCGCTGATTGCCTGTTGGGTTTGCATAAAACGATGAAAACGTTCTTCTTTCACATCTTCAGGAACCGGATCGGGCAGTTCATTGGCTTTGGCACCCTCAACCGGGCTGTACTTGAAGCAACCCACCCGATCAAGTTGTGCTTCTTGCAGCCAGTCGAGCAGCAACTGGAAATCTTCTTCAGTTTCGCCTGGAAAACCGACAATGAAGGTGGAACGAATGGTTAGGTCCGGACAGATTTCCCGCCATGCTTTGATCCGCTCCAGGGTTCGCTCGGCCTGGCCTGGTCGTTTCATCAATTTCAACATACGCGGGCTGGCGTGTTGAAAAGGAATGTCCAGATAAGGCAATAACTTGCCTTCAGCCATCAGTGGAATCACCTTGTCCACATGCGGGTAGGGGTAAACGTAATGCAACCGCACCCAGATCCCCAGCTCCGTCAAAGCCTGACACAGTGCTAGCATATCGGTTTTCACTGGCTGACCATTCCAAAAGCCGGTGCGGTGTTTGGTGTCGACACCATAGGCGCTGGTATCTTGTGAAATCACCAGCAGTTCTTTGACGCCGGCATTTTTTAAGCGCTGAGCTTCATCCAGGACTTCACCAATGGGGCGGCTGACCAGATCGCCACGCATCGATGGAATGATGCAGAAGGTGCAACGATGATTGCAGCCCTCAGAAATTTTTAAGTAAGCATAATGCCGAGGCGTCAGTTTCACGCCTTGATCTGGTACCAGCATGGTAAAGGGGTCGTACTTGGGCTTGGGGATAAAGCTGTGCACTTGCTGCAATACGTTTTCATAGGCATGAGGGCCGGTGATCCCCAACACATTAGGGTGAACCTGGCGGATTTCATCTTCCCGCGCGCCAAGGCAGCCGGTGACAATCACTTTGCCGTTCTCGGCCAGGGCTTCACCGATGGTATCCAGCGATTCCTGCACCGCACTGTCGATAAAACCACAGGTGTTCACGATCACCAGCTCTGCATCCTGATAGGTTGGGACTATCTGGTAACCATCGCTTTTTAGTTGCGTCAGGATGCGCTCTGAATCTACCAGGTTTTTCGGGCAGCCTAAACTGACAAATCCGACTTTGGGCTGTGACATGAACTTGTACCATCAAAACAAAAGGGGGCGTATTTTACTTGAAAGCTGACGGAACCGCCAGTCAGCGGCATGGATTGATTTTGCTCACTTTGTTCATGTTTTGCATGGCTTTCATGGCTCGGAGGGCTATAATCACTTCATAACTATCTTTGACTGGCCCCTGTTTGTGTGTCAGACCGTCCTCAGGAATTGACCAGCTATGGAAAAAGCGGATTTAAGCAATCTGGAGTCTCTAAAAGTTCTGATTGTGGATGATCAATACCTGGTGCATAACTTACTGAAGTCCACTTTTGATGAGCTGGGGATTCGTCATATCAAGTACGCTGAAAATGCCTATTATGCACTGCGGCTGTGTGAGCAGCAGCGTTTTCATATTGTTATTTGCGCTTTTAACGTTAAAAGCGACAAAGATGGCTTTCATTTGTTGGAAGAGCTCAAGTTTAAAGGCCACGTTAATAAACGCACGGTGCTGATTTTTTTAAGCGCCGAGACCGATGAAAGCCTGGTCAATAGCATTGTCGAATTGCAACCAGATGATTTTTGGGTCAAGCCTCTCGATAGTGCAAGGGTCAAACAACGCCTACCTCAGGTTCTCAACATTAAGCGCACTTTGTTTGATGTGTTTGAAGCTATTGATTTAAAAAATTATAGTAAAGCCATCTACTTAGCCGACCGGCATCTGCTGAACCCTCAGCTTGCTCGTTTTCACTTGCAGCTTATGCGCATCAAAGGGGAAGCTTTGCTGAAGTTGCTTGAGTTTGAGGAGGCGGAGCGCTTTTACCAGCAACTGATGCAAAAACATCAGATGTCCTGGATGTACCTCGGTTATGTCACTGCGCTGCTAAAACAAGACAAAATGCAGCAGATTGAACAGCTATTGGCGGAGATGACCGACAGAGTCGACACCCGTTTCGCGACCTATGATTTATTGGCGCAGTATTACATTGAGCAGCAAGACTTTGATAAAGCCTACGAAGAAATCAAAAAAGCGGTTGCGCTCTCTCCACGCAACATTGAGCGCAATAAAAAGGTCTGGGACTTAGCCCGACTGACGCATGATTTTGAAGGCCAGTACCTGGCAACACAAGCCATGGCGAAACACGCGAAAAACTCCTTGCACGATTCGCCTGTATTGGCTTTGAATGTGATTCGCGCCGGCCTGGACTTGGCTCAAACGCTTAACAATGAGCGCTCTAAAAAAATACTGCAACAAACCGACAAGCAGATTCAGTCGCTGGAAAAAGACTACAAAGAAGCGGCCTTATTCAAAGAGCAGATCACCATTGCTAAAGCTCGGTTATTCCTGGCTACCGATGAACGAAAGAAAGCCGAGAGCCTGGTTGATTTGCATGTGTCGGTTCGACCTATCGTATCGCTGGATGATAATTTGGATAAGGCCAAAATCTTTCATGAACTGGGGCGGCGGGAAGAGGCTGCGTTGATCATGGATGCCGTGAAAAAGCAAATTTCGTCCGATAATCTGGCCGGCCTGGTGGTTAAAAAGTACGTCGAGCAGGAGTGTGACGAGCAAGAGCGGGTGCATTTTACGCCCAAGCAGTTACAAAGCATGGCGATTGAGTTTTTTAAAAAGAAAAAATACGGTGCTGCTTTGTCAGCGCTGGAGCAGGCAATGGAGCTCACGCCGAAAAATAACAAAGTGTCCATCAGCGTGCTGAAAGTATTGACCCTGATTTTTGAGGAGGGAGGCCTGTCGGCCGGACAAAAAGAGTTGGCGCTTCGAACGGTTTCCTTGCTGGATAAGAATCAGCTCAGCGATGAAGAGCTGCAGGTGGTCGGGCAGTTCAAAGAACGGTTGGCGCCGATTTTGGCGCAGGCCATGCTGCCGATGGATTAAAAAAAGGGGCCACAAGGGCCCCAAAGTTACCAGGAAGTGTTGTCTTCGTTTAGAAGTTGAAGGTGTATCGGAGGGTGTAGGTCGCGCCCAGCCAGTCATGCACCGCGCTGGCATAACCATCCGTTGGTGATGACGCATAAGGGGGGTTCTTATCGGTCAGGTTACGTACCGCCAGTTGCACCCGGCCATAATCACCAAAGTCATAGCCAGCACTGGCGTTCAACACCAACCAGGAGGAGACGGTCTCATTGCCACCCCAGCGGAAATCGCCATCGCCCATGCTGGCGATGTAGTTGGCCGTTAAACCCAGGTTCCAGTTGCCATGGCGCCAGTCTGTGCCAAAATCAGCGACCAGATCAGGACGCGCAATTTCATTGGCACCGCTTAAACGCCCCAGCAAGTCTTGTGGCGGAGTGTCTGGTGTGATTTGGCGTTCATAGCTAAAGGTTTTGGTGGCATTGGCAAAGAAATTAAACTGACCATGTTGCTGGGTTGTCAGCCGGTAGTTCAGTTTGACATCCAGACCGTCGGTTTTTTGTTGGCCGACGTTAAAGAAGCCGGTGCGCAAGAACACCAGATCACCCTCGCTACTGACGACACAGCCAAAGCCTGGCAAGTCGGCTTCATTGGTGACGGTTGGGGCGCTGCCACTTAAGCAGTTACGCAAGGTGGTGTTGGCGTCGACATCCACAATGTCTTTATGGTCATAGCGCCAGTAATCTGCTGTGAATTGCAGGTTGTCGGTCAGGTTCCAGGAGAAACCAATGTTGATGGCTTCGGAGCTTTCAGCCCCCAGCTCTGGGTTGCCGCGGGTTTCTTGATCAAAGCTGACTTCATCATCGAAGCTGCCACAGAGCGCATCAAACTCTTCGCCTGGTCCGCAGTTGATGTAGCCTGTTGCCAGTGCCCGGCCCGCACCCAATTGAGACAGCGATGGGGCTCTGAAGCCGGTGCTCCAGGAAGCGCGCAGGATGAGAGCATCGGTGGCTCGCCAGCGCAGCGACAGCTTTGGATTGACATCGCCACCAAAATCGCTGTAGTGATCGTACCGAATGGCGGCAACCGCATCAATGTCATCGGTCAGTGGCAGGTTAAACTCGCCATAAAGCGCATACTGCGTCCGATCAGCTTGTGCATCGCGGGCACCCAAACCGTAAACGCCATCGGCCGCGGCAATGGCGGCGGGCGTATCTTTAATGTCTTCGGAGCGGAACTCGCCACCAAAGACCGAGCTGACAAAGCCAGCTGGCAGCTCGAACAAGTCACCAGAGATGTTAAAGTCCAGGCTGTAGGTTTCTGAGCGGCCTCGGCGCGGTGCCAGACTACGAAGATTCGCCAGCGTTGCTTCACTGTTATCGCGACCCAGGTTGAATGGATTAAAACGCTCGTCGGCGATGGCGTTTAGTACGGCATCGCGATTAAAGTAGCCGCGGATATGGCGCACTTCATTTTCTGTCACGCCATAGGTTGCGGCCGCTTCCCAAAACCAGTCGCCAGCTTCCCCACGTAAGCCGGTCAGAATGCGGAATGACTCGGTATCATAGGCTTGTTGCCGGCGCTCGGGAAAACGGGTGCGAACGATAATGTCGCTGTCATTGGGGTTCAGCTCGCGCACATCGTCGGGCACCAGGCTGGAGTCTGGCGCAATGGTCACGGTGTAAGCCGTGGCTGAATCGTAGGCTGAGCCTTTGTTGCGCTGGTACATGCCCTCAGCAAAGAGTTCCATATTGTTATCCAGCTGCTGTAAGTGGCTTAGAGTGACTCCCAAACGCTCTGACTCGGGCTGAATCGCGCGTTCCATCACGTAGTCGTAACGGCACTCGGTGCCGCCGCGGACCGTATCATCCCCACACCAGGCTTCCGGGAAGTTTTGGCCATCGATGCCCAGGGAGGTCCGCAGGGCGAAAGTCACATCAATCGGGCGATCGGCATTGAACAATGCGTTGCGGTCAAAGTAATCGACCACCAGGGTGGTGTTGCTGTTGGCGGTGTTAAAACCACCGACATAGGTCAGGTTGTAGCGACTGAAGTCGCTGCTTTTGGTATCGTTGCCATACATCAGGGAGATTTCATGGCCTTCGACATCGTCCCGCAAAATAAAGTTAATGACACCGGCGATGGCATCGGAGCCATAAACGGAAGAGGCACCATCGGTCAGCACTTCGATGCGCTCAATCGCAGACATTGGAATGGTATTGACGTTGACAAAAGAATCTGCGCCGTTGGCAAAGGAGTCGACCGCAACACGACGGCCATTGACCAACACTAGGGTAGAGCTGCTGCCTAACCCGCGCAAGCTGACGCCAGATGAACCAGCCGGCGCACCAGCGGCTGTTGCTGTAGCCCCGTTTTCGCTAAAAGTACCTGCGCTGGCTGCCTGAGGTAAATCCCGCAGAAAAGCACTGACGCTGTCATAACCGCGGTTGGTTAACTCATCCCGGCTAATAATTTGTACCGGATTGGCACCTTCCATATCGACACCACGCAGGCGGGAACCTGTAATGGCGATGCGCTCAACATCCTTAGCGGCGGCTTCGTCCTCAATGGCATAAGCGCCCTGGATCCCGAATAGGGCGGTTAGGGTTGCCAGGGCAACTTTACTAATACCTTTGTTGATGGTTTTCATGCTTCTTCCTCACTTTGCTTAGGGTTGCCGTAGACGGCAATCTGATTGTAAATAGGTGACATCATGGCTGTGCCAAAGCATGAGCAGATGCTGAAATTCAGCAACGGATGCAAGCGAGAGGTGGCGAAGAGCGTCGTGGTAACTTAAGGTAAGTTCAGGCTAAGACAATAGACGACACCGCTGTCTGGCACAGCGGTTGGGCTAGTTATTGAACCACTCGGATAGGTAGTAAGGGGGTACAAAAGGAGAGTTGCAGTAGCAGCGACTTTGCGGTTGCGAAGCAGGCATCGGGCATCTCCTTTTGGTTGATAACTAAACAGGATTATAAGCTCGCTGAAAAGTCGTTGAGTGTCAACCCTTTTTTGGAACTAAAGCCTGAGCAGCTCACTGATCGGATTAGTGCTTGACAGTTTTTAGGTTCAAACGTACATTTCAAACAGTTGTTTGAAATGGGGTGGGCATGAGCCGAGTACAAACACAACAAAAAATTTTGGATGCTGCCGAGGGCTTGTTTGCCGAATCAGGTTTTAATGATACCTCATTGCGGCAAATTACCGGCCGGGCCGAAGTCAACCTGGCGGCGGTTAACTACCACTTTGGTTCGAAAAAAGCCTTGATCCAGGCGGTGCTGCAGCGCTACTTGCAAGTGGTGATGCCGCGGTTGGAGCAGCAGTTTGATGCCTTATTGGCACGACAGCAGCCATCGACTTTGTCTGAGGTGCTGGCTGTTTTCGTACAGCCTTTGTTGGAGTTAAAGCAGGTAAAACCACAGGGAACGACCTTATTCTTGCAACTGCTGGGACGGGGCTATACTGATGTACAGGGACACTTGCGTAAGTTTATCAGCCATCATTATGGCTCGGTGTTGAATAAGTTCGTGCTGTTGGTGCAGCAATCCTGTCCGTCATTAAGCAATGCAGAAATTTTCTGGCGCTTGCATTTTTCGTTGGGAACCGTGGTTTTTACCATGGCATCCAGTGAGGCATTGTTTGATATCGCGGCTGCCGACTACCGGGAGCAAGCGGATATCGCCAGTGTGATCCGCCGGCTGTTGCCATATTTAGCGGCCGGCATTGCTGCGCCCACCATTGATTCTAAACAACTCGATTTGATGGCTCAGGCCACTTTTTAAGGATATCACCATGACCTTGTTACTCATCCTTGTCGTTACCCTTGTCGTATTGATTGGGGTTACCCCTATTCGTCGGGCGCTGATTTCTGCCCCGGTTTTTAAAGTATTTAAACGTATTTTGCCGCCCTTGTCGGAAACCGAGCAACAAGCGATGGAAGCGGGGGATGTCTGGTGGGACGGTGAGCTGTTTAAAGGCAAACCAGACTGGCAGCAACTTCATCAGTTTCCTAAGCCACAGCTGAATCAGGAAGAGCAGGTGTTTTTGGATGAACAGGTCGAAACGCTGCTTAAAATGCTGGACGATTACGACATTGTGCAGCACAAGCGTGATTTACCCCCGCAGGTGTGGGACTACCTGAAGCAGGAAGGCTTTTTTGCCATGATCATCCCAAAAAGTTACGGTGGTCGTGGTTTTTCAGCGATTGCCAACTCCACCATTGTATCGCGGATTGCCAGCCGGAGCCTGACGGCTGCGGTTACCGTGATGGTGCCAAACTCTTTGGGGCCTGGTGAGCTGTTGATGCACTATGGTACCGACGAGCAAAAAGATTACTGGTTGCCCAGGCTGGCCGATGGCCGCGATGTGCCTTGTTTTGCTTTGACCGGGCCTGAGGCTGGCTCCGATGCCGGTGGTATTCCAGATACAGGTGTGATCTGCCGCGCAGAGCATGAAGGCAAGGAAGTGGTGGGTATTCGTCTTAACTGGGACAAGCGTTACATCACCCTTGCTCCCGTTGCTTCCGTGCTAGGGTTGGCATTCAAGCTGACGGATCCGGATGGCATTCTGGGGGATAAAAAAGACATTGGCATCACCTGTGCTTTGATCCCAACCTCGCACCCGGGCGTTGAAATCGGTGATCGTCACTTCCCGATGGGGATGGCCTTTATGAATGGCACCACCTATGGCAAGGATGTGTTTATTCCGCTGGAGTGGATCATCGGTGGTCCAGACTATGCTGGCCGAGGCTGGCGCATGCTGGTTGAGTGTTTATCTGCTGGCCGTGGCATTTCGCTGCCAGCCCTGGCTACAGCGACAGGGCACCTTGCTAGCCGGATGACCGGGGCTTACAGTTATGTGCGGCAGCAGTTTGGCTTGTCGATTGGGAAGTTTGAAGGCGTGCAGGAGTCTTTTGCCCGAATTGGCGGTTTGACCTATGGTCTTGAAGCGATGCGGGTGATGACAGCCGGTGCCATCGACTTAAAACTAAGCCCTGGTGTGGTTACGGCCATTGCCAAATACCACATGACAGAGATGTCCCGCACCATTTTAAACGATGCCTTTGACATTCATGCCGGGCGTGCCATTCAATTGGGGCCAAAAAATTACCTGGCGCATGGCTACATGGGGGTACCCATCTCCATTACGGTGGAGGGTGCCAACATCCTGACCCGCAACCTGATGATTTTTGGTCAGGGGGCGACCCGTTGTCATCCTTATGTATTGGCAGAGCTGCAAGCGGCTGCCAACCCCGATGCTGACGAAGGTTTAAAACAGTTTGATGGCCTGCTGTTGCGTCATGTTGGCTTTGCACTTGGCAATACCTTCAGCTGCTTGTGGCAGGGTCTGACTGCGGCTGCCTTTAACAAGAGCCCAATGGCCGGAGAAACCGCACGCTATTACAAGCAGTTAAGCCGGATGAGCCGGGCGTTGGCCTTAACGGCGGATGTTTCCATGTTGATGATGGGCGGCGACTTAAAGCGCAAAGAGATGTTGTCTGCCCGCCTGGGAGACGTCTTAAGTCATTTGTATCTGGCATCTGCGGTGTTGAAATTTTACGAAGACAACGGTCGTCAACTGGCTGATCTGCCTTTCGTGCACTACAACTTGCAACGTTCATTGGCTGAAATAGGGCGCGCCTTTGATGGCTTCTTTGCCAACTTCCCAGCCAGAGCAGTTGCTGTGGTATTAAAGCGCCTGATCTTTCCATTCGGGATTGGCTATAAGATGCCGGCTGATGATATTTGCATGGAGATATGTGATGCACTCTCCAAGCCTGGCGTGATCCGCGATCGCTTGACGCACTTGTGCTACATTGGCGAGGGTGAAAACGACCCGACCGGGTTGATGGAGCAAGCCTTTGTGGAGATGGTGCAGGCGCAGCCACAACTGAAAGCCATTTTGCTGGCTCAGCGCGAAGGCAAAATCAGCCGCAAGGTGCCGATGGAGCAAGCCATTACCGAAGCAGAAGCGGCAGACATAGTGACAGCAGAGCAGGCCGAGCAACTGCATCGTATGAACAAGCTGCGTTTTGAAGCCATCAGTGTGGACAGTTTTAAACCTGGTGAGTTGTAACATCCAGCCATTAAAAAAGGACCGCAAGGTCCTTTTTTAATGCAACAGTGTAAAGCTTAACGGCCTTTGGCAATAATTTCCTGGGCCATCAGATCGGCCACCAGGTGGGTGGATTGTTGCTCGGTTTCTGCGCGCTGGAAAATCTGCAGCAAGGTGTCGTAGATCCGATTGACTTTGACGGTGGCGTCATCGGCGTTGTAACCTTCCGGCCGCATTTCCATGTAGACATTGATAATACCGCCGGCATTGATCACGTAGTCAGGAGCGTACAGAATACCGCGCTCACGCAGCTGCTCACCATGGCGGGATTGCTGCAGCTGGTTGTTGGCACAACCTGCGACCACTTTGGCCTTCAGTTGTGGGATGGTGTCATCATTCAAGGTTGCGCCTAAGGCGCAAGGCGCATAAATGTCGACATCCTGTGCATAGATGCCATCCAAGGCTACTGCAGTAGCTCCGAACTGACTCACGGCACGTTCAATGGCTTGCGCATTGATGTCGGTCACAAACAGCTCGGCCCCTTCACTGTGCAGGTGCTCACACAGATAGAAACCCACACTGCCCAGACCCTGCACGGCCACTTTTAAGCCCTGCAATGAATCGACACCAAAGCGGTGTTTGGCGGCGGCTCGGATCCCTTGGTAGGTGCCAAGAGCAGTAAATGGGCCAGGATTGCCACTTTTACCTTCCAAGCCTGCGACGAAAGGGGTCTCCTGATTGACCTGCATAATATCACCGGTGGTGATATTGACGTCTTCGGCGCTGTAGTAGCTGCCACCCAAGCGGTGTAAGTGACGGCCAAAAGCCCGGAATAAAGCTTCTGATTTGATGGTTTTTGCATCACCAATAATCACCGACTTACCACCACCAATCGGCAGGCCCGCCATGGCATTTTTGTAGGTCATGCCTTTGGACAAACGCAGCACATCACGAATGGCTTCTTCGTCGCTGGCATAATTCCATAAACGACAGCCGCCCACAGCGGGCCCTAAGGCGGTGCTGTGTACAGCAATAATGGCTTTTAAGCCGGTTGCCTCATCACTGCAAAAGACGACTTGTTCATGTTGATCAAACTCTGGGTGATTGAATACGGCCACTTTGACTCTCCGCTGGCATAAATAGGATGGTTCTTTGCATGGTTATGCCATGCAACAGACCGATTTTTGCGCTGCGCAATGTATCATTTCAGACTGGGTTACGCCAGTGCAGGCTAAATTTTTCCTTTGGTCTGACCAGATGGCTGGCAATATGCTTATGACTGTACAGCATGCTTGATTGTCACCTCGGCCTGGCATAGAGTAGAGGCTGGTTTAATCAGACAGATATGCAGTAATGAGTGAACAACTGACCGAGCAACAGCAAAGCGAGTGGGTGCGTACCCAGTTTCAAAAAGCCAATGAATATTTGGGTTCTAAAGGCATACTGCCTGATCAGGTATTGGTTAAAGAGTCCCGTTATCTGGTGCCACTGGTTGCGATTTGGCGGATAAAAAGTCAGGATCGTAAAGAGTATTGGGTGTTAACCGGGGATTTGCCCAGTGACCATATGCCGCTTGCTGCAGCAACTAGCCCTAAAGAAGCCATTCGAGCCTTTTCATTGCACTGGCAGCTGAAAGCACAGCAAATTTTAGATACTCAGCAGGGTGATAAAACTCAGCTTGATTTTGCTAACCTGCTGATAGGGCGAGCGCAAAGCCTGTACGAGCTTTTTAACAATGAAGCGATGTGGCAGAGCTCTCAGTCATCCTGATTGTACAGCGAATAATACAAAGCCGCCGAAAGGCGGCTTTGTTGTATCGGCTTATTCGATAAAGTACCAGTACCCCTGGTTAATCAACTGAGTGATAAACCCCAGACGCTCAGGAGTTTGCACCAGGTGTCGGCAGGCCGCTTCGTCCAGCTGAGGATGGTCGGTTAACAGCCGAGCGGTGGTAAGTTCAGTCGCTGGCAACGGAAAGCGATCGCCATTGATAAAAAGCTGCACATCCGCGTTTGCATCCAACTGCTGATAACAGCAACGAAGCCCACCCAGACGGCCCAGCACCGAGCCTTCTTCCAGATACTCGGCAATTTCCTCTGCCTGATAATGCGGTTCGGGCTCCTGCAAGTCCAGTTCGCGCTTGGCCTGACTGATGTAGCTGCCAAACCAGTGGCTGATTAAGTCATCATCGCTCAGCATTGCTTGCATCAGCTGCCGGATTTCCGCCAGATCGCGTCCCTGAATGGCGCCGGGTGACTCGCAGGCCAAACGACCCGGATCGCTGAAGCGTTCTCCATCGATTTGAAAGTCCAGCAGGTAATCGGCCAGGCCACCGAAAAGATCTTTTTGTGCCGGTGCCCGAAAGCCAACGGAGTAATTCAGGCTGGGCTCCAGGGCGACGCCATCGTGTGGGCAGCCCGGTGGGATGTACAGTATATCGCCGGGTTCCATCACGGCATCAATGCACGCCTGAAAATCACTGACCTGCAGCAGCCTGGGGTGGGGACAGAACTGCTCCAGGCTGGCATCGGGCATGCCGACCCGCCAGCGCCGTTTGCCCATGCCCTGAATGATAAAGACATCGTACTGATCCAAATGCGGGCCGACACCACCACCTGGTGCTGAAAAGCTGACCATCAGATCGTCGATACGCCAGTTAGGAATAAAACGAAAAGGCTCCAGCAAGGTAGCAGCAGCCGGATGCCAGTGATCCACTGCCTGCACCAGCAAGGTCCAGTCTTGCTCACCATAGCCTTCAAAGTGCTCAAAAGGACCTTCATCCAGTTGCCAGCTTCCTTCGCTGCGCTGAATTAAACGGGCATCGACCTGCTCATCCAAAGCCAGTCCGGCCAGCTCATCCGCCGAAAGCGGGTCCTGGAAGTTTTGAAAGCCGCCCTTGATCAGCAACGGCTTTTTTTGCCAGTACTCGGCCAGAAACTGCTCGAGGCTCAGGCTTGCTAAATCCAGCTGATACATCGGTTGCTCCAGACTCAAGGCAGACGGTCGACCAGTGCAATGGCATCGCCAATGTAACCGGCTGGGGTAAATTGCTTCATCATGGCTTTGCCTTCGGCCGGCATATCCAAAGCCTCAATGAAGGCATGCAAGTCGGCAGCTTTAATGCGTTTGCCGCGGGTCAACTCTTTGAGCTTTTCGTAAGGCTTTTCAATGCCAAATTTGCGCATCACTGTTTGCACCGGCTCGGCCAGCAGCTCCCAGTTGGCATCCAGCTCGGCCAACAAGCTGGCTTCGTTGACTTCCAGTTTGCTGATGCCTTTTAACGTTGCCTGATAGGCGATCAGGCTGTAGCCGATACCTACACCCAGGTTGCGCAGTACGGTCGAGTCGGTTAGATCGCGTTGCCAGCGTGATACCGGCAACTTGGCTGCCAGGTGGTCAAAAATCGCGTTGGCCAGACCAAGATTCCCCTCGGAGTTTTCAAAATCGATGGGGTTGACCTTGTGTGGCATGGTGGACGAGCCAATTTCACCGGCCACGGTTTTTTGTTTGAAGTGGCCCAAAGCAATGTAGCCCCAAACATCACGATCAAAGTCGATCAGAATGGTATTGAAGCGGGCAATGGCATCAAACAGTTCGGCAATGTAATCGTGCGGTTCAATTTGCGTGGTGTAGGGGTTCCACTCCAGGCCCAGGCTGCTGACAAACTGCTCGGAAATTTGGTGCCAGTTCAACGAAGGGTAAGCCGATAAGTGGGCATTGTAGTTGCCGACGGCACCATTGAATTTACCCAGGGCGGTCACCGCAGCAATGTGATCGCGCTGACGCTTCAGGCGCATGTAAACATTGGCCATTTCTTTGCCCATGGTGGTTGGGGAGGCTGGTTGGCCATGGGTGCGGGCCATCATGGGTACCGTTTTGTACTCGACCGCCAATTGGCGTATGGCGCTGAGCAGTTGCTCGCAGTAAGGCAAGATAACCTTATCGCGGGCATCTTTGAGCATCAGACCATGCGACAAATTGTTGATGTCTTCGGAGGTGCAGGCAAAATGAATAAACTCACTGACCGCATTCAGTTCGGCGTTGGCTGCAACTTTCTCTTTCAGCAGGTACTCCACCGCTTTCACATCGTGGTTGGTGGTGCGTTCAATCTCTTTGACCCGTTCGGCATCGGCCAGACTAAAGTTGTCGACAATGCTGTCGAGCAGCGCATTGGCCTCAGAGCTGAACGCCGGGACTTCAGCGATGCCCTCGATGGCAGCCATTTGCTGCAACCAACGCACCTCTACCGTCACCCGGTATTTGATCAGACCGTACTCGCTGAACAAGTCGCGCAGTTCGGTGGTTTTGCTGCCATAACGTCCGTCGACCGGCGATAAGGCTGTCAGTGCGTTCAGTTCCATGATGCTTCCTCTAAAACAGTCAAAAATTAGTCATGCTGCAGAGCCTGGCGCGCTTCATGCACCAGCTGCTTGCGTTTAAAGAGCAGGTGCCAGCGGCTACCGCCTGCCTGACGCCAGAGTACGGCGGCCCGGACCGCGGCCAGCAATAAAGCACGGACTTTGTGTTGCACCCGGCTTTGTTTCAGCAGCTCGGGTTGGCCTGCCACCTGAATTCGGGTGCCCAGTGTGCTGATGCACTCAATGTAGATGTCGGCCATGTTCGCCAGCAAGGTATCGTCGGTGATGCGAAAGTGCTCAAGTTGACGGGCCAATTCCTGCAAACGTTTGCCAAGGGCTGCCATATTGGAGCGGCTTTTGGCCAAGCGGCGCTCCAGTGCGAGTACCGCCACCACGTAGCGGGTGATTTCAACATCTTTGTTCGGGTTGTCACCCAGCTGCTGCAACAAGACCTGGTAGCCAGTGCGCAGGTGCTGGTATGAGCCGCCATAAATAGCCAGAGGGCTTTCAGCATCCAGCATGGCGACGCTGCTTAGCATGCGTTCCAGCTCAGCTTCATCGACATCGGTGGTTTTTGCCACGGCTTTGACCAGACTCAGGGCCTGGCACAAAGCCGCCAGTGCCATGGTTTGAGTAGAAACATCTGCTTGCATAGTTTAGTTCAGTGCCTTATCGATAATGCCGCCACCCAGGCAAACGTCGTCCAGATAAAATACAGCGGACTGGCCGGGCGTGACGGCCTTTTGCGGGCTGTCAAAATCAACCCTGAGCGCGCCATCCGGCAGCGGGGTCAGGGTGCAGGGGATATCGTGCTGGCGGTAACGGGTTTTCACCGTGCAGCGCAGTGGCTCGCTTGGCCCGGCTCTGTCCACCCAGTGCAATTGGCTGGCGAACAATCCTTTGGCAAACAGACTGGGATGCTCGGCGCCTTGTACCACCAGCAAGCGGTTGTGGCTCAGATCCTTGCCAGCGACGTACCAGGGCGCTTCACCGCTGTCTTTTAAACCGCCAATCCCCAGACCTTTGCGTTGTCCAAGGGTGTGGTACATCAGCCCTTCGTGTCGGCCAATCACAGTGCCATCCGGGGTGACGATATCACCCGGCTGGGCAGGCAGGTATTTTTGCAAAAAGTCTTTAAATTTGCGCTCACCAATAAAGCAAATGCCAGTGCTGTCTTTTTTGTCGTGAGTGATAAAGCCCTGTTGCTCGGCGATGGCACGAACTTCATGCTTTTCAAGCTCACCGACAGGAAACAGGGTTTGGGCAACATGCTGCTCGGCCAGAGTGTAGAGAAAATAGCTTTGGTCTTTGTTCTGGTCCAAACCCCGTAACAGCTGCCAATGACCTTGTTGTTGACGACGGCGGACGTAATGGCCAGTCGCGATGTAATCGGCTTGCAGAGCTTCGGCTGCGAACTCCAAAAAGGCTTTGAACTTGATTTCTTTGTTGCACATGATATCCGGGTTGGGGGTACGGCCCGCCTTGTATTCGGCTAGAAAGTACTCGAATACCTGATCCCAGTACTCGGCGGCAAAGTTGACTTTGTGCAGCTTGATGCCAAGTCGATCGCAGACCTGCTGGGCGTCGGCCATATCTTCTGCCGCTGCGCAATAGTCATCATTGTCGTCCTCTTCCCAGTTTTTCATAAAGAGGCCTTCCACCTGATAGCCCTGTTGCAGCAGCAAATAGGCAGAAACAGACGAATCGACACCACCGGACATACCGACAATGACTTTTTTAGGGGCTGATGGAGAGGCTGAGACGGACATGAGGCCTTGTGCAGTGGAAAAAATTGGGCAGGATTATAGCATTATTTTTTGGCCTTCACACCCGAAAACCGTTGTCTTTGGCGAGGGCCGGCGCCAGCTTTCACAGAGGAGCCGTTAAAAAAATGGGCCGCCTCGGTCAGCTGCTGGTATTCGCCAGCAGCCAGGGGGGCCAGTTGCCAGGGGCCAATGGCAACGCGGATCAGTCGCAGGGTAGGGAAGCCAACCGCAGCCGTCATGCGCCGGACCTGCCGGTTTCGCCCTTCGGTAATGCTCAGCTCGAGCCAGCTGGTTGGGATCTGCTGGCGCTGACGGATCGGCGGCTGGCGTGGTCCGACATCGGGCTCATCGAGCCGTCGGGTTTTAGCTGGCCGGGTCAGGCCATCTTTAAGCTGCACGCCGCGGGACAGCTGATGCAGGGCGGCATCGGTGATTGCGCCTTCGACTTGCACCCAATAGGTTTTGCTTAGTTTGTTGCTGGGGTTGGCAATTTGCTGCTGCCAGCGGCCGTTGTTGGTTAGCAGCAGCAAGCCTTCGCTGTCGTAATCCAGCCGACCGGCAGCGTAGATCCCGGGGATCGGGATGTAGTCGGCCAAGGTTTGACGTTGCTGCGGGCTTTGGTCGGTGAATTGACACAGCACCTGGTAAGGCTTGTGAAACGCAATCAGCCGACTCGATTCGACTTTGGTCGGATTGTGGTTTTTTCGATTCACTGTAGGGTTCTGTGTACAGTCTGGCCAGCCGGTGCGACAGTTTAGCATAAAATCAGGTTTGAAACAGGCTGCTGCATTTGAGTCATCGACTAGGCGGGGCCGGGTGGAGCTGTTATAATCTCGCCGTTTTTCTGCCTATCCGGCTGGTGTTGCTGCTGGCAATGCGCTGGTTTTTGTCGTCAGAACCAGCCGGATAGGCTGCATCTTTTTGTTCGTTTGAAGCGCCTGTTGTTTTAAACAGCCGTGGGCCTGAAGGGGCGGGCGAGTTGCTCACGCCTTCATTGGGGAAGCCATTTCAATAGGAATTATTATGTCAACTGATCACGCTAAGATTATTTACACCGAAACCGATGAAGCCCCTGCGCTGGCGACCTATTCGCTGCTGCCAATTATCCAGGCCTTTACCAAAGCGGCAGGTGTTTCGGTCGAAACACGGGATATTTCTTTGTCAGGCCGCATCATTGCCAACTTCCCTGAGTTTTTGCAACCGCAGCAACGTCAGTCCGACGCTTTGGCCGAGCTGGGTGAACTGGCCAAGACGCCAGAAGCCAACATCATTAAGCTGCCCAACATCAGTGCCTCCATTCCACAGTTAAAAGCGGCCATCAAAGAATTGCAAGCCAAAGGCTATGCGCTGCCGGATTACCCGTCTGAGCCAAAGAATGACCAGGAAAAAGACATCAAGGCACGCTACGACAAAATTAAAGGCAGTGCTGTCAACCCGGTGCTGCGTGAAGGCAACTCCGATCGCCGCGCACCGGCCTCGGTAAAGAACTACGCCAAAAAGCACCCGCACAAGATGGGTGTCTGGAGCAAGGACTCCAAGTCGCATGTTGCTCACATGCAAGAGGGTGACTTTTTTAGCTCAGAGCAATCCACCACCTTTGGCGCCGCGGATGATCTTAAAATCGTCCTGAACAGCCAATCCGGTCAACAAGTACTAAAAGCCAGCGTTCCGGTGCAAGTCGGGGAAGTGGTGGATGCGGCTGTGATGAGCAAAAAAGCCTTGTGCGCCTTTTTTGAGCAAGAAACCGCTGCAGCCAAACAGCAGGATGTGCTGCTGTCACTGCATTTAAAAGCCACCATGATGAAAGTCTCGGACCCGATTATGTTTGGTCATGCGGTTCGGGTGTACTTCAAAGAGGTGTTTGCTAAGCATGCCGACACCTTCAAGCAGCTGGATGTGGACCCGTCCAATGGTTTTGGTGACGTGGTGGCTAAAATTGCTCAGCTCGATGACAGCAAGCGGGCTGAAATTGAAGCCGATATCCAGGCGGTTTACCAGGCGCAGCCACCACTGGCCATGGTCAACTCCGACAAAGGCATTACCAATTTGCATGTACCGAGCGACATCATCATTGATGCCTCCATGCCGGCAATGATCCGTGAGTCGGGTCAAATGTGGGGACCGAATGGTCAGTTGAAAGACGCCAAAGCGATGATCCCGGATCGTTGCTATGCCGGTGTGTATCAGGAGACGATTTCGTTTTGCAAAGAGCACGGTGCTTTTGACCCGGCCACCATGGGTACAGTGCCGAATGTGGGGCTGATGGCGCAAAAAGCCGAAGAGTACGGTTCGCACGACAAAACTTTTGAAATTCCGGCCGATGGCACGGTTCAGGTGCTGAATCAAGCCGGTGAAGTGGTGTTTGAGCACAGCGTTGAGCAGGGCGATATCTGGCGGATGTGTCAGGTGAAAGATGCGCCGATCCGCGACTGGGTGAAGCTGGCGGTAAACCGCGCTCGCTTAAGCAATACGCCAGCGGTCTTCTGGCTCGACAGTGAGCGCGCCCATGACAGCGAGTTGATCGCCAAAGTCGAAACCTACCTGCAAGAACACGATACCGATGGCCTGGAACTGCACATCATGGCACCGGTCGATGCCACGCGCTTTACGCTGCAACGGGTGAAAGCTGGGCAGGACACCATTTCCGTTACCGGCAACGTGCTGCGGGACTACCTGACCGACCTGTTCCCGATTCTGGAGCTTGGCACCAGTGCCAAGATGCTGTCCATCGTGCCCTTGATGAATGGTGGCGGCCTGTTTGAAACCGGTGCCGGTGGCTCCGCACCTAAGCATGTGCAGCAACTGGAAGCTGAAAACCACCTGCGCTGGGATTCGCTGGGCGAGTTTCTGGCCCTGGCCGCCTCGTTGGAGCACTTAAGTCAGGTGAATGGCAATGCCCGTGCTCAGGTGCTGGCTGATACGTTGGACCAGGCCACGGCCAAGTTCCTGGACAACAACAAGTCGCCGTCACGCAAAGTCAAAGAGCTGGACAACAGAGGCAGTCATTTCTACCTGGCACTGTACTGGGCTGAAGCGCTGGCGGCTCAAAGCCAGGATGCGGAGTTGCAGCAACGCTTTGCTGCGCTGGCCGAACAGTTGTCCAGCAATGAAGCCCGTATTGTCAGCGAGCTGAACGAGGTACAGGGCGTTGCGGTCGATTTAGGCGGTTACTATCGGCCGGTGGCAGAGCTTGCCGACAAGGCCATGCGTCCAAGCGTTACCCTGAATCAGGCGCTTGCCACCCTCTAATGGCATGAAAAACAGCCATCATGGCTTCATGATGGCTGAATCTGCAATAAAAAAGCTCAGGCACTGCATGCAGTGCCTGCTTGTTTTTAGCTTTCGGTCAGGGCAGCCTTATCGTTAGCTGTCTGACTTTTCTTCTCCTGGCAGCACGATGTTGACTGCATGCAAGCCTTTCGGGCCTTCCGCTAGATCAAATTGAACATCCTGCCCTGCTTTCAGGGTACGGTAACCATCCATAGCAATGGTGGAGTAGTGTGCAAAAATGTCTTCATCTCTGCCATCTTCCCGGATAAATCCAAAGCCTTTGGCATTGTTGAACCATTTTACTTTACCGGTAGCCATACTACTTACATCCTTCTTTAAGTGAGCTAAATTCTGTGTGCAGGTATAATAAAAACAGGGTAAATGCGTTACCCTAGTACTTAATGTAGATAATTTGCTCAGACAGTCAAGTTTTTTGCAATTAAATCTCTGGATATTTACGAATCATTAAACTGGTCTGGTCTGATCCAATGTAAGGCGCCTATAACAGCTATGAGTTGGTTGAAAGAGTTTGCAAGTCAGCAGGAAGATACTGCGGAGTTAACCCGGCAGCAGGTGGTTCCCCCTTCGATGTATCGGGTTATTTTGCACAACGATGATTACACCCCAATGGACTTTGTCATTGATGTGCTGATCCGATTTTTTAATATGCAGTATGAACAAGCCAGCGAGGTGATGTTGCAGGTGCATCACAAGGGCAGCGCTACTTGCGGCATTTTTACCGCGGAAATCGCCGAAACCAAGGTGCAACAGGTCAGCGAATATGCAAAATCCCACGAACATCCATTGCTTTGTTCGATGGAACGAGCTTAACTTAAGGGAAGCACGCGACCAGCAAACTAAGATGCAGTCAGGAGTCCATCTATGTTGAATAAAGATCTTGAATTGACGTTGAACCTGGCCTTTCGATTTGCCAGAGAGCGTCGTCATGAGTACATGACGGTGGAGCATTTACTGCTGGCCTTGTTGGACAACCCTGCGGCCGGAGAGGCCCTGAAGTCTTGCGGTGCCAATATTGAAAAATTGCGTCTGGAGTTGGCTACTTTTATTGACTCGACCACCCCCCTGTTGCCGGATGACGATGCCGAGCGGGATACCCAACCCACGCTGGGTTTTCAGCGTGTGTTGCAGCGTGCCGTTTTTCATGTGCAGTCTTCGGGTAAAACTGAAGTGACCGGTGCCAATGTACTGGTAGCCATTTTCAGCGAGCAGGAGTCTCAGGCGGTGTACTTGCTGAAGAAAGTCGATATCAGCCGGCTGGATGTGGTCAATTACATCTCGCATGGTGTGATTAAAACCGAGAAGTTGGAACAGCATGACGAGCGGGTGCAGGATGATTTGACTGAAGCGCCGGCTGAAGAAGCCAGGTCGTTGGATAGTTTTACCAGCAACCTGAATACCTTAGCCAAACAAGGTCAAATCGACCCTTTGATTGGCCGCGATGAAGAGCTGGAACGCGCCATTCAGGTGTTGTGCCGCCGTAAAAAGAACAACCCCTTGCTGGTCGGCGAAGCCGGTGTTGGCAAAACCGCCATTGCCGAAGGGCTGGCATTTCGGATTGTGAAAAAGCAAGTGCCAACCGTGATTGAGAATGCCACCATTTACTCATTGGATATGGGCTCTTTGCTGGCGGGCACCAAGTACCGTGGTGACTTTGAAAAGCGCTTGAAGTCGCTGCTAAAGGAGCTGGAAAAAGAAGAGGGAGCTATCCTCTTTATTGACGAAATTCATACCGTTATTGGAGCAGGGGCCGCGTCTGGCGGTGTGATGGATGCCTCCAACCTGATTAAGCCTTTGCTGTCGAGCGGGCGCTTGCGTTGCATTGGCTCGACCACCTACCAGGAGTTTAAAAATATCTTTGAAAAAGATACCGCCCTGGTCCGGCGTTTTCAGAAGATCGACGTGACTGAGCCCAGCGTGGAAGATACCACCCGAATTCTGCAGGGGTTGAAAGAACGCTATGAAAAACACCACAGCGTGCGCTACACCCAAAAAGCGCTGCGTGCTGCCGCCGAGTTGTCAGCCAAATACATCAATGAACGCCACTTACCGGACAAAGCCATCGACGTGATTGATGAAGCGGGGGCCAGTCAGCGCTTACTGCCGGAATCCCGGCGCAAAAAAGTGATCAATGTGCCGGATATCGAGCATGTGATTGCCAAAATGGCGCGGATCCCGGAAAAATCGGTGTCGGCTTCTGATCGGGACGTGCTAAGTAATCTGGATCGCAACCTGAAGCTGGTGGTCTATGGTCAGGACTCGGCCATTGATGCCCTGACCGCAGCCATTCGACTGTCCCGCTCGGGCCTTGGCAATGAGGAAAAACCCATCGGCAGCTTCCTGTTTGCTGGTCCTACTGGCGTGGGGAAAACCGAAGTCACCAAGCAACTTGCCCGTGTGATGGGGGTGGAGCTGCTGCGCTTTGATATGTCGGAATACGTCGAGCGTCATGCCATCAGCCGCCTGATAGGGGCACCTCCGGGCTATGTTGGCTTTGAGCAAGGTGGCTTGTTGACCGATGCGGTCTCCAAGCATCCATACGCAGTGGTGCTGTTGGATGAGATTGAAAAAGCACACAGCGACATTTACAACATTTTGTTGCAAGTGATGGATCACGGCACCCTGACCGACAACAATGGCCGTAAGATTGACTTTAGGAATGTGGTGCTGGTGATGACCACCAATGCCGGAGTGCAGGAAACCGTACGTAAGTCGATTGGTTTTCAACAGCAAGATCACAGCCACGATGCGATGGCCGAAATCAACCGGACCTTTACACCGGAGTTCCGCAACCGATTGGACAGCATTATCTGGTTCGAGCATTTGGACAGCAGCATTATTTTGCAGGTGGTGGATAAATTTGTCTGCGAGCTGCAGGCGCAACTGGATAAAAAGCAAGTGTCGCTGGAGTTGTCATCCGAAGCACGGCAGTGGCTGGCTGAGCAAGGCTACGATAAAGCAATGGGTGCACGGCCTATGGCTCGTGTTATCCAGGAGCAGCTGAAAAAGCCGTTGGCCAATGAAATCCTGTTTGGGCGCTTGTTGCAAGGCGGTGATGTCCGGGTCGAGTTGGTTGGAAATAAACTCGACTTTGTCTTCCAGGAAGAGCCTGAGCCCGCCTAAGCGAAAGGAGCTGAACCAACCAAAAAACCCGCTGCTGCGGGTTTTTTGGTGCCAGTCCTGAAAACAAGGATCAGCGTTGGCGGAAAACGATACGGCCTTTGCTCAGATCGTAGGGTGTCAGTTCAACCGTGACTTTATCGCCCGTCAGGATCCGGATGTAATGCTTACGCATTTTGCCGGAAATGTGCGCAATCACAACGTGGCCGTTTTCCAGCTCTACTTTGAACATGGTGTTTGGCAAGGTATCTAAAATGGTGCCTTGCATTTCAATTACATCTTCTTTCGCCATTCAGCGTACTCGCCTCTAATCGTGTGAAAATTAAAACAGCGCAGATTGTGCCGAAAACAACCAGCCTTGTAAAGCTTGGCGGGCTCTTTTAGCCGAATGACAGCCATTTTTCAGCAGAAAAGCGCTGCTGTGGCAAAAAATCGGCTTTGTACGCCATTTTTCGGCAATCGGCGACATAGTATCCCAGGTAGAGAAACTCTTTACCAGCTTGCCGGCTTAACTCGGTTAACCAGAGGATCGCCAGCTTGCCGGGTGAGAAACGCTGATAGTCCGGGTGATAGAAGGTATAGACGGCGGAGAACGCATTGTCCAGTTCGTCGACTACTGCCACGGCAATCAAGCGCTGTTGATGGTAGATTTCCAGCGCTCTTACGGGCAACCAATCGCAGCGAAGCAAAGAGCCTAACTGTTCGGGGCAAGCCGGATGCATGGCCCCATCAGTGTGGCGACTGTCGATATAAGCTTGGTACAGAGGAAAGTAGGCTTCACTGTCTGGCTGCACCAGCTGCGCTGTCAGACCGGCAGCTTTGGCTTTACTCAGGATGCGACGCTGTTGTTTGTTCGGTTGAAAGTTGGCAGCATTCAGTCGTACCGACTGGCACTGTTGGCAAACCGGGCAGTGGGGCCGGTACAGATCGTTGCCGGAGCGGCGAAAGTTGTGCTGCAGCAATTGCTGATACAAGCTGGCATCAACTGGGGTTTCGGGCAGCAAAAAAACCACCTGCTCCTGTTGCGACGGCAGGTAGCTGCAGCTGGCCGGCGCCGTCAGGCCAAACTTAAGCTCCATCGCTGAGCTCCAGGGATTGCGGTTGCCAACAGGCGGCAGGAGTGTCTTCTGCTGCTAACCGATGCAGCAACTGGAGGTAGTCGGCTCTGGGCATTGGCATCACACCCAGTTGTTCAAGGTAAGGGTTGGGCAGCTGACAGTCGATCCAGCCTGCCTGATGGCGCTCCAGCTGCTGCTGCAGCACAACCAGCGCCAGTCTGGCGGTATTGGGTTGACGGTTAAACATCGACTCGCCACAAAAAAGCTGGCCAATTGCCAGGCCATACAAGCCTCCAACCAGTTCATCCTGCTGCCAGACCTCTATGCTGTGCGCCTGGCCTTGACGATGCAGCTCCAGGTAAGCCTGTTGCATGGCCGGAAGGATCCAGGTGTCTTGCTGTTTTACCCTGGGTGCTGCGCAGCCGGCAATCACCTCGGCAAAGGCTTGATTGACACTGAAGCGATAGCCCAGGCGCCGGCATTGTTTACGCAAGGTCCGGTTTAACGTCAGTTGCCCCGGCTGGAACAGTGCCCGTACCGAAGGGCTCCACCATAAGATAGGCTCACCACGGGCAAACCAGGGGAAGATGCCTTGCTGATATGCAGCAAGAATCCGAGCCGGTGCCAGATCGCCCCCCATGGCCAAGAGACCATCGGGTTCCTGCAGTGCCTGCTGGGGGGGAGGGAACGCCAGACCCGGCCCCAGCTCGGGTAAATAGATTGGCACCTGCTATCAGTTATTCAGGGCATCCAGGTAGCGCTCTGCATCCAGCGCAGCCATGCAGCCACTGCCGGCAGAGGTAATGGCCTGACGGTAGATATGATCCATCACATCGCCTGCGGCAAAGACACCTTCAATGCTGGTTTGAGTGGCATTGCCTTCGGTACCGGACTGGACTTTCAGGTAGCCATTGTGCATCTCCAGCTGGTCGGCAAAAATGTCGGTATTGGGCTTGTGACCAATGGCGATAAAGACACCTTGCACATCCAGTTGGGTTGGCGCTTCGCCTTTGCTGGATTTCAAGCGGACACCGGTCACGCCCATTTCATCGCCCAGCACTTCGTCCAGCTCGCGGTGCAAGTGCAAAATAATGTTGCCACTTTCGACTTTTTTCATCAAACGGTCGATCAAGATTTTCTCTGAACGAAAGCTGTCACGGCGGTGCACCAGATGCACTTCGGCTGCAATGTTGGATAAATACAAGGCTTCCTCCACCGCAGTGTTGCCACCACCAACCACCACCACTTTTTGGTTGCGGTAGAAAAAACCATCGCAGGTGGCGCAAGCGGAAACACCGCGGCCACTGTAGGCTTGCTCGGATTCAAGTCCCAGGTACTTGGCGGAGGCGCCGGTGCAGATAATCAGAGCGTCGCAGCTGTAAGTTCCATTGTCCCCTTGCAAGGTAAAAGGCCGCTGCTTCAGGTTAACCGTATGGATGTGGTCAAAAACAATCTCTGTTTCAAAGGTTTCCGCGTGCTCTTTCATTCGCTCCATCAGAGCAGGACCGGTCAATCCATGTGGGTCGCCAGGCCAGTTTTCGACTTCGGTGGTGGTGGTCAGCTGACCACCTTGTTGCATGCCGGTAATCAGCACGGGTTTCAGGTTAGCACGGGCGGCGTAGACGGCGGCGGTATAACCTGCAGGGCCGGAGCCGAGGATAAGCAGTTGATTGTGTTTGATCTCTGACATCAGAGTACTCCATGGTTGATGTTTTCTGTCATATGGGACCGATTCTACGGAAAGGCAAGCCTAAGCGAAAGACTTCGGCAGCAATTCAGTTTCAGGCAGGATTCTTTTGACGACCTTACTGCATCCGATTAAAGTGAACCTATTCGAGGTTTGAAAGGATGCCCTCATTGAACCCGCTTATCGCGCTACTTTTGCTCATCGGCAGTTTGTTACCGGCGCTGGCTGCACCGGCTGTCTATCGTATTGGCATTGATGATGGTTTGCCCAACGCGACCATCTATTCGATTGCCCAGGATGAGCAGGGCTATATCTGGCTGGGAGCAACGGACTCTGGTTTATTGCGCTTTGATGGCTACCGTTTTATGTCGGTGCCGGTGTTAACCCAAGAGGAAGCTAAAACCGAGCCTTTCACCGATGTCGGTGTCTTGCTGATTGACCGTCAGCAACGTGTCTGGGCAGGGCTCTGGGGACAAGGGTTGAGCCGGCTGGATTTTTCTGGTGACGGGCCAACTCGGTTTTTGCAACAGGGCTATCAGGTCCAGGCACTGCTGGAGGGGGATGATGGCAGCATCTGGGTGGGGACCACCCGGGGGCTGTTTCGCATCGGAGCCGATGATACACCACTGCGAATCGGTGGCAGCGACAGTGCCCAGCCGCTGCTGCATCAGCGGGTGTGGAGCCTGGCCAAAGGTGAGACCGGCAGCCTGTGGATAGGGACTAGCCAGGGAATTCATCTTTGGCATCCGGAGGATGGACTGCAGCCAGGTCGCCCGCTGTATGCTACCACCACCATGAGTCGACAAAACGAAGCTCGAGCCATGCATTATGCCCATCAGCGGCTTTGGGTGGGCTCCCGCCAGGGCTTGTTGTCGTTTGACCCCGACAGCTGGCAGCGGCAGGAACACCGGGTTCCGGGCGAGGGGGAAAGCGACTTTCCTCCAATTATCAACAACTTGTATCCTATAGGCGATGAGCAACTGCTGCTTGGCAGCTACGAAGGGGTGTTCCGTTTCGACTTCAATGCGCAAGGCTACCATTTGTTTCGTCAACAGACAGCTTTGCTGCCAAGCCTGAATGTGCGTAGTATTTTAGTCGATCGCAGCGGTCTGCTTTGGGCTGGGACCCGCGACAGTGGTTTATTTTATACCCGCTTTTCCCGCAGTGCTTTTAGTGAAGTCGCTTTGAGCTCATTGCCTGAATGGCAGCGCTGGTTTGAGTTGTCGGTCAGTAGCGTGGACG
>JAFIFR010000135.1 GCA_020831935.1 Alkalimonas sp.
CCCTGATGCGGCTGCAACTGACCGGACATAGCCGGGAAGAAGCCATCGAACTGATGGCGTGTGCTTTGGCACCAGAAATGGAGGCGGTGATAGAGCGCAAAGAAGCCTTTAATTTATCGCGGTATTGCCAGCATCTGGCGTTGTTGCCAGATACCCCCTGGTTGAACTAGACACTCCCTTCAGCGCCAGCCGCTGGTTGGCGTAATTCCACTCCTTTGTCTATAGTTAGCGTTGAAACTGCTTGTTGTTGTCTTGCACTGATAGATAGTGCGTCTGCTGTATGGTTCTGATTTTTCGGGAGTTCTTATGGTTCGTTCAATTAAATTGGGCCTGCGCTCAGCTTTGGCATTTGGCCTGGTTGCTGCTTTGACGCTGCTATTGGGAATCAATGCCATTGTGCAGATGGAGCGGGTTGAGGGATACACTGAACAATTGGTGGCGGTCGACTTTCAGGCGGCCAATGAAGCAGGCAATTTACGCCGGGACCTGATGGCCTTGGTGATTCAGTCGCATCGTATTCGCACCGCGGAGGACGCTGCTGAGCTGCGGGACTTGATTGCGGAAGCAGAGACCTTGACCCAGCATTACCAGCGAGACAGTCAGCGTTTGGCGTCTTTGCTGTCGGATAACCAGGCGCAAGGGGCACTGAGGACCGCAGATCAGCAATTTGAGCGCTACCAGCACAGTTTTCAGCAGTTGGTGCAGCATGTGCAAGCCGGTCGTGCTGCTGAGGCTCGGCAGCTGCAGACTGATGCTTTACGCGAGCAGGCGGATGACTTAATGGCTGCCATCGACAGCTTGGTTGAGCGCATTCTGGTCCATGCTGCCGCCACCGAGCAGGAAGTTGAGAGAGTCTCCGATCAGGCACAACTGCTGTTAGGGCTGGGTCTGGTGATAGTGCTGCTGCTCAGTGGTCTATTTGCCTGGTTGTACACCCGAAGCGTTACAACACCGATGCAGCAGGCGGTGCAGTTGGCCGAAACCATCGCTCAGAACGATCTCACCCAAAGCTTTGAGGTGGAAGGAAAAGACGAGCCGGCAGCCATGTTGCAGGCGTTGCTGAATATGCAGCAAAGTTTAAAGGAGAATTTGCGTCACATTGCACAATCGGCCAGCCAGTTGGCAGCAACCTCGGAAGAGCTGAGTGTGGTAACCGAGCAGTCCACCGCCAACCTGCATACCCAAAGCAGTGAGTTGGAGCAGGCGGCCACTGCGGTCAATGAACTGACTGCTGCCATCGACAATGTAGCACAAAGTGCTGCCGAGACCTCACAAGAGTCCGATGCCGCCGAAGTTGCTAGCAAGCAGGGGCAGCAAAAAGTGCAGCAAACCATGCAGACACTGAATACGCTGGTTTCAGGCATTGAAAACAGCCTGAGTGGTGTCGAGTCCCTGGCGAGCCGGGTGCAGGATATCGGCTCTTTGCTGGATGTGATCCGCGCCATTGCCGAGCAAACCAATTTATTGGCATTGAATGCGGCGATTGAAGCGGCCCGGGCAGGCGAAAGTGGTCGGGGTTTTGCGGTGGTAGCCGATGAGGTTAGAGCTCTGGCTCACCGGACCCAGGACTCGACCAAGCAAATTGAAGCCATGATCGATGCGGTGCAGCAAGAAACCAACAGCACGGTAACGGCCATTACTCAAAGCAATGAGTATGCAACGAGCACGATGCAGGCGGCTTCTGAAACGGAGGAAGCCATCCAGCAGGTGACGGAGGTGATCGACAACATCAATCAACAAAATGCCGCCATTGCTGCCGCCGTTGAGCAGCAATCCATGGTATCGAAAGAAGTCGACTCCAACTTGACCACCATTCAGGATTTGGCGACACAAACCGCTGCCGGTGCCAATGAAACCAGTGCTTCAAGTCAGGAACTGGCCCGGGTTGCTGAAGAGTTGAATGACCTGGTGGCGAACTTTAAAGTAGCCTGATTATTTTTGGATGCGCAAATCCACCATTTTTTGGTGGGTTTGCGCATTTTAATTGGCAGCCCTGTTTTTTTAATTAGTAAGCTCATTATTTTTTAAGGGATTTTTACTTTGGCCTGAATTTTGCGTCTGGTAAGTGGCAGGATAGACTTCACTACCAACACGAGGATTTAGTTATGTGGAAAGCAACAATCGCCATGGTGGCACTGAGCTCTGCTTTGGCGCTTGGCTCTAATATGGTAAAGGCTTCAGAGCGCTGTGCATACAGCTCAGAGCAGCAGTTGACGCTGGCTGATGTCCAGCGTTTGCAGTTGGTGCTGGCGTCCGATCAGCTGACTCTTACTGGTGGAGCGAACCAGGAAGTGCAGGTGCATGCCAGGCTTTGCGCGTCATCGCAAAAACGCTTGGATGAATTGAAGCTGGAAAGCCGTCAGCAAGGGAATTCGACCCGGCTGCAGCTGCTGCCAGAGCGGCGCTCCAATCAATTTAGTTCAGGCTTCTTTCGTCGGGGAGGTGATTACGGCTGGTTCGATTTGACGGTGCAGGTACCGGCAGCCATGCTGCTTGATCTGACGCTGAGCTCTGGCTCGGCCACGATAAACAATATCGCCGGGTTGGATTTGGTGCTCAGCTCGGGCCGGGTTCAGGCCAGTCAGGTTGCTGGCCCAGTAAGCAGTACCGTCTCCAGCGGTCAACTGACTCTGAGCGATGCCGGTCCGGTTCAGCTGAATGCACTGTCGTCTGGTCAGGTGACATTGCGCCAGGTTGGCGCCGTGCAGGCCAGCAGCGTCAGTTCAGGCCAGCTCAGTATTGAACGCGCAGCGGGTGATGTAACACTGAACAGTCTGAGCTCTGGTCAGCTCCGGGTCAGTGATGTGCAGGGCTCTGTTCGGGTGGATCGCATCAGCTCCGGCTCGGCGCGGATCAGTGAGGTGACTGGTGACGCAGCCTTTGGTTCCATTGGCTCTGGCAGCATCCGGGCGGAGCGCATTGGCGGTGATTTGAGCCTTGATCGCAAAGGCAGTGGCTCGGTGCGGCATCAGGACGTTCAGGGTCAGGTACGTTTGCCGTAGTACTCATGAGTGCAGAGCCGTCGGTCGTTGTGCTGAAGGCTCTGGCATTTTATCGGGCTATTATCCATACTCAAAGACCGTTCCTGCTTGAGAATTGCCATGCCATTGCTGCTCTGGGTTTTGTTGTGCTGTGGTTTGCTGCCTTTGCAGCTGCAAGCCTGTTTGCTGCAAATGCAAGCTCAGCATTTTCCGCCCCGTTTTATCAAGCAGGAAACAGAGCCGGGTGAGGTGCGTTGGCAAGGCTTTAATGCGGAGCTGTACTACGCCTTAGCACGACGACTGGATTGCCAGGCAGAGCTGCTCGAAATCCCCTGGGGAAGAGCCCTGCAGATGCTGGCAGAAGGCGAGCTGAGCATGATGAGCAATGCCTCCTGGAATGAAGAGCGAGCAGCCTTTGCCCATTTCATAGGTCCGGTGAGCATGGAGCGCACCCTGGTGGTGGGCCCGGTAGCCATGCAAGGCAATGTTACGGATTTAAGGCAATTGACTCAGGTCCCCGGGCAGATCAGCCTGATGCAAGGGGTCTATTATGGCTCGGATTTTGCGCGCGAGGCCGAGCAAAACCCAGCCTTGCAGCAGCGGCTGGCTTACGTCAGCACCAGTCAGCAAAAACTGGAGCTCTTGCTGCGTGGCCGGGTTCAGCTGACTTTCGAAGACAGCCTGACTTTGCAGCAGCTGTATCAGCAGCAGGTGCTGGACCCGCACGATTTTATCGCACTTTTTACCCTGCACGAAAACCCGGTTTATCTGCTGGTCAGCAAAGCTCAGTTTGATCAGTCACAGCTGGCGCAGCTGGAAGCTGCCTGGCAGCAGTTGGTCGATGATGGCACTTTGGCCGAGCTGAAACAGCGCTATTTCGACACCTCTCCATAACCAGCCACCTTTGATTGGGCTCTGTCCTTAGGCGGCCTGCGGACAGCCAAACTTTCCCGATTTTGGTGCGAATGAGAGGTTAATTTGAGGCTGCATACGTATTCATCTTGTTTACCTGCACCAACTTGGCCATAACAGAATAGCTCTGCAGGCATGGCCTCGCAGAGCTGGGTGGTCTGTTCGGTATGGATGATCGCGTTTGGAAACGCAGGGGGTAGCAGCAAGGACAAAGTCGTAGGACGGCAGGGCATGATGCCGCACCAATACAACTACAGGCCGAAAATACACCGATTATTTTCAGGTGCTCCAATGCAAACAAACAAGAAAACCTTCCTGGCGCATTGCCTTCGCCAAAGTCTGGTCGCCCTTGGCGCCTTCTCACTATCCTTTAGCCTGCAAGCCAATCCATTGCCGCAGATCCCGGCAGATCAGGTCAACAATACCATGTATCAGATGTTCTACTGGGATGCCTATCCCGGACTTTGGGCCGATCTGCCAGCCATGGCGGAACCATTGGCTGAACGGGGTATCACCTCCATGTGGTTGCCGCCGGCGGCAAAAGGCATGAATGGCACCAACAGCGTTGGCTACGATGTCTATGACTTCTGGGATCTGGGCGAATTCTACCAAAAAGGGACCATCGCCACCCGTTACGGCACCCGCCAGCAGCTGGACCAGGCGCTGAGTGCTCTGGATCAACTGGGCATTCAGGCCTATTTTGATGTGGTGTTTAATCACCGCATGGGCGCCGATGCCCAGGAATACATTCCAGGCTTTGGTCTGGCCTGGACCGAGTACCAGCTGCAAGGTCGGCAGGTGCATTATACCCAGCAAAACTGGGGCTATTTGTGGCACGATTTCGACTGGAACTGGACGGCTTTTAATGGTTCCGACAATCAGCTCTATCCCGGCAAATGGTGGGGCAATACCTTCCACTTTCCTTATCTGATGGGTGAGGATGTCGATTACAACCGCTTTGAAGTGCAGCAGGAAATGAAAGCCTGGGGCGAATGGATTATCAACCACGTGGGCTTTAGCGGCTTTCGGATGGATGCCATCGCCCATGTCGATACCGATTTTACCCGTGACTGGATCAATCATGTGCAGTGGGCCACCAGCGAGGATGTATTCTTTGTGGCCGAAGCCTGGGTCAGTGATATCAACGGCTATCTGGATGCGGTGAATACCCCGCACTTACGCGCCTTTGACTTTAATCTGCGCGAAGATTTTGTCGCTCTGAGTAGCGGCGGCAAAGACATGCGCTGGTGGGGTGGCCTGGTGAATAGCCAGCACCGTGATCGGGCGGTCACCTTTGTCGATAACCATGATACCAGCCGGGCCGGCAACCCTTATGGCATGCCGCAGGTGATCAACTACAAGAATCAGGCCTACGCCTACATTCTGCTGCGTGAGCATGGGGTGCCCACCGTGTTTGCCCGTGATTACGATGAATTTGGCATGGCGCCAACGCTGGATAAACTGATTGAAGCCCGCCGTTACTTTGCCTATGGCCCTGGCTATGAATACTCCGGCAATACCGAGGCAGTCTATGCCTATGTGCGGGAAGGACTCAGCAATGTGCCGGGCACCGGTTTGGTGATGCTGATGTCGGGTCGCAACTGGGGTGGCCAGCAGTCGTTTTCTATCAATAGCCGTCAGCCGAACACCACCTTTTACGATTACACCGGCAATGTCAGCGGCACGGTGACCACCAATGGCCAGGGCTATGGCAACTTTCCGGTGAATCTGACCGAGAGTACAGGCTGGTCGGTCTGGGTACCGCAATCCAGTGGTGGCACTCAGCCGGGCACCATCACGCTACGCATGACCAAAGATGTTGGCTACGGCTACTCACTGTTTTTCACCGGCAGCAGTTCGGAGCTCACCAACTGGGGCGGCGGCATTGAAGGCACCTGGACCAGTGGCCATGTTTGGGAAGTGACTATCCCGGATCCGGGCAACTTTGAATGGAAAACCCGTAAAGGCCCAACCGGCGGCAGTGGTCAGGATTGGGAAAGTGGCAGCAACCACAACCAGAGCAACTTACACCCAAGCTTTAATGGTGGTTTTTAAGAGGACAGCTTGTTCAAACAACAAGGGTGTAATCTTTTGAATTACACCCTTTTCGTTGGTAGGAGCCTTTGCCCTTTTTTGCCTTCATCCCCCGGCGGTTAAAAAAGTCCGGTAGCTTTGATTGTCACTAACCAGCCGGTATTCGTAACCGAGATTGTTTAAGTGTTCGGCGATGTCGTTGT
>JAFIFR010000136.1 GCA_020831935.1 Alkalimonas sp.
AGCTCATTGCCTGAATGGCAGCGCTGGTTTGAGTTGTCGGTCAGTAGCGTGGACGCCAGCCAGCCCGAGACTCTTTGGTTTGGCACCTCGGAGCGACTTTACCGCAAAGACAAAGTCTCGGGTGCCATTCACAGTTATGAAACGGCAGGTCGGGTCAATCGCATTGCCAGCTCCGATTCCGGCCAGACCTTTTTTGCCACCGATGTTGGGCTGTATCGCTACAACACAGCGCAGGATAAACTGGAGCATTATCGGACCCCTTTTACCAAGCTGGACAGCACGCCCATTATTCGGGAAATGGTTCTGTTGCCAGATGGTCAGGCATGGTTTGGACTCTGGGGGCAAGGGGTGGTCTATTACAACAGTACTACCGGTCAGTCCCGGCACTTTAGTCAGGATTTTCAGCAGCAGCGTGCTAATGAGGTGGTGCAGGCCATGCTGGCATTGCCCGATGGCCGGGTCTGGGTGGGAACCCGCTACAGCGGTTTGTACCTGCTTGATGCTGAGCTGGGTGTGGTGCAGCAGTTCAACACCGGCAATAATCGTTGGTTGCCATCGGATACCATTCAATGTTTAGCACAAGATGATCGGCAGCGCTTGATTGTCTGCACCAATCGCGGCACCTTGCTGTGGCAGCCCGCTGATGACAGTTTCAAAGTCCTGTACGCGTCCGATGGGCTGGCCAGTGATCACATGCTTGGCGCATTGCATCATGATCACCGCACCTGGATGCTGAGTGCACAAGGGTTAAGCCTGATCAGTGATGAGTTTGACCACCCGGTCACCTTTACCCGCAAAGATGGATTGGCGTCAACCGAGCTTAATGCCGGAGCGATTTCAGTGGCTCCGGATGGCCGTCTTTATCTCGGCTCTTTGTCTGGTTTAACCCAAGTGGAGCCGGAACAGCTGTGGGTGAATCGGCATTTGCCTGCGCCTGTGGTCACAGCCGTACGCATTGATCATGGTCCATTGCAGCCATGGCTTGAGGCGCAGCCGACACCTTTGTTGCAGTTATCGCCAGCACAAAGCAGTTTGGAACTGCACTTTTCTGCGATGGACTTTCATGATGTCAGTCGCAATCAGTATCGTTTTCGGTTGGAGGGCTATGATGCGGACTGGCTATACAGCAGCGATCGCGCCAGCGCGCTTTATGCCAACTTGCCGCCAGGACGCTACACCTTTCAGTTGATGGCCACCAACAACCATGGTGTTATTTCAGAGCCAGTGAATGCCTTGCTGCTTGAGGTGTTACCGCGTTGGTGGCAACGGGTGGGCTACCAGTTGTTGCTGCTTGCGGTATTGGCTGGCTTGATTTTACTGGCGCATAATTACCGTTTAAAGCATATTCGTCAGGTCAACCGGTTGTTGCAGCAGTCGGTGCAGGAAAAAGGGAAAGCCCAGCTGATTCTGGAATCCAAAGTCGCTGAGCGCACCAAAGCCTTGGAGCAAAGTTCTGCAGCCCTGTCTTTGCGAACCCGCCAATTGGAAAAAAGTCTGGATCAGCTTTCGACCAGCAACAGCCGTTTGCAACAGCTAAATCAAGTAAAAGACGATTTCATTTCTACCGTCAGCCATGAGTTACGTACGCCATTAACCTCCATTCGTGGTGCCTTGTCACTGGTGAAGAATCAGGTGATCACACCGGAGCAACCGGCTTACCAAGAGCTGGTAACGACAGCACTGCACAACAGTGAGCGTTTATCCGAACTCATTAATGATTTACTGGATGTGCAAAAGTTTGCGGCCGGTAAGATGCAACTGAAGTCGGAGTTCGTCGCCATGCAGCCGTTGATCCGTGAAGCCATTCAGGGCATGTCCGAGTATGGACGTCGTTTTGACGTTTCGGTGCACTTTGAGCCTTCGGATTGTGAGGAGAACGTGCTTGGTGATGCACTGCGTTTACGGCAGGTACTGGATAATTTACTCTCCAATGCCATCAAGTTTTCGCCGGCCGGCAGCCAGGTACAAGTATGTATGCAAAGTGAAGACAACTGGTTGCAAGTCAGCGTCATGGATTTCGGCCCGGGTATTCCGGAGCACTTTAAAGCGAGGCTGTTCGAAAAATTTTCGCAGGCAGATGCGTCGAACAGTAAAAAAGTGCAGGGGACTGGTTTGGGCTTGGTGATTTGCAAGAGCATTATCGAAGCATTGGGTGGTGAGATTGGTTTTCAAGACAATCAGCCGACAGGCGCATGTTTCTGGTTTCGACTTCCGCTGCGCCTTGAAGCCAGCCATGATTAACAAATAAATGCAACTTTGGGTACAATGTCATGTTTTTATCATGAATTTGTAGCGTTCTGTGCTTTGTTTTTGTACAGTGCTTGATGATACTTTGTAGCTCAGGGACTTAAATCAAACAAGGAGGTGCAACAATAACAAACTCGGAACAAACCAATGAAAACAATAAAAGCAACCAAGTTAGCACTGGCCGTTGCCAGTACCTTTACCCTGTCAGCCTTTTCAACTCAAATCAGTGCCAATGATTTGAGTGGGTTTCAAGGGTTGCCTACCTACGGTGGAGAAGTGTCGTTGCGCGATGGTGTGCCATCCTTGCGGCCTGATACCAACAAATCCCAGCGTTACATTATAAAGTTTAAAGCTGCAGAGCTGATGGCGCATGCGGGGTTGCCGATGGCGGCAGACTTTGAGCGTTTATCGGAAGCCGAAGCTTTTTCTGTGCAAGCAGCCGAATCGGTACTGGCGCAGCATCAAGCGGATGCCATCATGCATTTGGATATTGTTCAAGCCAGTGTGGCTGAACTGAAACCACAGCAGTTGCGTGAGTTGGCAAAACATCCGGCTGTTGAATACATTGAGCTGGATCACAAGCGCTATATTTCGGATGTGATCAGTCCTATGGCTCAGACCACGCCTTACGGCATTACCATGGTGCAAGCCAATCAGGTCAGTGATGCCAATGCCACCAATATGAATGTCTGTGTTATTGATACTGGCTATCAGTATGGACACTCTGATCTGCCCACCTCGGGAGTGACAGGCTCATCGTTTTCCGGCCATGGCAGCTGGTGGACCGATGGTAATGGCCATGGAACCCATGTTGCCGGAACCATTGTTGCTCTGAACAACAACATTGGTGTTGTCGGCGTGTTGCCATCCGGTCTGGTTGGGCTGCATAATGTGAAAATTTTCAATGATTCAGGTAATTGGACCCATGCTTCCAATCTGATCCAGGCGATTCAGTCCTGTCAAAACGCTGGCTCCAAAGTGGTGAATATGAGTCTTGGTGGTGGCAGCTCAAATACCACTGAGCGCAATGCGATGACCAATTTCTTCAACAATGGCATGTTGTTGATAGCAGCGGCCGGTAACGCGGGTAACACCAGTTTTTCTTACCCGGCGTCTTACGATGCTGTTGTTTCAGTGGCGGCGGTCGATTCCAACAAAAACCTCGCCAACTTTTCACAGCGTAACTCCCAGGTTGAGATTTCTGGTCCTGGTGTCAATGTGGCTTCGACCTGGAACAACGGTGGCTATCGCAGCATCAGTGGTACCTCAATGGCATCCCCCCATGTAGCTGGGGTCGCCGCTTTGGTTTGGAGTAATCATCCTCAGTGCACCAATGCCCAAATTCGCAATGTGTTGAACCAGACTGCAGAGCGCCGTGGCACTTCGGGTCGAAACAACAACTATGGTTGGGGGATTGTACGGGCGAAAGTCGCGCACGACTGGATCACCAACAATGGCTGCGATGGCAATGGTGGGGGGAATCCTGGTGGCGGTCAAACCTTCCACAACTTGTCTGGCTCTGCCGGGCAATGGTTGCGTGGCAGCTACAACATCCCATCCGGTGTCAGTCAATTGACCTTCCGAATCACTGGCGGAACCGGTGATGCGGACTTGTACATTCGGCGCGGAACAGCCCCTACCGAACAATTGTGGGATTGTCGGCCATACCGCAATGGCAACGAGGAAGTCTGTACTTTCAATAACCCTCAAGCCGGTACTTGGCATGTCGGGATCCGTGGCTATACCGCTTTCTCGGGGGTAACGTTCAGTTACCAGTATTAATACCCGTACTCAGCACGAAATTAAAAAAGCTTGCCGGACTATCCGGCAAGCTTTTTTATGGGTGAACGTTAATGCTTAACGGGCTCCACGCGGCATACGTTGATCGATGCCAATTTTCTCTGCCCATAGCTTGGCAGCAGGCTGTTGTAACAAAGGGCGCCCTTTGGCCGGTGATGCCGCTGCTGCTTTCTTTTTAGCTGCAGGCTTGGCCTTGGTGGCTTTGGCGGCCTTCGCCGGAGCAGGCGCAACAGCATAACTCTTTGCCAGCTCAGCCAATTCAGCCAAACGAATATTTTTACCACCATCAACACTGAACCAGCCCGGCTTTTGCTCAAGTTGTGGCTCTTTGCCAAAGGCAGCCTGGTAAGCCGCAGTGAACTCAGCGATGACTTGGTCTTTGTCCAGTTTACTCATGGATTCTTCCTGTTGTTTACTCAAGAGGGTGCTGTTTAGTTATACAACATTCACCGCCTGCTGACAAATTTGAGCCTTTGTTGCTTTGGCATCGGCTGATAAACTGACAGCCCAAATCTGCGAACAAACAGGAAAGAGGTTATGGTGAGTATCGAACGTCGCGCATTGCAGGCATTGCTGGATGCCAAATTAGCAGCACCATCCATCCCGGATTATTGCCCAAATGGTTTGCAAGTGGAGGGAAAAAACCAGATCTGCAAAGTGGTGACCGGCGTGACCGCTTCCCAGGCGTTGATTGATGCGGCCATTGCGGCTCAAGCAGATGCCATCCTGGTGCATCATGGCTACTTTTGGAAAGGCGAAGCACCAGCGGTTGTGGGTATGAAAAAGAAAAGGTTGCAGGCCTTGTTGCAGCATGACATCAGCCTTTTTGCCTACCATCTGCCGCTGGATGTGCATCCGGAGCTTGGCAACAATGCTCGGTTGGCGCAGTTGCTAGGATTGCAGCAAGTGCAGCCATTACCAGGCCCAGCACCAGAAGGAGTGGTGATGACCGGTCGACTGCTTCAGGCTGAACCCATTGACCAATTCAGTGCCCGGGTTGAAACCCTGTTGGGACGCTCCATCCTCACCCATGCTGCGGGTGAGCGTCTGGTGAAGCAGCTGGCCTGGTGCACGGGCGGTGGTCAGGGCTATATCGATGCGGCGGCGGCAGCCGGGCTGGATTTGTTTTTGACCGGCGAGGTCTCCGAGCAAACCATTCACAGCTCCCGTGAGCAAGGGATCCACTTTATTGCTGCCGGCCATCATGCCACTGAGCGTTATGGGGTTGAAGCGCTGGGCCAGTGGCTGGCGGCGGAAACCGGCCTGGATGTCGAGTTTATCGATATTCCGAATCCTGCCTGAGTTCGCGACTGCCAATGATGACGAAAAAACAGGATCGTAATTTTGATGGCATGGCGCAAAAATTCCAGCGCAATATCTATCAGACCACCAAAGGGCAGTTGCGACAGCAGGTGTTACTGCGCGATTTGCTGGCATTGCCAGAGCTGCAGCAGTCGCAGCGCATTCTGGATGTGGGGGCAGGGCAAGGCCAGTTGGCGCTGGAGCTGGCCCGCCATGGTCACCAGTTGTTGTTGACGGATATTTCAGCCAGCATGCTGCAGATCGCCGCTGAACAAGCCGGCCAAGCAGGGCTCGGTGATCGGATCCAGTGCCAGCAAAGCAGTTTGCAGCAGTTAAGTGAGCAGCAGCAGCGCTTTCCCGTGGTGCTGTGCCATGCCATGCTGGAGTGGCTGGCCGAGCCAGAGCAGGCCATCAGTCAGCTACGGCAGCTGATCGAGCCTGGTGGGATCTTGTCCTTAATGTTCTACAACCTGGATGCCAAGCGTTTTGGCAATCTGCTTTATGGCAACTTCGATTATGTGGCGGCCGGGCTGGCACAGCGCAAAACGGTGCCTTTAAGCCCGCAGCATCCGCTAAGTCCGTCAGAGGTCCTGGCCTGGTGCGAAAGTGCGGGTTTTGAACTGCTCAGCAAAACCGGCGTGCGCTGCTTTCACGATTATTTACGCCAGCCGTCAATGCAGCAAAGTCATTTTGCAGAACTGCTGGCGCTGGAGCTGCAATACAA
>JAFIFR010000137.1 GCA_020831935.1 Alkalimonas sp.
GGGTACTGGACCTGAGCGAACCACACAAACGGCTGCATATTCTGGCCAGAGCACCGGTGCAGGAAGTCTGGGGCGTTGGCCGCAAGCTGGCCGAGCACTTGCACGCCATGAAGATCGAAACCGCACTGCAATTGGCACGCGCCTGCCCGCAGCAGATCCGCAAAAAGTTCTCGGTGGTGCTGGCCCGCACCGTCAATGAGCTGAACGGCATCGCCTGCCTGGCGCTGGATGAAGTTCAGGAACCCAAGCAGCAGATTATCAGCAGCCGCAGTTTCGGTCAGCGGGTGAAAGACAAAGAAGCGATGCAGCAGGCGATTAGCCTCTACCTCAGCCGGGCGGCAGAAAAGCTGCGGGCACAAAACAGTCTGGCCCGTCAGCTCAGTGTTTTTATTCGCAGCAGTCGGTTCGACCAAAAAGCACGCTTTTTCGGCGATCAGGCCAGCCTGGAACTGGCTAGTCCAAGCAACGATAGCCGGGTACTGCAACAGGCAGCGATGCAGCTGCTGGACAAGATTTGGCGCCAGGGCCCGGCCTACGCCAAGGCCGGCGTGGTGCTGAGCGATCTCTGCCCCATCCAGGGCCTGCAAAACCAGCTATTCGCGCCGCCACCTTCGGAGCGCAGCCAGCGCTTAATGGCGACCATTGACCAACTGAACCAGAAACACCGTGGCAGCGTATTTATCGCCCGCCAAGGACGGGGTGGTGACTGGCAGATGCAGCAACAGTTTCTGTCACCGGCCTACACCACCCGCTGGGAACAATTGCCAGAAGTGCACTAAACATTCACTGTTGTTTTGCGGCGGCTGCTACACTTATATGAAATAGCAATAAACCATTCTTGCTTCAATCTGTCAGGAGCTGACTATGCCCAAGTTTCGTCAACAAGCTTTCCAAATCGCGCTGTACGTCAACTGCGGCTTGCTGTTGCTGGCTTTTCTACTGGCCTTTTTGCACAACACCTGGCTACTGGCTTTGCTCGTCGGCGTGCCTGCCGTTGCCATTCCCTTTTGGTTACAACAGAGCCTCGGCGACCATCCATTAGCACGCATCAGCTATGGCATCAGCTTTATGTTGTTTTGCGCGCTGCACATTCAGCAAAGCATGGGCATGACCGAAGTACACTTTGGCATTTTTGTGCTTTTAGCCGTGTTGATTGCTTTTCGGGACTGGGTGGTCATTCTGGTAGCGGCTGGCGTCATCGCTGTGCATCATTTGCTGTTTATGTGGCTGCAAAGTAGCGGCCAACCTGTGTACCTGGTGCCCGATTCGGACGCAACCTTTACCATCGTCATGATCCATGCCGCCTATGTGGTGGTCGAGGCCATTGTTTTGATATTGATTTGCCGCTACAGCTACAAAGAAGCCATGGTAGGTCAATTCTTCATGACCAGCTCGCAGCAGATGCTTAACCAGCAAGGTGAAATTTTACTTAACACCGCCAAGCCTGCAGTACATTCAAAATTAATTGAGCGTTTTGTCCAGGTAATTGGCACCATCCAGCAGACAGTGCGCACCATAGATCATGTCGCCAAACAATTGGGCCATGAATCGGATGACCTGCTGCAGCAAGGCAGCTCGCTGGCCGAGCGGATGACGCAAAAGATGAAAGAGGTTGAGCGTATCGCTTCTGCCACCGAGCAAATGTCGGCCAGCATTCAGGAGTTGGCTGAGTTGGCAAACCAGGTGGTGTCGTTGGCACACGACTCCGATCAGGCCGCAGGCTCAGGACAAGCCTCCATCACTACCACCATTCAAACCATCCAGGCTTTGGCGGATAATCTGGCCGCTTCCCGGCAGAAAGTGCATGGCATGGCGGAGTCCACTCAGGAGATTAAAGGGGTGCTGGATGTGATCCAGGGCATTGCCGAGCAAACCAACCTGCTGGCACTGAACGCAGCCATTGAAGCCGCCCGAGCTGGCGAGCAAGGTCGTGGTTTTGCGGTAGTGGCCGACGAAGTGCGCACCCTGGCATCCAGAACCAACAGCTCAGCCGGTGAAATTAAAGGCATGATTGAGCGGATGGTGCAAAGCAGCCAGCAATCGGTAGAAGCCGTCGATCAATGCCTGAGTCAGCTGGAACAAACCAAAGACAGTGCCAGCGACAGTGGTGAGCAACTGAGAGCCATCTTGCAGCAAGTGCAAAGCGTGCTGCAATCGGCCGAAATTATGTCCACCACCTTAAGCCAGCAAGGTCAGGCCAGCCAGGAAATTGCCGAGTCGGCGCAGGAGTTAAGCTCCATGGCGATTGAGCAGCAACAACAGGGGCAACGCGTAGTCGATGTTGCCCAGGGCGTGAAATCCGCCTCCGATACCCTGGCCATTGAAATTAAGAGGTTTAGTCATTGAAATGAAAGTTGCATTGAGTTCGCTGATGCTCCTAGGCTGGCTGCTACTGAGCGGTTATCTATTGTGGCAGGATCAGCGCAGTGTGGTTGGCGTTTTTGACCCGGAGCAGCGCTGGCAGCAGCAAGGCACGAAAGAGCTTGAGCTTAGCGGCTTGCTCGCAGCATCGGGCGGGAGTTCTAGGCAACTGCTGCATGTGATCGACCCCGCTTGCCGCTGCCATCGTCAGCAGCAACAACACCAGCAAACACTGCAGCAAAGCTTTGCAGGGATCCCGCAACACACCCTAAGTATTGCTGAGGCCCGGCAGTTGGGATTAAGCATACCGGCAGCGCCAATGGCTATTTTACTGAACGGTGATGAGCTGGTGTACGCCGGCCCCTACACTGCGGGGCCCATCTGCGGCTCTGCCGATGGTTGGATAGAGCGATTGCTGCGCGATGAAATCCAGTTTGCCGGAACCTGGCTGAATGGTGAAAGCAGCAGCTGCCGCTGCCTGCAATCAGCCTAATCACAACCAAAACAATACCGCCACCAGGCTGGCGGCCAGGCAGTAATACAGCATCGGCAGCAGGGTATACCGGATAATATCGCCTTCACGGCCACTTAAATTAACCACGCTGGCGGCGGCCACCACATTGACTACACAGATCATATTGCCGGCATTGGCGCCGAGCAGTTGCAAACCAAGCACCAAGGTCTCAGGTAAACCCGCCTCTGCCGCGACCGTTTGCTGAAAGGACGCAAACATCATATTGGAAAAGGTCGCTGAGCCGGCCAAAAAAGACCCCAAAGCACCAATTAAAGGCGCAACCCAGAGCCAATAATCGGCCAGATGCAATGCGGCGACTTGCGCCAATTCAAACGGCATCGCCGCAAGGCCTGCATCATTGACACCGGACTGCAGGAAAATCCGAACCATCGGCACCGAGGCCATCAAGGCAATGGTGGCCGGCCCCAGCCGGGCCAGGCTGTCGCGCCCGGCTTGTTGCACCATGCGCCAAGGGCTTTGCTGCGTTGGATTCTGGTGCAGCCAGAGTGTCAGCAGCGCCACCGCCAAAAAGAAACTGCCCGGCAAGTACAAAGGTGCCAGGCTGGCACTGATGTCGGTACCCAGGATATTGGCCCAGCGCCATTCCAGGCTGCGCAACCAGCCTTGCAACGGCAGCTGCGGTATACGGCTCAACACCAACAGCAGCGCCACCAGACCATAAGGCAACCAGGCCCGCCACAGAGGCATGATCCTGTCCGATGTAGCTACCTGCTGCTGCAAGGCCTGGCTTTGTTGCTTATCCTGAGCAGAAAAGTACCAGGGCGTTTTCGGCAACAAAATACCGAAGTGTGCCAAAGTGCTCATCAGCGCCAGGCCGGTTAAGGCCCCCAAAATGGATGGAAACTCAGGTCCCAGCAACAAGGCCACGCCATAAGCGGGCACGGTAAAGGCTAAGCCACCCAGCAGCGCAAAAGGTGCCAGTTGCAAGGCCGGCCACCAGCTTTTTTCTTCGCTGAAAAAACGGGTCAGGATCAAACAAAGGATCAGTGGCAGCAAGGAGGCCACCAGCACATCAATGCCAATGGCGGTCAGCGCAATGGCTTGCAGTGCCTCCGGGCTAGCCCCTTCCATGCCTTGGGCAATGCCCACCAGCACCGGCGTCCCGACCGCACCAAAAGACACGCTGCTCGAATCGGCTATCAGCGCCAACACCACCGCAGCCAGGGGCGCAAAACCAAGTGCTACCAATAAGGGTGCCGCAATGGCCGCCGGGGTGCCAAAACCGGCCGCCCCTTCTAAAAAGCTAACAAAGAGCCAGCCAATTAAAATAGTTTGCACCCGCCGGTCTGGTGAGAGTTTGGCAAAACCGGCCCGAATGGCATCGAGACCACCGCTGTAACGCAACACATTCAGCAGCAGGATGGCGCCAAACACAATCCATAAAATACTGACAGCAATCACGCTGCCTTCCAGCATGGCAGCCAGCAACTGCTTTAGCGGCAGCTGCCAGACCCAAAGTGCCAGCAGCGCCGACACCAGTAAACTAAGTGGCATAGCACGGGTCGCCGGCAAACGCAGCAACACCAAAAGCACGAAGACGCTGAGCACCGGCATCAGGGCGGTCAGCCATTGCAGGGTCGTCATCTAGCGACCTTTAACTAATAAAACCATAGTGCTGCGCCACCCGGTCAAAGTACTGCAGACAGGTTTTAGCGTACTGGCGCTTTTCCACGTAGCTGCCGGGGAAGAAGTTCTTCTTAAAGCCGTAGGCCACCATGTCTTTTAGCCGCTTGATCGGGATATCAAAGTGATCAAGCGCCAGCTGGTATTCATTGCTCAGGGTGGTATTGGACACCAGACGGTTGTCGGTACAAATCACCGTCGCCATCCGGTTTTTCAGCATCTCGCCAAACGGATGCTGGCGGATATCGGCGATGGCTGGGTTGGTTTGCAAATTGCTGGTCAGGCAGACTTCAATCGCAATGCGCTTATCCGCCATAAAGGATGCCAACCGCTGACTGTAAGCGACAGGATCCGCAATGGCAGGGTGCTGGATGCGCTCTGGCAAAAACAACGAGTACCCGTGGCCAATGCGATCGGCATGGCACTCCGTGATGGCTTCAAACACACTTTCAGCACCGTAAGCTTCGCCTGCATGCACGGTTTTCAGCAAAAAGTGCTGATGGGCGTAATCGTACACTTCTTTAAACTTGCTGGCCGGATAACCCGACTCCTGGCCGGCCAAATCCAAGCCGACAATGGGTATGCCTTCATCATCACGCAGCCGCACGCTGGCCCGAACCAACTCCATTGCTGCCAGTTTAATCACCTGCATCGGCTCAAAGTCCCGCATCAGCTGAAACAGCTGATCGTAATAAGGCGAAAAGCCTTTGGCTGCGACCATCCGCATCGCGCAGTTGATGATGCCATAGCGAAACGCCGGCTTGCCCTGCGTGAGCACCGCGGCCGAGCTGTTGTACTCCAGCTCCGCCCGCTGTAAGCCCACATTAACCGCCCGCATCACGGTATCAAAGTCCAAGCCTTTGCTTAAATCCATCAACAGCTGTGGCGCAAAACGCACTTCGATGTAATTAACGCCTTCGGCCAGATTATCCAGCGCCAGCTCGTACGCGGCCTGAGTTAAATGATCGGCATCCCGCAGCACGGCGCAGGTGTATTGAAAGCCGCGTAGGTATTCGCCCAGATTCTGATAGGCCGGCTTGAACACCTGGGCCTGCATCCCCTCTACCGTATCGACCGGCAGCGGCACTTTCAGGGTTTTGGCCATAGCCAGCAGCGTATCAAGCCGTAAACTGCCATCTAAGTGCAGATGCAGATCGGCTTTGGGCATGGCGCGGATAAAGTCGCTGGAATAACGGGGCATAGCAAGTTCCTTAAACAAGTCCCTTTAGTTTAGCTGCAAAAGCCCCCTGAAAGAAGGCAAAAAGGCCAGCTACACCTAGCTGGCCTTCCGTAGTAAAGCAGGGCAGAACTTATTGCATCTTAACCCAGGCAGCACACCAACCTTCGTTGGCGACCAATTTGCCTGGGAAGATGGCGCAAGGACGCCAGTCGGCGTCTTCGCCCTGGATCAGATTGCAGTTGTGGCAGTACTGGCCTTCCACTTCCGA
>JAFIFR010000138.1 GCA_020831935.1 Alkalimonas sp.
CAAGGCACCAGCCAGCGCTGGCGCCATATCGCAGAACAAGATATTGGTTTGGACCGGCTGCAGTCGTAGCTTGCCCTGCCAGCAGGGGTAGCGGTCTGTAAGCGACTGCAAACCATCCGCCAACTGTTGGCAATGCAGATGATCATCGGCCAATCGAGCCACTTGGTGTTGCAAGGCATAGTGCCCGGCGGCTGCCAACAGGCCGGTTTGCCGCATACCGCCCCCCAGCATTTTTCTGAGACGTCGGGCCCGCTTGATCACATCCTCAGAACCCAATAACAACGAGCCTATCGGCGCTCCCAGGCCTTTGGATAAACACAGCGATACCGTGTCATAACCCTGGCACAGCTGACGCGCCATCTGCCAGACGTCTTGTTCACGTTCCGTTGCAAGCTTGGTGGCAGCATTCATCAACCGGGCGCCATCAATATGGCAAGCCAGCTGATGTTGTTTGGCCAGCTGTGCGACACTGGCCATGTATTCGGGGCTTAGCACCTTGCCTGCAATGGTGTTTTCCACCACCACCAGGCGACTGCGGGCAAAATGAGGGTCGTCCGGTTTAATCGCTGCGGCGATATCCTCAAGCAACAAAGAGCCATCGGCCTGCACGGCTAATGGCTGTGGTTGAATGGAACCCAATACGGCAGCACCACCACCTTCCCAGCGGTAGGTATGCCAGTCCTGGCCCAGGATCACTTCATCACCCCGTTGACAGTGGCTCATCATCGCCAGTAAATTGGTTTGGGTGCCACTTGACGCAAAAAGCGCGGCTTCAAATCCCAACTGCGAAGCCGCCCAGTTCTGCAGCGCATTGGTGGTTGGGCAGTCCTGAAACACATCGTCGCCAAGCTCTGCTGCCATCATGGCCGCTCTCATCCCTGCAGTTGGCTTGGTGACGGTATCGCTGCGAAAATCAATCATCAAAGATCCCATTGCTTGCAAAGTCGGCTCAGTGTCCCCCGAGCCAAGCCCGGACACAATCAAAAAGTCGAGCATTCAACTCAGTTTTATGCAATTTAATCGCAATGATCTCGCCACCTTTTATACTTGGGATGCCAAGGGATACAGCCATTACCCAACCGCCGCGTAGTCTCCAGGACTGGCTTTATTACATGGCGGCTTTTTGGCGAAGCAGCAGCCAACCTACTAACAACAAACTCACTAAGACGGCGACAAATGTTAACAGCGTTCGGCCATGACAGTGGTCGCCACACAAATACGATCGCGTCCTTCGGCTTTGGCCTGATACAAGGCTTTATCTGCTCGCTCAAAGCAGTGCATTAACGGTTCTTTTTTGGCTTGCTCTGCAATGCCAAAACTGCAGCTAAGCTGAATGATGCCGGCGAACAACTGGTTTTCCAGGCGCTTTCGAATCCGCTCGGCCAGTACTTCGGCTTCTTGCAAGTTGGTTTTTTGGCAAAGAATGACAAACTCTTCGCCGCCCCAGCGTGTAACCTGATCACCATCACGCACTTCGGCCATTACCAGAGCCGCCAACTCCTGCAATACCTGGTCTCCCACCAAATGACCATGCTGATCGTTGATGGCTTTAAAATGATCAATGTCGAGCACTATCAGGCTAAAGGCATCGGCATGCTTGGCTTGGCGGCGCTGCTGTGTTTGCATCGACTGATCAAAGTGATTGCGGTTGTATGTCTTGGTTAAAGGGTCATGACTGGATACATACTGCAACTTTTTAATGGCCCGCTCTAAACGAGCCCGGGTCTGTTCGAGTTGTTGATTCTTTTCCTGCAGCTGTCGATTGAAGGTACGATTGCGCAAATTCCAGGCCATTAACAACAAAATAATCAGCATGGCCACCACGGTGACTTGCCAGACCAGGCGGTAGCTGGTGCGCTCAATCGGCTCAATCTGGGTCCAGTTGCGGTAAATTTGAATGCGCTCAGCGTCACTAAGGCTTGTCAGCACTTGATTTATCAGGGGGATATAAGGAGCAAGCTCTGCTGTTACCCCCATGCGCAGTTCATCCTCCAGCCCAACCCAGCCAGCAATCTTCAAATGATGAAGCCCCTGCTGCTGGATTAACGCATTGATGGAGTACAAAGAGCCAATGAATAAATCGGCTCTGCCAGCAGCCACAGCGGCCAAACCGCTCGCCTCGTTGTCCACCGGCAGCACCTGAGTCTGTGGATAATAGTTCGCCAGGTATTCCAGCAGCCGATAACCCTCAGGCACAGCCAGCGACCGATCGCCAATGTTGTCCAGACTCTGCAAAAAAGGCTGTTCCCGCAACGATACCAACACATTGGGTGAACGAAAATACACCCCGGTAAAATGCAGGTACTCTTCACGCTCGGGCGAACGATTGAGCATCGGCGTCAGCTGGCAACGTCCATCCTGCAAAGCCTGTAAGGTATCGCTCCAGGATAGAGTGGGCACCAGCTCAAAACGACTGCCGGTACTTTCGGATAAATAGCGGATGTAGTCCGACGAAATTCCCACATGACGGCCATCAATCACCGCCTCGTACGGCAGCCAATCCGGGTCCACACAGTAGCGAATTCGCTCCGGCAGAGCGGCAAGGCTCAGAGGAGCCAAAAACATGCAGCCAAGCAACAATAGGCCCGGCAATGAGCGAGTCGCTGGCACAAAGTCAATCTTACCCTTCTGCTTGAAAAACAACATCGCAACTCATTTTTGTAGTTCCTGCTATAAAGCCTAGTGCGCTTTGAAAAAATTACGAATTTTCCACTGCCAGCAGCCAATGCTCAAAATCAGCCACCGGCTGAGGGCGGGCAAACAAGTAACCTTGATAGCAATAACAACCGCTGGCATGCAGCAACTGCTGTTGACTTTCGTGCTCCACTCCTTCCGCCACCAGCTCCATGCCAAAGGTATTGGCAATGCCAATAATGGCGTCCACTATCACCCAGTCTTTTGGTTTCTGGCCATCCCTGCACTGCCGGACAAAGTGCTGGTCAATCTTAATCTCATCAAAGGGCAATCGGGATAAATACGACAAAGACGAATACCCGGTACCAAAATCGTCCATCGCAAACAAAAGCCCCAGCGCTTTTAATTGCTCCATCCGGGCTACGGCATCATCCAAATCCGTCAACACCAGGCTCTCCGTCAGCTCCAACCGAAGCAGCGCTGGGCTCACCTGATAATGCACCAACAGCCCGGCCATTTGCTCGACAAAATCCGGTTGATAAAACTGCCGGACGCTGAGGTTGACGGAGACCGAGAGACGCCCCAATACCGGGTGCGACTGCCAAATTTGCAACTGCTGACAGGCCTGTTGCAACACCCATTGGCCGATGGCCTCTATCAGACCGGACTCTTCAGCTAAGGGGATAAAATAGGCCGGTGAAATCATGCCCCGCTCAGGGTGCTGCCAGCGGATCAAGGCTTCAACGCCCACCACATCGCCTTCGGCGGTCACCTTGGGCTGATAATACAAACGAAACTGATTGTGAATTAAAGCTTGATTCAGTGCTTGCTCCAGTGCAAAACGTTCTTCAACCTCCTGCAGCATTTCTGGCTGGAAAAAACGAATATCATTGCCGCCGGCCCGCTTGGCATAGCTCATGGCCAAGTCGGCTCGCTTTAAACACTCATTGGCAGGCTCTTCGGCATGAAACAAGTGAACGCCAATGCTGACAGAACTCTGATACGAATGACCGCTCAAATTAAACGGCTGCTGCAGCAACTGCAGCAACTGCTCAGCTTGTTGCTGTGCCAGATCACGAGCCAGCGCCTCTGCTGCCGGTAAAAAACCCAGCAAGACCGCAAATTCATCGCTGCTCAGGCGGCCACAGAAGGTGCTGACCGGCAAATCCTGCGCAATGCGTTCGGCCACCTGCTGCAGCAGCTGATCACCGGCCTGATGGCCCAGCGTATCGTTCAGGCGTTTAAAGTCATCCAGATCAATGACAATAGCAGCGGCAAGATGCCGACTTACCGCCATATCCTGCAACTGCTCTTGCAAACACAACTGCAGTTTCTTGCGGTTATAGAGCCCGGTCAACTCATCGTAAAATGCCAGCCGGTGGATGGTTTCTTCGGCGGCTTTGCGTTCGGTAATGTCGGTAATAAAACCATACCAACTCACCCCATCCGCTTCTTGTTCAGGCAACGAGTTGCCAAGCACCCAGCGGCTGTTGCCCTGCGCATCCAACACCCGGTATTCAAAATGCCAGGGGGTTAACTCACGGGCCGAGCGCTCAATGCTGGCCAGCATCGCTTCGCGATCTTCCGGGTGTATAGCATGGATAACAGCACTGGCATCTCTGGCAGCTTGCTCGGGCGAGATGCGGTAAAAATCCCGGATGGCGTCGCTGGCGTAGGGGAAACTAAGCTGACCATCCTCAGTGCGCTTAAACTGATACACCAGCCCCGGTACCCGCTCGGCTATGCGTTGCATGCGCTGTGCCCAAATTGATGCGCGTTGCTCCGATTGCTGATTGCGCTTTTCCACCCGTTGCAATCGCTGTCGCATCACTGCCGTCACCGACGCAATCAGTAGAATGGCCACCGCCATCACCACTGCCAGCCAACCCAAAGTTTCTGAGCTAATCCGAAAGCCAGCCACGCCCCGCACACTTTCGGCCGGCAGATACAAGGTTGCATGCATGGCGACATAATGCATGCTGGCAATGGCCAGCCCCATCACTACAGCGCTTAACCCTTTTAACAGCTCTGGATGACGAATGCGACTGCGCAGCACAGGGCGAACCGCCAGCGCCATGGTGGCCAATGCAACGGCCACCAACACGGATGCAATGAACCAGTCCAATCGATACAACTGCTCAGCCTGCAGTACCATCGCCGTCATGCCGGTGTAGTGCATAGTGCCAATACCTGCCCCCATCAAAGCGCCACCAAGTACAATGCTGCGCCACCTGGCCGTAGGGATTGCCACCACCTGCAAAATCACCGCAGCGGCCAGCACAGCCGGTAGAATGGAGAGCAAGGTCAGCCCCAGGTGGTACTCAACCGTCACTGGCAGCTCAAATGCCATCATGCCGGTAAAGTGCATCGCCCAGACACCGGTGCCCAGTGCCACGGCACCCAAGGCATGCCACAAGTGGCGCAGCCGTATTGAGGGGGTCGATTGCATTAATTGGGCAACATTAAAGCTGGTGTGGGCAGCGAAAATCGCAATAAAGAGCGATAACAGCACCAAAGTCATGTGATGACTGCCGGTTAAGGCCAGTGAGAAATCGGTTGTGTGATCGGCAAACGCCAGCAATGACATAGCAGTTCCTGCGCAGGTCGTACGCCCAGGATAGGATACATAGGGGCGCTTTGCTTCTATCTAAGCACAGCAACCGAAAGACGTCGAGCCAAAAACAACAAACCTGGCCAATGCCAGGTTTATCCGCCTGCTAAGAGCGTTGCAGCTCTTGCTCTTTGAGGTAATCGTCGTAGCTGCCGGCAAAGTTGCGCACGCCATCGGCAGTAATTTCGATAATGCGGGTCGCCAGCGAGGACACAAACTCCCGGTCGTGACTGACAAAAATCAGCGTACCCGGATAGTCCAGCAGTGCCTGGTTCAGCGATTCAATGGATTCCATATCCAGGTGGTTGGTCGGCTCGTCCATCAAGAGCACATTCGGCCGTTGCAGCATCAGTTTGCCAAAGATCATCCGGCCCTTTTCACCACCGGACAAAGCTGTTACCGGTTTTAAGATGTCGTCTTTGGAAAAAAGCATCCGGCCAAGCACGGCTCTGACCGCCTGCTCATCTTGCTGCGGTTGCTTCCACTGCAGCATCCAGTCAAACACCGACATTTTTTGCTGGAACAAATAGGCGTGATCCTGAGCGTAATAGCCGATTTCGGCATTTTCCGACCATTTCACCAGGCCAGAGTCGACCGGGTATTCGTTCATCAAGCACTTTAACAAGGTGGTTTTACCGATGCCGTTGGCACCAATCACCGCGACTTTTTCGCCCACTTCAATCAGTGCCGAGACGCCTTT
>JAFIFR010000139.1 GCA_020831935.1 Alkalimonas sp.
CGTGCTGTTTGAACCAGTACTTTGAATAAGCGCCGTTGACGGCGCATAAAAAGAAGAAACTCCGGATGCCATTGCACCCCCAACAGGTAGGGGTAGCCTGGATCTTCAATGGCTTGTACCAGTTGATCCAGATCCCGCGCCACCACCTTCAAACCATCGCCTAGTTGATTGATGGCCTGGTTGTGCAGGCTGTTGATTTTACACCTCGGGCATTGCAGCAGTGACGCCAGCAGCGAGTTGTCGTCTTCTAAACACAAGGTTTTCAGTGGCAGTACTGTCCAGCGATGCGAGGTGTTGTAACGATGCTCTTTTAGCTGTTGGTGCAGGTTACCACCCCGGCACACATTCAGCAGCTGTGCGCCGCGGCAAATACCCAGCAAGGGTTTGCGTTGCTGCAAAGCTTGTTTGATCACCGCCATTTCTAACTTATCACGTTCAGGATCATACTTTGGGTGGACCTCAGGCTCAGCAGCGTAAAGCACTGGGTCTACATCATGACCACCGGTCACCACCACGCCATCGAAGCGGATGGATTGTTGGTGTTGGGATGGCCGCAACTGCAGGGGGACACCGCCATAACAGCGCACCGCCAAGGCCACCAAAAAGCGTGGGCCAAAGGCGCCGCGCTCCGGGCCAGTAATGGCGATTACCGGCTTAGCCATTGCTGCTCCAGTTGGCTTGGCCAGTCTTGCAGCAGTTTACCCAGCGGCTTGTTTAACAGCTCCAAGTAGGCCGCTGCACAGGCGCTGAGTCTGTTTGGACTGGCGACCAGTTGTTCTACGTCAATCCAGCCATTCCAGGCCCGGTGCAAGCCCCAGCCGGCCAGCTGAATTTCCGAGCTGGGCAGACGGTAATGAAAAGTCGGCCTGGCTTTGACCAGTTCGTCTTTGACCACTGCCTTGACCCGGTTTTCATCCAGTTCCATAAACAGTGGCAGACAATCCAGTGCCCGGTTACGGGTGGGATTGTGGCTCAGATAATCGTCGATAAGCTGAGTCAAACTCGGCTGGTAATCGGCAGCCAGAATCAACTTTTGGTAGGCTTTGGGGTAAGGGTTGATGTAACTGGTTAGGCGCCGGGTGACGTCGATTTGCTCTTGTTGCAGCAGCCAGTCGTGCAGGCAGACAAAGGCTTGCAAAAAGCGCAGCAAAACAGCCGGGTCCTTGGATGGGATCTCCGGGTTCAGTTGCAAGCCAAAGGCATTTCGAAACTCATCGGAAGAGCCCTTGGCACCACGCTGATGCAGCTGTTGGATAAGACGCTCGATGTCGGTTAAGCGCTCAAATGGCAGGGGGGGGCTGACTAGCTCGAGCGGCACCAGTTGGTTGGCCAATGACGCCAGCAGCTGCTCGGCACTTTCGGACAAGCTGCCGGATTGCTGCTCGGTTTTCCCCAACTCTTTGAGTAAGTGAAAGTCCAGCTCCACCACCCAATCGCCGGCTGAATCGCCGGTTAGACGCAGATCGTAACGGCCTTTTTGCTCGGTATTCAGCCCGAGTTCTTTTGCGACCAACTCAGCGAGCTCGTTCAGTTCAAGACCACTGAGCTCAATTTCAACCCCGATGCGCCTGGGGTTGTCCTGGTGATTGTTGGCAAAAGGCAGTGCCAGCAAGCGGCTTGTTTCGGTCATCCTAACTCCTGAGGCGCTGTGTTGTTGTCAGACTAGGTCGGTTCGGTTAGGCTGATGGCCTGTTCGTTATACCCAGCCTAGAGCGAGGCGTTTTCTATGTCAAATCAAGGGCTGAGGCCGACTGGTGCTGATGCTGTGCTGAGGGCTGCACCTGCATGCCCGCTTTGCCTTTCCAGCCAGAGCCGGCTTTATCACCGCGAGCAACGCCCTAAGGTGCTGGTGCGCGATTATTGGCGCTGCGAGCAGTGTGCACTGGTTTTTGTGCCGTCGGCCTTTCATCTGGACGCTGCGGCAGAAAAAGCGGTGTACGATCAGCACCAGAATCAGCCGGATGACCTGGGGTACCGCAAGTTTTTAGGCCGTGTATTTGAACCTTTGCGGCAACGATTGGCACCCGAAGCGGAAGGTTTGGATTTTGGTTGCGGCCCGGGGCCGACGCTGGCGCTGATGTTTGCGGAAGCGGGATTTCAATGCGCCAATTACGATCTCTACTACTGCCATCAGCCTGAGTGTTTAAGCCGGCAGTACGACTTTATTGTCAGCACTGAGGTGGTGGAGCACTTAAGCGCGCCCGGCCAGGTACTTGCGCAATTGATTGGGCTGCTCAAACCCGGTGGCTGGCTGGGGCTGATGACCAAACGGTTGACGACGGATGCCGCTTTCGCCAACTGGCACTATACGCTGGACCCCACTCATATCAGCTTTTTTGCCGATAACAGCTTTCGCTGGCTGGCTGCACGCTACCAGCTGCAGCTTGAGTTCTGCGGCCCTGATGTGGTGTTGCTGCAAAAGCCAGCTAGCTAAAGACTTACCAAAGCTCCGGCTGAAGATGGTTGTCAGCTTGGCTTTGCTCACCTGGCCAGGGATTAAGCACCGGGTGGGTAATGCCCAGGTCGGCGATAAAATCCCGGCATAGCTGAGGTGCCGAGGCGTTATCCGGGGTGTGGAAAAAGCAGTAAGGTGTTTTACCTTCATCCAGCCACTGGCGGATTTTAGCCAGCCAAGGCTGGTAATACTGACGGTTGATGGCGGCATCGTCGCAGCCGATAAAGCGCAGCACCGGTGCATCGGTCAGGCAAATCGCATGCACCGGTAAACGAGGCTTTTTGCGCTGAGCATCGCTAAGCGCTGGATGGCTGGCCGGCACCGCAAACAGAGCCCGGCTGTCAAAAACCACCCGCTCAGCCCCATAATCACGCAACATCCGGTTTAAGCCGACTTCGTGGTCCGCTTTGTCAAAAAAAGCCGGGTGGCGCACTTCCACGCAGCAACGGACATCGGCAACCAGTGCGTCCAATAATGAAGCGATCAAGGTCTGCTCTGAAGGCCCGGCGCTGGCTGGCAGCTGCAGATGCACCTGACCAATACGGCTGTGCAGCGGCTGCAATGAGTGCCACCAGTGTTTTAGCTCTGCCTTAGCATCGGCGCTGGTCTGATGGCTGATGCGGGACGGGACTTTCAGCACAAAACGAAAATCCGCCTGCGTCTGGCTGGCCCAGCGAAGCAAGGCTTCGGCTTTGGGATCGGCATAAAAAGTGGTATTGCCTTCCACAGTGTTGAACACCTGGCTGTACTGCTGCAAAAAATCGGCGGTTTTACAGCTTGGGGAAAACAGACTTTGTTTCCAGCTGGCATTGGCCCACATCGGGCAGCCAAGGTAGAGCATCCGCGCTTCCTTCTGACAAAAAATGCCATCATAGCAGAAGGCGCGGGCAGTGACATTGCTGCTGTTTTCTTTATAATACCGTCCCATCCATGCCTGAGTGCGGGTTCATCGCCCGGCAGGCTTTTTTGGCAGTTTTTCGAAAGGATTGAATGCATGCGCAGTCATTATTGCGGTTCCTTAACCGCGTCGCTGGTCGATACAGAAGTTACATTGTGTGGTTGGGTCAATCGTCGCCGCGATCTGGGAGGCCTGATTTTTTTGGACTTGCGTGACCGTGAAGGCCTGGTGCAGGTGGTGTTCGATCCCGATGAAAAAGCCCTGTTCGAAACAGCCTATACCTTGCGCAACGAATTCTGCATTCAGGTCAGCGGCAAAGTCCGGGCCCGCCCGTCTTCTCAGGTCAATGCAGAGATGGCGACCGGTGAAGTCGAAGTCTATGCCAAAACCCTGCAAATCCTCAGCAAGTCGGCGCCAATTCCACTGGACTCCAACCAGAACAACAGCGAAGAGCAGCGACTGAAGTACCGCTACCTGGACTTGCGTCGCCCGGTGATGACCGAGCGACTGAAGTTTCGTGCCAAAGTCACCAGCTTTGTGCGTAATTTTATGGACAGCCATGGCTTTTTGGATGTGGAAACCCCGATGCTGACCCGGGCGACCCCGGAAGGTGCGCGCGATTATCTGGTCCCCAGTCGCACCCACAAGGGCAAATTTTTTGCGCTGCCGCAATCGCCGCAGTTGTTTAAGCAATTGTTGATGATGTCTGGGCTGGATCGCTACTACCAAATCGTCAAGTGTTTCCGTGATGAAGACTTGCGCGCCGATCGCCAGCCGGAATTTACCCAGATTGATATCGAAACCTCTTTTATGACCGCCGATCAGGTGATGGCGGTGAGCGAGCAAATGATCCGCGAGCTGTTTCAGCAGCAATTGCAGGTCGACCTCGGCGATTTCCCCCGCATGACCTACGCCGATGCGATGCGCCTGTATGGCTCCGACAAGCCGGATCTGCGCAATCCGATGCAGTTTGTTGATGTCGCCGATCTGGTGAAAGAGGTTGAGTTTAAAGTCTTCTCTGGCCCTGCCAACGATGCCAAAGGCCGTGTGGTTGCACTGAAAGTACCGGGCAAGGCCGAGGCCATTTCCCGCAAAGACATTGATGGTTACACCGATTTTGTCGGCATTTACGGTGCCAAGGGCCTGGCCTGGATGAAAGTCAAAGCCGTAGGGCAGGGCATCGAAGGCGTGCAGTCGCCTGTGGCCAAGTTTTTAAGCGATGACATTGTCAATGACATCTTGAGCCGAACTGAAGCTGCTGCCGGTGATATCCTGTTCTTTGGCGCCGATCGCTATTCGGTGGTGTGTGAAGCCATGGGCGCACTGCGGCTGAAGCTGGGTGAGCAGCATGGCTTGACCGAGCAAGGCTGGAAACCGCTGTGGGTGGTTGAGTTCCCAATGTTTGAGCAGGATGACGATGGCCAGCTGATGGCGATTCATCACCCCTTCACTTCACCGGTCAACCCGGATCCGGCGGCACTGCAGCAAGCACCGGCAGAAGCGCTGTCCAATGCCTATGATATGGTACTGAATGGCACTGAGCTCGGTGGCGGCTCGGTCCGTATTCACGATCCGCTGATGCAGGCCACGGTGTTCCGCCTGCTGGGCATCAGCGACGATGAAGCCGCCGAGAAATTTGGCTTCCTGTTGGAAGCCTTAAAATACGGTACTCCGCCGCATGCTGGTCTGGCCTTTGGCCTGGATCGTCTGGTGATGCTGATGACCGGTGCAAGTTCTATCCGTGATGTGATGGCCTTCCCCAAAACCACCACAGCGGCCTGTCCTCTGACCGATGCACCCGGTCTGGCCAATCCGGCTCAGCTGGCGGAGTTGATGATAGAGCTGAAAAAGGAGTAAGCATGGCAGGTCATAGCAAGTGGGCGAATATTAAGCACCGCAAAGCCAGACAGGATGCCAAAAAAGGCAAAATTTTCACCAAAATTATCCGGGAGCTGACGGTGGCTGCCCGCATTAGCCCTGAGGTCAGCTCCAATCCACGTTTGCGTATTGCGGTCGATAAAGCCCTGTCGGAAAACATGACCCGCGATACCATTGATCGTGCCATTAAGCGTGGTGCCGGCGCGACCGAGGGCGACAATTACGATGAGCTGCTGTACGAAGGTTATGGCATCAATGGGGTGGCGGTATTGGTGGAGACCATGACCGACAACCGCAACCGCACCGTCAGTGATGTGCGCAATGCCTTTAGCAAAAATGGTGGCAACCTGGGCACAGACGGCTCGGTGGCTTACCTGTTCAGCAAGCAAGGCGTGCTGTCGTATGACAGTGACACCGATGAAGATGCCCTGATGGAAGCGGCGCTTGAAGCCTGCGCTGAAGACGTGCAGCGCAACGAGGATGATTCCTTTGATGTGCTGACCACGCCGGACAGCTACTCCGATGTCAAAGATGCGCTGGTCGCGGCTGGCTTTGCTCCGGCCAATGCTGAGATCACCCAGGTGCCCAGTACCAAGGTGAGTCTGGATCTGGAGCAAGCGAAGAAATTCCTCAAAATGCTGGATACGCTGGAGGATTTGGACGACGTGCAAAACGTCTTTCATAACGCCGAGATCAGCGACGACGTGCTG
>JAFIFR010000140.1 GCA_020831935.1 Alkalimonas sp.
GCTGTTTGGTGGTCGGTACTGCGTTAAAACGGCTGAAAAGCCACCCGTACTTTTTCGAAGTGGCCTACATCTGGGATTTAAAGCACGAGCTGAATCTGATCCAACGAAAACTCAAAGCCATTCAGGCGGCGGCCGAGCGGTTGGAGCCAGAGGCGCTGACCATTCTGGCCTTTAGCTACGCTGGCTCACGGCTGATCTGGCAACTCGATGACAATACCCTGGTGCTGTCCGAGCTCAATAAAGCCGACAGTGCGCTGCAACAAAAAATTGCCGATGCCGGCCTGAGCATTTCAGCTCAAGACTATCAACGCCAGTTACTGACTAAGTACTGATTTTCGGTAAAAAGATTTCTGCCAGCATGCAGCGGACACTGCCTCCACCGACATGCTCGATGGTATCCACCCGGCAGGGCACTAAACGACCATACTGACTTAGCTGAGCGCGCTGCGACGCCAACAGTGCCTGATGCGCCGTTGCGGACAGCGCAATCAGCAGCTCACCACTGCTGCTGCGAAGCTGCAGCAGGTTGGCGGCAAAGGCCTGCATTTGCTGGGCGCTGATCAGAATCAGTTCCCGCTGTTCAGCCAGCTCGGTAAGGACCTTGTCGCGGTGCGCATCCGCAATGACTTCGGGACAGACCACCGCAAACTGCTCTCCGATGGAAAGCAGCACATTGGTGTGGTACACCGGCATGCCCTGACAGTCGGTATCGAAAGCCACCAACCGATAGTCTGATGGCAGCAGTGCAAGCAGAGCCGGATCGCAGCGCTGCGATCGGGCGGCATACACCTTGCCCAAGCGGTGATCAAACACCAAAGCACCGGTGCCTTCCAACGCCTGGCCAGGCGCAGCCAGCTCTCGTAAGTCCAGATAGTGCCGTACCTCAAAGCCAGCCGCATTTAGGCAACCAGTCAGCGCATTGGGTTTCACCTCAGCTTGTCGATTGGCGGTGGCCATCGGGTACAGTACCAGCTGGCCGCTGGCACTGGTACTAAACCAGTTGTTGGGAAAAACGGCATCCGGCGTCTGCTGCGCCGGATCATGCGCATCAAACTCCAGCACCTGTATCTCATGAGCACGTAGCTTCGCCACCATAGCCCGAAACTCGGCCATCACTCGCTGCTGCATTTGTGCTGAGGTTATATCAAGGCTGTGCTGAAATGCATTGTCGCTGCCCGTTTGGTGGTTAAAACCAAAATGGCATGGCGGTACCATCAGCACGGTACCGCTGCATTGAGATTGGATTGGCTTCATATTGCTTGCTTCGTTGGTTACAACCAGAGCACTTATTATTATTTTTCGTGCTCACCAGGGCTGATTATACCCTGTGTACCAGGCCTGTTGAAAGACAGGGCAGTTCAGGCCTGAAAGGTTTTCAGATACAACTGCTCCACCTCGGTTCTAGCCCAGGGCGTTTTGCGTAAAAACTTCAGACTGGATTTAATGGAAGGATCCTGCTGAAAGCAATTGATCCGCACCCGCACAGCCAGCTGCTCCCAGCCATAATGATCGACCAGCTGCTCTAGCAGCTTTTGCAGCGTAATGCCGTGCAAAGGGTTGTTGGATTGGGTTTCTTGCATGCAAACTCTCTTACCATCAAACATTTTTCAAGCATAATCGATCCCAATGCCTGATGCGAGCGGATACGAGAAGGAATACCGAACGAGCCCATTTTGCAACCTTTGCCTGGCTCCACTAGACTCAACAAGTAAGCTGTCGATGGAGACGCGGGATGCGAATGCTTTTTTATTGGCTGTGTACTGCTCTAGGCTTCACGTGTTGCCCTGCCTTTGCTGCCAACGCCAACACGACGCCCAGCCTGCTTTCTGAAGCCGAAGACTTCCTTCGAGTTCAGCCAGCACGAACACTGGCCTTGCTGGATAGCATCACTCTGGCATCCGAAGCTCCTGAGATCAGACTGCATTGGCATATCCTGAACTTGCGTGCTTCCGTTCAAACCAATCAACTGGATAGAACCATGCATTCGCTGGAACAGTTATTTCAAGACAGTTCAAGCCCCCATTTCATAGCGCAGCTGACGACTATCAACAGCGCTTTGGGGATTTGGTTACGCAGACACGATTACCTGGTTGAAGCTCAAGACAGCTATCGCTGTGCACTCAAGTTTGCGACAACAGATCAACAGCGCATCACCCTGCTCAACAGCAAAGCATTGGTGGCACGGCAGCTGGACGAACCTGAAGTATCACGTCAACAACTAAAACAAGCCAGGGAACTGGCACGACAGCATGATTTGCTGAATGTGGAGGCCATGGTCGAGAATAATCTGGGCTTGCTGGCGATGGATGCTACAGAACACTCCTTAGCAGAACAAAAGTTTCGCCGAGCGCTTGCACTGTATCAGTCGATTGATCATCGTGCCGGACAAATTTCTGCCGGGATTAACTTGCTGTTTGTCTTTCTGGTGGAAGGCAACACAACAGGCTTTGAACGTCTTTATCCACCTACAGAGCGGTTGACCGATCATTTTACCAATCACTCAAAACAAGCGTTATTGCGATGGCTGCACAGCAGTTACCGGCAACGTCAAGGGGAGCTGATTTCGGCCAAGGAGAAAGAGCAACTTGCGGAACAATTTAACGAACTGGAAGACAGCAAAGTAAAAGCACTGGTCGCCTATCATCTGGCCCTTCCGATGAGCCTGGCACTCAATGCTTCGATCACGCCACGAAGCCCATTTGATCGCTCATGGTTTCAAGAGGTGGTGGCGTGCAACTGGCCTGCACACCAAGAGGATTAGTTCACGAGTCCATGCTCGAATCAGCCCACCAAAAGGTGGGCTTTCATTCAGACAAGTACCATCAACGGATGCTGAAAGTATCGCCTTCAGCATCAATCTGCACAGTGCTGCCAGGCACAATGTCACCTTTTAACAGTGCCTGCGCCAATGGGTTTTCCAGATGCTGCTGGATAGCCCGCTTCAGTGGCCGGGCACCAAATACCGGGTCAAACCCGACAGCCGCCAGCGCATCCAACGCCGCTTCGCTGACCTCCAGCTGATAATCACGCTCTTGCAAACGCTGCCGCAGCCGTGCCAGTTGAATGCCGGCAATGGCTTTGATTTGCTCGTGACCCAGCGGATGGAACACCACGGTTTCATCGACCCGGTTTAAAAACTCCGGCCTAAAGTGCTTGCCCAGCACATCCATCAGCATGGTTTTCATTTCCTGATAGCTCGACTCACTGCTGTATTGCTGGATCAGATCCGAGCCCAGGTTTGAGGTCATAATGATCACGCTGTTTTTAAAGTCCACCGTCCGGCCCTGGCCATCGGTCAAACGGCCATCGTCCAGTACCTGCAGCAGAATGTTGAACACATCCGGGTGGGCTTTTTCCACTTCATCCAGCAGGATCACCGAGTAAGGTCTACGCCGCACTGCTTCGGTCAAATAACCACCTTCTTCATAACCAACATAGCCAGGAGGCGCGCCAACCAGGCGCGATACCGCGTGTTTTTCCATAAACTCCGACATATCAATTCGCACCATGGCATCCGGACTGTCGAATAAAAAGTTCGCCAGCGACTTGGTCAGTTCGGTTTTCCCCACCCCGGTCGGCCCTAAGAACAGGAAAGAGCCAATGGGACGGTTTGGATCGGACAAGCCTGCGCGCGAGCGGCGAATGGCATTGGCAACCGCCACCACCGCTTCCTGCTGGCCGACCACAGTACGGCGCAACGCTTCTTCCATCTGCAGCAACTTGTCGCGCTCCCCTTCCAGCATCTTGCTGACCGGAATACCGGTGGCCTTGGACAGCACATCGGCGATTTCCTGCTCGGTGACCCGGTTACGCAGCAGTTGCATGTCCTGCATCTCGGCCTGGCTGGCCAGGTCCAATTGCTTCTCCAGTGCCGGAATTCGGCCATACTGCAGCTCGGACATCCGCTGCAAATCACCGGCCCGGCGGGCCACTTCCATATCCAACCGAACCTGCTCCAGTTCAGCTTTGATGGTTTGGGTGCCCTGCAAGGCTGCTTTTTCGGCCTCCCAGATTTCATCCAGCCCCTTGTACTCTTGCTCCAGCTGCGCAATTTGTTCCTGAATGACATCACGGCGTTTTTTGCTGCCGTCATCCACTTCTTTACTCAGGGCATTGTCTTCCAGCTTTAACTGAATAATGCGCCGCTCCAGTCGGTCCATTTCCTCTGGTTTGGAGTCCATTTGCATCCGAATGCTGGACGCGGCTTCGTCAATCAGGTCGATGGCTTTGTCCGGCAACTGACGATCATTGACGTAGCGGTGCGACAAAGTGGCCGCTGCAACAATGGCGGGGTCGGTAATCTCCACCGCATGATGCAGCTCGTAACGCTCTTTTAAGCCCCGTAAAATGGCAATGGTATCTTCCACGCTTGGCTCTTCCACCAGCACTTTTTGAAAACGACGCTCCAAAGCCGCATCTTTTTCAATGTATTTGCGGTATTCATCCAGGGTGGTGGCCCCCAAACAGTGCAGCTCGCCGCGCGCCAGCGCTGGCTTTAACATATTGCCGGCATCCATGGCGCCATCGGCTTTACCGGCGCCGACCATGGTATGGATTTCATCGATAAACAAAATGACCTGGCCTTCTTCTTTGGCCAGTTCATTCAGCACAGCTTTGAGCCGCTCTTCAAATTCACCGCGGTACTTGGCACCAGCCAAGAGCGCGCCCAGATCCAGCGCCAGCACTCGTTTATCCTGCAAGCCAGCCGGCACTTCTTTGTTGATGATGCGCAGCGCCAGCCCTTCGACAATGGCGGTTTTACCAACGCCTGGCTCACCAATCAGCACCGGGTTGTTTTTGGTACGGCGTTGCAGCACCTGAATGCAGCGGCGAATTTCTTCATCGCGACCAATCACCGGGTCCAGTTTGCCGGCTTCGGCGCGGGCGGTCAGATCGACCGTGTATTTGGTCAAGGCCTGACGGGTGTCTTCGGCATTGGGATCGTCCACCTGCTGACCGGCCCGCATCGCATCGATGGCTTTACCCAACGCCTCTTTGGTGACGCCCTGCTCGCGCAAAATCGTGCCCAGGGTACCTTTGTCTTCGGTGGCGGCCAGCACAAACAACTCGCTGGAAATGTACTGATCTTTGCGTTTTTGCGCCAGCTTGTCGCACAGGTTGAGCAAAGTGCCCATGGCTGCCGACAACTGCACATCACCGCCGGTGCCTTCCACCGTTGGCAAGCGCTCGATGGCCTGCGTCACTTTCAGCCGCAGCTCGTTAAAATTAATACCCAGTTTGTTCAGCAGTTCGCGCACGGTGCTGCCATCCTGATTGAGCAGCGCATGCATCAAATGCACCGGCTCAATAAACTGGTGATCGCGGCCAAGTGCCAGCGACTGCGCATCGGCAATGGCCTGTTGAAACTTGCTGGTCAGACGATCTAATCGCATGAGGTTCTCCAATCAAAACTGTAACAAAAGTTATAGCTTATATTGGGAGCCACTGGGCAGTTTTCAAGCAGCAGGCGTCAAATAATTGACTAGGATCAAAGTTAGGGCTGCAACCAAATGCAGCTAGCCATGCGGCCGGTTTGGCCATCACGGCGGTAAGAGTAAAACAATTCGGGTTCAGAAAAGGTGCAGTGATCGCCACCGTAAATGGCCTGCACGCCGGCGCGCTGCAAGCGCAACCGGGCCAACTGGTACAAATCCGCCAACCATTTGTGCTCGCTTTGCTGCACAAAGGCCGCTGTGGCCCGGGGATCGGTGGTGGTGAATTGCTGCACCACCTCGCGGCCCACTTCAAAGGCCGAAGGCCCAATGGCAGGGCCAAGCCAGGCCATGATCTGTGCGCCGGCAGTAAAGCTGGCCAGGGTGTTTTCCAGCACCCCCGCCGCCAGGCCACGCCAGCCAGCATGAGCTGCCGCTACCTGCTGGCCGCGAGCATCGCAGAACAGCACCGGCAGGCAATCGGCGGTCATCACCGCGCACACCT
>JAFIFR010000141.1 GCA_020831935.1 Alkalimonas sp.
CCCTGTTGCAACCAGAGTTGACGCCGGTGCGCCGGCAGCAGGCTGAAGGCACTTTATCGCTGGTTGGCAAGCTGGCGGCTGATCAAAGCCGGCTAAAAACCATCAGCGCCTGGACCTCTGGTCGTATCGAGCAACTTTATCTGAATAGCACCGGCGTCGATGTCAGCGCCGGCCAACCGATGGTCGAACTATTTAATCCCGATCTCATCGTGATCCAGCAGGAGCTGGTGCAAGCCAAGCAGCTGTCTGCTGCACAGGGTAGCGCCCGAAGCGGAAGCTTGCCGGCCGACAGTACGCTGGAGGCAGCGCGGCGGCGACTGCGTTTACTGGGCGTACCTGCCGCGCAGATCGAATCGATTTTACAAAGTGAAACCTTGCAGGATACGGTGACCATCAGTGCGCCGGTTTCCGGCCGGGTGCTGGACAAGTTCGTCAATGCCGGTGCTTATGTCACAACCGGCCAGCCATTGTTTAGCGTGTTGGGGCTGGAAACACTTTGGCTGGAGCTGGAAGCCTTTGAACATCAGTTGGCAGGGATATCACCCGGTCAGTCGTTAGTGGTTGAGTTGTTGGCACTGCCTGGCGAGCCGTTGGAAGCGACTGTCTTGCTACTGGAGCCGGTGGTCGATGTCAATCGACGCACAGTGCGGGTGCGGGCTTTGCTGGATAATCCGGATGGACGCTTAAAACCTGGCATGATGGCCAGGGCCCGTTTGCAGGATCGGAAGGACAATGCATTGCTGATACCGGTATCGGCAGCGCTGCAAACCGGAGAACGAGCTTTGGTGTACGTAAAGCTGGACGATGAGCGCCCTGTCTTTGCTGGCCGTGAAGTGACGCTGGGCCGTCGATTTGGCGATCAGTACGAGGTGCTTTCCGGGCTTTCCGAGCACGAACTGGTGGTGAGTAAAGGCGCTTTTCGACTGGACAGTGAATTGCAAATTCGCGGGCTGCCCAGCATGATGGCACCAAAAGGGGGAGGTGCTGATCCGCACGCTCATCATGGCCATGCTGCCACGCAACATGCGCCTGATGCAGAGCCACAGCACGCTGTCGCAACGCCACCTTCGAGCCCACCGCATCATTTTCACTTGGCGGATGCTGATGAAGCCAAAGTACTTGCTGCCTACCAGCAGCTGTATCAGGCATTAACCGAAGACGATTTAGCCGGCTGGCAGCAGGGCACCACCGATTTTCATCAGGCGGTAGCGGCCATTGATTGGCCGGAACACTTGCAGCCATTGCTGGATGAGATGCGCCATGGTGCCGGCCATAGCCATCATGTCGGCTCGATAGAGCGGGCCCGCGAGCAGTATTACCGCCATGTGCAGGCTTTGCTGACGCTGACCGAAAAAGGCGTGCTGGCTCACGGCTGGTACCGCGCCTATTGCCCGATGGCCAGAGCCGGGCAGGGGGCCGCCTGGCTGCAACCGCAGTCCAATCTGCTGAACCCTTACTACGGCGCCATGATGCTGCGCTGCGGTGATGTCGAGTTGCAGTATCCGGTGCGTGATGCCGGTCATCAGCATGATACCAAAGCGCAGAGCCCATCTTATACGCTCAGTGATACTCAGCAAAAGCCTCTGCTCACAGCCTATCAGAGCCTGTATCAGGCATTAACCGAAGACGATTTAGCCGGCTGGCAGCAGGGCACCACCGATTTTCATCAGGCGGTAGCGGCCATTGATTGGCCGGAACACTTGCAGCCATTGCTGGATGAGATGCGCCATGGTGCCGGCCATAGCCATCATGTCGGCTCGATAGAGCGGGCCCGTGAGCAGTACTACCGCCATGTGCAGGCTTTGCTGACGCTAGCCGAGCAGGGTGTGCTTGCCGGTGGCTGGTACCGCGCTTATTGCCCGATGGCCAGAGCCGGCCAGGGCGCAGCCTGGTTGCAGCCGCAGTCCAATGTGCTGAACCCCTACTATGGCGCCATGATGCTGCGCTGTGGTGATGTCGAGCTGCAGTACCCGGCTGGAGGTGAGCATGCGCACTGAGCTGCCTGCTGATTCTGCTGCAGAATCGTCATCTCCACATTGGTTTGATCGGGTGATAGCCATCTGTTTACAGCAAAAGCTGATGGTGTTGCTGCTGTGCGCTGTGCTGCTGGTGGTGGGCGTGGCCTATGCGCCTTTTGGTTGGAAAACCGGCATGCCGCTTACGCCTGTGGCGGTGGATGCCATTCCAAACCTGGGGGAGAACCAGCAAATTGTCTTTACGGATTGGCCGGGCCGCTCGCCGCAGGATGTGGAAGATCAGCTGAGTTATCCGCTCAGTGTCGCTCTGATGGGCGTGCCGGGTGTGAAGGATGTGCGCTCCTTGTCGATGTTTGGTTTTTCCAGCATTGCCGTGATTTTTGATGACGGCGTCGAGTTTTACTGGGCACGCAGCCGCTTGCTGGAAAAACTGGCCAGTTTGCCGGCTGATACCCTGCCAGCTGGCGTGCAGCCGACCTTAGGGCCGGATGCCACAGCGCTGGGGCAGGTGTTCTGGTACACGCTGGAAGGGCGCGATCCGGCGGGTAATACCACCGGAGGCTGGGATCTGGATGAATTGCGTAGCGTACAGGACTGGTATCTGCGCACCGGCTTGCTGGCCGCTGAAGGGATCAGCGAAGTGGCTTCCATTGGTGGTTATCAGCGCGAGTACCAGATTGAAGTAGACCCCGACTTGTTGCGCATTCATCAGGTGACTTTGTCTGAGGTGACATCAGCGGTGATGGCGTCCAACCTGGATGTCAGCGCTGGCAGCCGTGAAATCAATGGCGTGGAGTACTTGATCCGTGGTGTTGGTTTTGTCAAAACCTTGGCAGATATAGAGCAGGCGGTCGTGCGACTGGCAGCGGATCATACCCCTATCCGCGTGGCCGATGTTGCCCGGGTACAGTTCGGGCCGGCTGAGCGGCGTGGCGCTTTGGATGTGGATGGCGCTGAAGCGGTCGGCGGTGTGGTGACGGTGCGCGAAGGCTACAATCCGCGTCAGGCCATCGCTAATGTTAAGCATAGGCTGGTGGAAGTCAGCCGTGGCTTACCGGCTAAGGCGGTGATCGACTGGCAACATGTGACAGTCGCCGAGGTAGATGCTTTTGCCGAGGCGAAGCAGCTGCCAGCCTGGCAGGGACGGGATGAAGCGGTGCAAGCGGCCTGGCAAGGTTTTTTGCGCTCAGAGCCCAGCTCCGCCTGGCCTGACTGGCTGACCTTAAGTCAGTTAACGGTGGTGCCTTTTTATGATCGCAGTGAGCTGATTGATGAAACCCTTGGCACTTTGCAGGATGCCCTGACCCAGCAGCTGCTGGTCACCATAGTGGTGGTGCTGGCGATGTTGCTGCATCTGCGCGCTGCGCTGGCGGTTAGTCTGATGCTGCCGATGGCGGTACTTTTGAGCTTTATTGCCATGAAATGGCTGGCGATCGATGCCAACATCGTGGCACTGGCCGGGATTGCCATTGCCATTGGTACCATTGTCGATATGGGCATTATTGTCAGTGAAAACCTGCTCAGGCAGCGTCAGCAGCGCCCTGAGCTAAGCGCCACCGAGGCTGTGCTGTTATCCGGCAAAGAAGTTGGGCCTGCTATTCTGACCGCCATCAGCACTACAGTGATCAGCTTTTTGCCGGTCTTCACCATGACAGGCGCGGAAGGCAAGTTGTTTGGTCCGTTGGCTTACACCAAAACCTTCGTATTGCTGGCGGCGGCTTTACTGGCATTGACGGTATTGCCGGTGTTGCTCAGTGTGTTCTTTAACTGGCGTAAACGCCATCTGATACAAGGCTGGCAGCAGTGGCTGCTAAGCAGTCGGCGCTGGTGGCTGTTGGCCGCTTTAGTGGTGCTGTGCTTTTGGCTGGGTTCCACCATGCTGTGGCTGGCTACCCTGCTTTATGCGTTGGTGCTGGGCTGGCAGCAGTTTCGATCGCTGTTGTTGGCGCAGCTGAGCCAGCAGTGGCCAGCTTTTGCTCAGTATCGTGCCCGTGGGCAGCGACTGGCCGCTGTTGTGCCGGTTTCGGCCTGGCAGCTTGGTCATGGCTTGCTGGTGCTGTTGGTACTGCTGAGCGTTGTCACTTTGCTCAGTCAGGTCTGGCTGCCGCTTGGCCCGATGCCAGGCGTGCTGGCCAACTGGTGGTTTGTGCTGTTGTTGATAGGGCTGGTGATTGGTTTTTTCCTGCTGTTTCTCTGGGTGTATCCATATCTGCTGGCTGCGTGCCTGCGGCTTAAGTGGCTGTTTTTGTGTCTGCCGCTAGTGCTGGTGGGCTATGGCGCGACCGTCTGGCTTGGCGCTTCGCAAACACTGGCTTGGTTGCCTGCGCTTTATAGCCAGCTGGGTGGTGACGCCGAACAATGGCGGCGCAGTGACAGCTGGGTGCATTTGACGCATCGTTACCCAGGCCTTGGCCGAGAGTTTATGCCGGCACTGGATGAAGGCGCTTTTTTGCTGATGCCAAGTTTAATGCCACATGCCTCCATTGGCGAAGCCCTGGATGTGCTACGGCAACAAGATCAGGCCATTGCTGCCATTCCGGAAGTGCGCTCTGTGGTGGGCAAAATTGGCCGGGCCGATACCGCCCTGGACCCGGCGCCGCTCGGCATGATTGAAACCGTGATCCAATACCACAGCGAATTTAAAACCGATGCCAATGGCCGGCGCCAGTATTTTCGCTATGACCGCAAGGCCGGCGACTTTGTGCGTGATGCTTCGGGGGCGCTGATTGAAGATCGTTCAGGCCGTCCTTACCGGCAGTGGCGTGAGCATATTCAATCGCCGGATGATATCTGGCAGGAAATCGTTCGCGCGGCTCAGTTGCCGGGGGTGACCTCTGCCCCAAAACTGCAGCCGATTGAAACCCGTTTGCTGATGCTGCAAACCGGCATGCGTGCTGCGATGGGGGTGAAGTTATCCGCACCGGATTTAGCGACGCTGGATCAGCTGGCGCTGGAGCTCGAAGCGCTGCTGCGCCAGGCCCCGGGTGTGCAGAGTGCTTCAGTCAGTGCCGAGCGCATTGTCGGCCAGCCCTATCTGGAAATTCATCCCAACCGGGCTGAGATTGCCCGCTATGGCCTCAGTATGCAGCAGGTGCAGCAAACCATTGCCACGGCCATTGGTGGCATGGATGCAGGTCGCACGGTGGAAGGGCGCGAGCGCTATGGCATCACCGTACGTTATATGCGCGAGCGGCGGGATAGTCTGGAGCAACTGGCCGATATTCTGATCGATACCCCGGCCGGCTACCCAATCCCGCTGACTCAACTAGCGGATATTCGCTATCAGCGTGGGCCTCAGATGATCCGCTCGGAAAATACCTTTTTAACCGCTTATGTCACTTTTGGCAGTCTGCCGGGCTGGGCCGAAGTGGATGTGGTGGATGCGGTAGCCGGTTACCTGGAGTCGTCAATCCGCTCTGGTGAGTGGCAACTTCCAGCCGGGGCCAGCTACAGCTTTGCCGGCAGCTTTGAGCATCAGCAGCGGGCCGCTACCACCTTACTTTGGGTGATCCCTTTGTCCTTGCTGCTGATTTTTATGCTGCTGTTTTTGCAGTTTCGTCGGGTCAGCACCACGCTGATGATTTTCAGCAGCATTGCGGTGGCCTGGTCTGGTGGCTTTATCATGCTGGATTGGTTTTCACAAAGCTGGTTTTTAAATATCAGCTGGTTCGATACCAATCTGCGTGAGCTGTTTCAGCTTAAGTCCTATCACTTAAGTATTGCCGTTTGGGTCGGCTTTCTGGCGTTGTTTGGTATTGCCGTCGATGATGGCGTGGTGATGGCCACTTACTTAAAGCAGCAATTTGCTGCCGCCACACCTGCCAGCAAAGCCGAAGTACGAGCCCTGGTGATGCAGGCTGCCCAAAAACGTATCCGGCCCTGCTTGATGACGTCAGCCACTACCATACTGGCGCTGTTGCCGGTGATGACCGCCAGTGGGCGCGGCGCGGATCTGA
>JAFIFR010000142.1 GCA_020831935.1 Alkalimonas sp.
CAATGGCAAAGCCACCTTAACCGGTAAAGTTGAAGACGATGTCTATAAGGAGCTGGCAGGTGCTATTGCTGCCGGCGTTCAGGGCGTAAGCAGTGTGGACAACCAAATCACCGTGGTTGCCAATTACAAAGCACAAAGTCAGCAGCGCAACCCGACTGAACGCAGCTTTGGTGATCTGGTGGATGACGCCAGCATCACCGCTTCGGTCAAATCAAAGCTGCTTTGGAGCAAGCACACCGAAGGCATGGATACCAAGGTAACCACCAAGGATGGCAGGGTTGAGCTGAGTGGCCATGTGGCTAACCAGGAAGCCAAACAACAAGCAGAGCAATTGGCTAAAAATACAACCGGGGTTCGCTCGGTAGACAATCAGTTGCAAATCCAAAATAAAACGGCCAGCAACGCCAGTGACCGCAAAGAGGATGCCGACAAAGGCAGTATAATGGCCGATACCTGGATCACCACCAAAGTGAAGTCGACCTACATGTACTCCAGCAATGTCAGCAGCTCGGATATTTCTGTGACTACCGACAATGGCATTGTCACCTTAACGGGCTCAGTCCGCTCGGGGGCAGAAAAAGCACTGGCGATTGAACTGGCGCAGAACATACGAGGGGTCAAAAGTGTCAGCTCAAGGCAGCTGGTGTATGAAGAATAAAAGCGAAGAGGTTACTCATGTTCGATAGCGAACATCTCTGCACCTTCATCTGGAGTAAGCTGCGCACTTTGGCTTACTCCATTCTTTTTCACACCAAAGCCGACGCACTGAGGTTAAGATGAACGAATCAAAATGTTCCAATCCAGCAGTTTTGCAACTGCAGCTAAACCAGCTGGCCAGCGATATGGTCAAAATGCGTTGTGATGCTGTGGTGCAACAAAAATTCTGGTACCAGCAACAGCTTCGGCTGGAGCAAGACAATCAATTGTTATCGCTCGCTTTGCTGCAAAGCGGTGCACTCAACACCAGCACCCAAGCCAAGCTGCAACAACTGAACTTCGACAATCAATACGATGACCTGACTCAGACACTCCATCGCAACATCATGCGGGATCGAATTGGTCATGCCATCAGTACGGCCAAACGCCAACAAAACCTGTTTGCTTTGCTATTTATCGATTTGGATAACTTTAAACCAATCAATGATCAGCATGGCCACTCGGCTGGCGATGATGCCCTCAAGCAAGTCAGTCAGCGCATAGTCTCAGCGATACGCAGCAGCGATGCGGTCAGCCGCCATGGCGGCGATGAGTTTTTGGTATTGCTGACAGATGTTAAAAACAGAGCCGATGTCATCGCCTTTACCAAAAAGCTTAGCAAAAGTTTAACCCAACCCTATTCAATCCATGGACGTGAGATAAAGTTATCGGCCAGTATCGGCATTGCCATCTATCCAGATCACGCCAGCACAGCAGCAGCCTTAATCAGTTATGCCGATGCCGGTATGTATAAGGCGAAACAACAAGGTGGTGGCCGAGCCTGCTAGGATTGCACCTTCGCCCCTTACGGCGTCCCTTGCTCAGCCATTAAGCGGACCGATGAATCCGGTAACGGCTCTCCGAGAAAGCGTCGGTACGCATCCAAACCGCATGGATAGCACTCGCATGCCAGCCCTTCAATCGCGGCCCGATTGAGCACACTTATAGTGCCCCGACTGTAGCGGATACATTCCTTTTGCTGCATCCTACCAGCGGCCACCGTGACTCCACTTCGCCTCACTCCCAGCATATCGGCCAGAAATTGATGCGTAAGATGAAACGAATTGGAATGAGCACGATCATGGCTCATCAGCAACCAGCGAGCCAATCGTTGCTCCAGCGAATGAAAGTGCATGCACGCTGCGCTTTGGGAGAGCTGAGCCATTAAAACAAACAGGTACTGCTGCAACACAGAGCGGAGTTGCGGACACTCGGGCAATAGCTGTTGCAGCGCTGCCAACTCTATGCGCCAGGCTGTTCCTTTGCCCTGCACTACGGCCTGCATCGGTGCCGTACTCACGCCAAGTGCCAAGGTTACCCCCAGCATGCCTTCATTGCCAATTAACCCCATTTCCAACGGTTTATGGCCCGCAAGCTGCGTGACCAACGAAATAAAACCGCTCATCGGAAAGTACAAATAACGGTAAGGCTGATCAGGTTCACAGAGCACAACGCCAAATTTTAACTCCACCGGCTCGCAGTGCCGCTGCAGCAGCCCTCGTTCTTTGGCAGAGATCAGATCCATCAGATGATTGGTGATAGCAGCATTAGCAGAAACAGACACAGGAGTCGCCTTGAGCACCAGGTATACCATAACGGCGCAAGGCAGGTGCTTTGTCGCCTTGGTAGAAGAGTGTAATGGATACGATGCCCCGCCTCGGTACGCTGAACAACGTAAGCGATACATTCAACGAGTCGGGTCTATGGTGAACAGAATTATTTTCTAAGGGATGGGTAAGGCAGCAAACGGTCGGTTTCAGTTTTCACCACCGCATAACATTCACAGCACAGTTGTTCCAACTTTGGCCTGTTGGTGACGAAAATATGGCCACGGCTGTAATCAATCACGCCTTGTTTGTGCAAACGGCCAGCGGCTTCGGTGACCCCTTCACGGCGTACGCCCAGCATATTGGCAATCAACTCCTGTGTCATCACCAGGTGGTTATCTTTTAATCTGTCCAACGACAACAACAACCAGCGGCACAGCTGCTGATCGATGCTATGGTGGCGATTGCAGACTGCGGTTTGAGCCATCTGGGTAATCAGGGCCTGGGAATAACGAAGGGTTAAATGCAGTAAGTCACCGTGACGGCTAAACTCGGTAATCAATCGTTGGCCCAGCAAACGATAGGCATAGCCAGCGCTTTGCACAATAGCACGGCTGGTCGTGCTTTCACCGCCGAGCACCAACGACATACCGATCAGGCCATCATGGCCAACCACAGCTATTTCTGCCTGAGCGCCATTTTCCAACACATACAGCAAAGACACTATGCTGTCGGTTGGAAAGTACACATGCCGCATCACCTCACCGGATTCATACAAAACCTCTCCGAGCGGCAGAGCAACCAGCTCCATGTGCGGAAACAAGCGTTGTTGAATTTCATCCGAAAGTACATCTAAAAAATGGTTTTGGCTCGGATGATGGTGACCAGCCACAGAGCATTTCGTGGGTTGTGCACTTGTCATAGCTAACACCTCTTATGTGAATTAAAAGTAATCAATGAGTATAGTTGATGCCCAAGCTTACTCTGTACGATAACGCACATAAGAAGGTATAACGCTATTTTACCTGCATATTATTTTTAACAGCGATCACACCATTCACCTCTCTGGCCAAACGCATCGCAATGGGTATCTGTGCAGCCGAGCTGACAAAGCCGCCTAGCTGCACCTCGCCTTTAAAGGTTTCAACACTGATTTCATTTACTTTCAGCGACTCGTGATTAAAAATTGCCGCTTTCACCTTGGTGGTAATCACCGTATCATCAATGTATTCACCGGTACTTGCTCGGGTGGTGGTTGCGCCACAACCCAGCAACACCAAGCTCAACAGACTGATTAAAAAAAGCGCGTAAACATTGCGTGTTTTCATGGTCGAATATCCTTAAATGTGCGGTTGTTTAATAACCAACAGTAGCCTGATTGATTTCAAGCGTGTCGTGCACTTCAATCACACCTGTCACTGTTTTTGCAATCTCCACCGCACGATTTTTGTCCTGCATAGACGCGACCGTACCCGAGAGCGTGATATGGCCTCGATGTGCGGCAACGTTGATGCGACTCCGGGCCAAGGCCTCATCGCTTAACAAGGCATTGGACACATTACGAATCATCGTGCTGTCATCCGCCTGGGGGTAAGTTCGGTGCTCGTCCATCGGCATCGATTGGATGGCTGGAGAGGCTTTGTTGTCGCAGGCGGACACCGCAACTAAAGGTAGAGTGCACAGCACGGCATAGAAGGTTGGGTGTAGTTTCATGATGTAATCCTCATTCAGTATGAATCTCAATGCTACAGCCAACGCATGATGCATTCTGTGCGTTGTCGTACGCAGGCTGAGTTTTGTCTTGGGTGTGCCAGCGCACCGAGCGTTCGGCAGATCTACGATAGGCTGATTGTTGAGCTTGCGTTGACACGTCGTTCGACAGCAAGTCCACACAATGGGAGCTAAAAATGAACAATGAAACGAGTGATACCCTAGGCATGTTCAAAGAAAGCCAGGATAATCCTGGCGCACGCCTTATCGGCACAGGTACCTTGGTTGGTAACGATGTATACAACCTCAAAGAAGAAAGTCTCGGAACGATTAAGGAGATCATGGTCGATGTAGCCCATGGCAAAATCAGCTATGCAGTACTGTCGTTTGGCTCTTTTCTTGGCATGGGTGAAAAGCTTTTTGCGGTGCCATGGAATGCCCTGACACTGGATAATGCCAACAACAGGTTAGTACTGAATGTCGATAAAGCCCGTTTAAGCGATGCACCGGGTTTTGATAAAAAACACTGGCCGGACATGGCAGATAAAACCTGGGCTAAACAAATAGACAGTTATTATGCCGCTGATGAGCCACGGGTATAAACAAATCGGATTGCCGCATTCCAAACCCGCTGAACCAAGCGGGTTTTTTTCTGGTTTATGTTCGCGGGCGTACATACAAAGCAAAGTACCAAGCTCATACTAAGCCACACGCATCTCCATTAGGTAAACCATGATGTTAGAAACCATTATCGTCGTACTGATTATTCTGTGGGCACTTGGCTTGGTGTCTTCCTATACCATGGGGGGCTTTATCCATATCTTGCTGATTCTCGCTCTGATTGTAATTGTTCTCAGGGTAATGAACGGCAGGAAGATTTGAGCCAGCTTCTGACGAAGCGAAAGGCAATACCGATGCTGACGGTTAAAAAATAAACGCTTTGGCGGCTGATGTTTTTAAACAAATCAGAGCACAGAGGAATGCTTGGCATCGCTATAGCCCATCCGTCATTCAACACAGCGGATTCCGCTCGTCAAACAGCAGTTAAAGAGTTACTCTGCTGAACATTTCAACCCGGAGCAATTCCAGTGAATGTTCAGATTTTTCAGATAGATGCTTTTACCGATACCGTGTTTGGTGGCAACCCTGCGGCGGTTTGTCCGTTGGCCAGCTGGCTGGACGAATCATTGCTGCAACGCATTGCCGAAGAAAACAACCTGTCAGAAACTGCTTTTTTTGTGCCGGAAGGCGCTGGCTATCGGTTGCGCTGGTTTACCCCGGAAGCCGAGGTGGACTTGTGTGGCCACGCCACTCTGGCCGCTGCCCATGTGCTTTACCGTCATTTGGGCTATAGCCAGCCTGAACTGGTGTTTGCCACCCGCAGTGGACCTTTGCGGGTCATACAGGCGAACAACGGCTACCAGCTGGATTTTCCGGCCAGTCTGCCGCAACCGGTCGCAGTCGATTCAGCACTGCTTGCCGGGCTGGGCAAGGCGCCCCAAGAGGTGCTGGCAGCTTTTGATTACATTGCGGTGTACCAGAGTGCCGAAGAGGTCAAAGCACTGGCACCTGACTTCGATCAGCTGAAAAAACTGGGCTTGCGTGGTGTGGTTGCTACAGCGCCAGCCGCCGGCAACGACAAAGACGTTGATTTTGTCAGCCGCTGCTTTTTCCCCAAGCTGCGGGTAAACGAAGATCCAGTCACCGGCTCAGCGCACTGCCAGCTGGCCCCCTACTGGGCCAGCAAGCTCGGCAAAGAGCAGCTAAGCGCCTACCAGGCCTCCAAAAGGGGAGGCACCATCCACTGCCAGCTTGCCACCGAACGGGTGCTGCTCAGCGGTCAGGCCGTGGATTTCATGCAGGGGGAGATCAG
>JAFIFR010000143.1 GCA_020831935.1 Alkalimonas sp.
CTTTGCCTTTAGTTTCCGCCCGAACCAACCCGGATGCCGTCTCCGCCGCATGACGTTCGGCAAAGAACAACGTATACTAGAGCCATGGTCAATTGCATAAACGGTTCTGGTTGTGTCTAGTGACGAACTGAATGACTTTCTGAAAGAAATGGCCGATGTCCGGCCTTTAACACACAACGAAATTGCACCAGAGACAGGGGATTTTCAACCCAGCCTGGCGCAACTGGCTCGCCGTGAAGCCGCCGAACAAGCGATGGAGTATGATCCGAACTATTTGAGCACCGAGTATGTCGACTTGCTCAAGCCCGATGATCTGATTGACTACAAAAAAGACGGTGTTCAGGAAGGCGTCTATCGTAATTTGCGCTTAGGCAAGTACCAACTGGATGCAACTCTGAATTTGCTTGGCAAGAATCTGCAAGAAGCCCGTAAGCAGCTGTTTGACTTTATCCAGGACTGCCATCAACGCGGCATTCGTACCTTGCTGATCCATCACGGCACCGGCCGCAACAGCAAACCTCACCCAGCGATTCTAAAAAGTTATTGCGCCAAATGGATCAGCCAGATCCCGGAAGTGCTGGCATGTCATACAGCTCAGCGGCATCATGGTGGCTATGCGGCCAGCTATGTGCTGCTGCAAAAAAACCAGCAACAGAAAAGAGACAACCGAGAGCGTCACAGCAAGCGACTCTAACCATCTCATTTTCAATAAAAAACCCCGTAAAACGGGGTTTTCTGATCATCCTTAACCATCCACTCCTGACTTCAACAAAGGAAGCAGCAGGCTTCGGCTTTCGTCAAAAAGGCGGACAATGCCATCAGGCAAACAACCACGACGATTGCGGTAAAGCCAAAACCACGACTGGACGCTTTACTCATAAAACATACCTCAGCGCTTAATTTTTTATTGTTGTGAGCAAGTTAGCTTAACTTATTAAGCCGCTGGTTAGTGTAGACAACTTGTAGTTCATTTACAACAGGTATATTTTTATACAGCCTTTGCTTTTGCCTGCCAGGATGGAAACCAGCTAATACCCTTGCTCCGGCGCAACCGGATGCAATAAGGGCTGAGCCGCCTGACTGCGCCGATAATTCTCAGCAATTTGATCCGCTGCCGTTTCAATGTTGGTCACAGCTGAAATATGTGGCGTAACCGTCACTTTGGGGTGTTGCCAAAAAGGGTGCTCTGCCGGCAACGGCTCTTGCTGGAATACATCCAGACAGGCGGCAGCCAGCTGCTCCTGATCCAACGCAGCCAATAAAGCCCGATCGTCGACTATGGCCCCGCGCGCAACATTGATCAAAATGGCCCCTGGCTTTAGCTGCGCTAAACGCTGCGCGTTCAAATAACCCTCCGTTGCCGCGGTCAAAGGCAACAAACAGATCACCAGGTCCGCATCCGCAGTTGCCGCAGCAAAGCCCTCCTCACCACTGTATGTGGTCACATCCGTCCAGGCTTTGGGGGTTCGCGCCCAGCCCCGAACCTGAAAGCCAGCCGCAGCAAAATGCGTTGCGACTGCCTTGCCAAGCTCACCAAGCCCCAACACGCAGAGCTGCTTGAGTTTGCGCCGTCCTTTGGGCCGCCACTGCCCCAGCCGCTGCTGCTGCGTAAAGAGATCCAGCCGCAACCGATACATCGCCACCACTGTGTCCAGGTAGTCGATCATGGCAGCGGCTAACTTTGGATCGACAATCCGGCTGAGCGGGACAGCCGGTAGATGCGGGTCCCGTAAAATGGAGTCCACTCCGGCGCCATAACTCTGAATCGCTTTCAGCGCTGTAAAACCTTTTAAACTGCCCGCCGGTTGTTTCCAGACCACAGCAAACTCTACCCGCTCAGGCTGTTTGATTTCAGGCCACTGCTGGATGGACACTCCCGGCAAGCGTTGTTGCAAAGCAGCAACCAAGGGGGTTAGATCCCTATCCGGAATGACCAGTGCTATCGACGACATCATCGAGCCTTCCCTATTGTCACAACAAAACGTTGTCATAAAAAGTTAAGTCTATTGTCATCCCGCTGTCGCAGTAGAACAACAGACTGACTCAGTCCCAAAGATACCATGGTGCCAGCTGATGCTAAACTGCCGAACCTTGTTTTTATCCGACATTCATTTGGGCTGCAAAAATTGCCAGGCAGGCTACCTGCTAAGCTTTTTAAAAAAATGCCAGGTCGATAAAATTTATTTGCTCGGTGATATTGTCGATTTATGGGCCATGCAGCGCCAGGTATTCTGGAAAGTACAGCAGAACCAGGTGGTGCGCCAATTGCTGAAAATGGCAGAGCAAGGCACCGAAATTATTTATGTGCCCGGCAACCACGACGAAGCGTTCCGACTCTATGCCGGTAAAAACTTTGGCGCCATTCAGGTTGAGCTGCGCAGCCAACACATTACCCTGAGTGGTCAACGCTTGTTGCTGGTGCACGGCGATGAGTTTGACAAGCATGTGCAGCTGGCACACTGGCATCGCCGGCTTGGCGATCACCTGTACGATCTGCTGTTGTTTTTAAACCGCTGGAACCAACGCCTGCGCCGGCTGCTTGGCCGCCCCTATTTTAGTTTATCGGCGCTGATTAAGAGCAAAGTTCCCGGAGCCCGTCAGGCCATAGCGCGCTACCGCGATGCCGCCATCGCACGAGCGAAGCGCGGTGGCTACGATGGCATTGTCTGCGGCCATATTCATCACCCGGAAATTACCTTGCAAGACGGCATCCTGTACTGCAACGATGGAGACTGGATTGACAGCTGTACCGCTTTGGTTGAAACACCGGACGGTAGCCTGGCACTCTATCACTGCGCCGAGCATTGCCGGAAGATCGCGGTCTGGCCTGAAGCCGATGCAGGTCGAGTCTCGTCACTGACCAAGGTCGCCTGAGGCGTCATCGAAAGGTCATACAAACGCCATCAAACTGCCACAACCAAGCTTTAGTGTGAAAGCCTCCGGTTTGCAGGACGTCAATCATGTTCAATGTTGAGCAAATGCTGCAGCAACAAATGCCGCAGCTCACCACCAGGCCCTTTCTCAGTAAAATTGGCACCTTCCTGCTACGACGCTTGCTGCATGAAAAAGACTTCATCCACTTTGCCGAGCACTACCCGCACCTGCAAGGACTCGACTTTGTCGAACAAGTCCTGGATTACTTTCAGTTTCAAACCACAGTCCGTGAGCAGGAGCTGGAACGGATACCCGCCGATGGCCGGGTGGTCATTATTGCCAACCATCCGATTGGCTCTTTGGATGGTCTGGCACTGATCAAACTGATCAGCGACATTCGGCCCGACGTCAAAATTATTGCCAACCAAATGCTGATGGCCCTGCCGCCACTGCACCCCTTGCTGTTTCCTGTCGATGCGATGCAAGGAAAGACACGGCGCGAGCTGTTAACCCAAATCAGCGGCCACTTGCAGCAAGAAGGAGCCCTGATTATTTTTCCCGCCGGGGAAGTTTCCCGCTTAAAGCCCAATGGCATCCGGGATGGTCGCTGGCAACATGGTTTCCTGCGCTTTGCTACGCAGGCCAAAGCCCCAATCTTGCCGATTCATCTGCAAGGCCGAAACTCCTGGCAGTTTTACTGCGTTTCCATGCTGTACAAACCGCTGGCGACCCTGATGCTGGTGCGGGAAATGTTTCGCCAACGCCAAAAGCAGCTGCACATTCGTATTGGTGAACTGATCCCTTTTGAAAGTTTTGCCAGCCTGGCACTAGAGCCGCAATCCAGAGCCAAGTTGTTCAAAAAGCATTTGTACCGTCTGGCCAGCGACAAAGCCCCACTGTTTAAAACCCAAAGCGGCATTGCCTTACCGGAAGACCGCAAGGCACTGAAAAAAGCGGTTGAATCCTGCCAGTTGCTGGGGGAAACCACCGATCAGAAGCAAATTTTCCTCTACCAGCATCAGGGAAGCTCGCCCATCCTGCGTGAAATTGGCCGCTTGCGCGAAATCGCTTTTCGCGCTGTTGGTGAAGGCAGCGGCAAACGCCGGGATTGCGATCCCTATGACAGCTGGTATCAGCATTTGATTTTATGGGATCCAAAGGAACTCGAGATCATAGGCAGCTACCGCTTTGCCGATACCGCCCAGGTGCTGGCAACGCAAGGCCAACAAGGGCTGTACTGCGATGCCTTATTCGACTTTTCCGCAGGGATGCAGCCCTACCTTGCTGCGGGACTGGAGCTGGGCCGAAGCTTTGTCCAACCCAAATATTGGGGCAAGCGCAGCCTGGATTACCTCTGGTACGGCATTGGGGCCTATCTGAAAACACGACCCGACATACGCTACCTCTATGGTGCAGTCAGCTTATCCAACAGCTACCCGAAAGCCGCCCGGGATTTAATGGTGTATTTTTATCACTTGTACTTTCACCACCCACAATCGCCTGCTGTCTCGCGCCACCCTTACCTGTTAAGTGAGCAACTGCTGCCCGAACTGCGGCAGCATTTCTCCGGCAACGACTATGGAGCCGACTTTACCCAGTTAAAGCATTTGCTGGCCAATATGGGGCTGACCGTTCCTACCCTTTACAAGCAATACAGCGAGCTTTGTGAGCCAGGGGGGGCGCACTTTTTGGATTTTGGCATCGACCCGGCCTTCGCCGATTGCATTGATGGTTTGGTGCTGGTGGATCTGACCAAAATTAAAGCGCATAAAAAACAACGCTATATGCCCTAACTCCCCCTCTGGCTGTTGTAGCTGACCCTTAGTTCAGGTTAAGTTAAGTTTACAGCGTCTATAAATTAAGCAATACCGTGCTGTGCACGCTTAACCTGCAGCCCTGTTCAGATACCAGGGCTTCGGACCAAACCAAGGAGGACAGACCATGTCTGACTTCAAAGTGACAACCGGCTGGTGGCTTTCCCTAGTGCTGAGCGTCTTGCTGTTGAGCCTGCCTGCGCACAGTGTTCAGGAAACAGAAGAGCAAGCGCAACTCGACCAGTTGCTCGCCCCAATTGCACTCTACCCGGATACCATCCTCAGCCATGTGCTGATTGCCTCAACCTACCCACTGGAAGTGGTTCAGGCTGCTCGCTGGGCAGAGCGTCATCAGGAGCTGGATCCTGAAACCGCGCTGGAGCGCGTCGAACAGCAGCCCTGGGATCCCAGTGTCAAAGCCCTGGTCGCCTTCCCTGATTTACTGCAGCGCATGAGTGACGATCTGGAATGGCTGGAGCAACTGGGCGAAATCTTTTTAACCGATGAAGCCTGGGTGATGCTGAGCATTCAGCAGCTACGGCAGCGTGCCTACGCCCATGGCGCTCTGGATGACGTCGAGCACATCGTCGTCCAGCGCGAGGTCGAGCAGCAACAGGAAGTCATTATCATTGAGCCACGCCAGCGAGAAGTGATTTATGTGCCCTATTACAACACCCGCGTGGTCTATGGCGACTGGTGGTGGCCGCATCATCCGCCCTATTATTGGCACTACCCTGGCGCTTCCTACAGCTACAGTGCATTTTACTGGAGCCCATCTTATCGGGTCAGCCCACGTTTTTACTTCAGCAGTTTCCATTGGCATCACCGTCATGTGATCGTCAATCACCATCACTTCTACCACCCACCACGTTATTACCCAAGGCGGGTGGTGCATATTCACCATGGCCAGCGCTGGCAGCACAACCCGGTACACCGTCGTGGTGTGGTCTATCGCCGGGAAACATTGAGCCACCAATACGATCCAAGGCCCAGAAGTCATACCCGTGAAGTGCGAGGCCCTGCCAGCCCCACCAGAGAGTGGCGTCGCCCAAGGCAACAACCAAGCGGCGACTTTACCACCAGCTCAAGGACGCATGAGCGCCGCCATACCGCGGAAACCAGACGGCAAAGCAGTGA